>CAJMRP010000009.1 GCA_905215765.1 uncultured bacterium
CATGGAGCGCGAGCACTTGGGCGTGCTCACGGGCTCTCCCATCACCGACATGCGCATCACGCTCACGGGTGGCCGCGCGCATGCCAAGCATACCGAGGGCGGGGACTTTCGCCAGGCTACATACCGTGCCATTCGCCAGGGACTTATGGAGGCACGGGCGATGGGCGCCGCCGTGCTGCTGGAGCCGTGGTATCGCTTTGAGCTCGACGTGCCAGGCGAGTGCGTGGGCCGTGCGCTTGCCGATCTTACGCGCATGGGTGCCGAATACGAACCTCCTGTGATGGCAGGGGAGCGCGCGACCCTCAGTGGGTGCGTTCCGGCGTCTGAGGTGCAGGATTACGCGCTGGAGGTGGCTGCCTACACGAGCGGTCGCGGACATCTGTACCTGGAGTTCGCCGGCTATGCGGCTTGTCATGATGCCGAGCGCGTCATCGAGACTGCCGCCTATGAGCCAGAGGCCGATCTGCCCAACACGCCCGATTCGGTCTTTTGCTCTCACGGCGCCGGTTACACGGTCAAATGGTGCGACGTCCCCGCCGCAGCGCACGTAAAGGTCGATCCCGCCACCTTTCGCCCCTGGCGAGCAGCAGACGCGGAGTTTTTCGGCCACATGTAACAAAGGGACAGCCCCTTTGTCATATGCTATTGGTATAACTCGGTACAAGTTGGTATAACTATTACCGGGGTTTGCCAATCCGAGGAGGCCGACATGAATCCAAATCCCTTTAAGCCCACGGCTGGCAAGCGGCCTCCGATACTCATCGGCCGCGAGTCGGTCATCGAAGATTTCGAGGAAGGACTCGATAACGGCGCCGGAGCGCCGGGCAGGCTCATGCTCATTACGGGAAACCGCGGCTGTGGCAAGACGGTTCTCCTGCGGGAACTGCAACGTCTCGCCAACGAGCGCGGATGGGCGGTTGTCTCCGATTCCGCCTCGCTTGGCTTATGCGACCGCTTGGCCGACGCGCTTCGCTCGAATAAGCCCGTTGTGACGTCAATGGAGTTCGGTCCGTCGTTTGGCCGGATGTCGGTCGAGGCGGCGCGGGCAAAGGGCGAAACGTTGCGAGGGCTGGTCAACGAGCGCCTCAAGAAGCTCGGTCCAGGCAAGGGCATACTGTTTGCGATTGACGAGGCGCAATCGGCGTCTATCGAGGAACTGGCGGCTCTTGCCGTTCTCTATCAGCAGGTGCTCGGAGACCAGGATGCTACGGGCTTGCCCGATAGCGAGCAGCGCGGCCTTGCGCTGGTGTTCGCCGGCTTACCCAGTATGGTTGACGATCTGCTCGAAGAGCCGAGCGTAACGTTTTTACGGCGTGCCCAGCAGCGTACGTTGGGGGCGATATCCTTGCCCAAGGTGCGCGATTCGTATATCCAGACGGTCAAGGACGCTGGTCTTTACGTGGACGCGGGGACGGCGGACCTTGCGGCGCGCAAGAGCATGGGGCATCCCTATATGGTTCAGCTGGTGGGATATTACATGTGGCGCTCTGCCGTCCGGCGTGGCTCGCAGGTCATCGAAAGGCGCGATGTCGAGGATGGCCATGCGGATGCCGTCTCCGAGTTCTACGAAGCGGTCGACGCGCCCCTGTATTACGGGCTGCGCAGTCCACAGCGCCTCTTTATCGAGGCCATGGCGGTTGACGAGGGCAAACCGACGCGCATGGCGGATGTCATTGAGCGCTGCGATCGCACCCAGAGCTGGGCGAGTAAATATCGCGCAAGCCTGATTCGCGAGCGCGTCATCGGGGCTGCCGGATACGGTCTCGTCCGGTTTACCGTGCCCATGCTGGGCGAGTACATCCGCGATCGAGTTTTATGGCATGAGTAGGGTGATAAAGGTGACGGAACAGAAGATGAGCCCGCAGGCTATCGAGGTGCGTGGCGCGCGCGTGCACAACCTCAAAGACATCGATATCGATATTCCACTGGGAAGGCTTGTGGGCATTGCCGGCGTGTCGGGCTCGGGCAAGAGTTCGCTGGCGCTGGGGGTTCTTTATGCCGAGGGCTCGCGTCGCTATCTTGAGGCGCTCAGCACCTATACCCGCCGTCGTCTGACGCAGGCCGAACACGCCCAGGTGGACGAGGTTCTGCACGTGCCGGCGGCGCTCGCATTGCATCAACGCCCCAGCGTGCCGGGCGTGCGCTCGACCTTTGGTACCATGACCGAGCTCAACAACAGCCTGCGTCTGCTCTTTAGCCGTTGCGCCCATCACGTGTGCCCGCATTGCGGGGCGCGTGTGGAGCCGAGCCTTAACGTAGCTGCGGGCCTGTCGCTCACGTGTCCGACATGCGGCCGCGAGTTCTACGCCCCGAGCGCCGAAGACCTTGCCTTTAACAGCGGCGGCGCGTGCCCTACTTGCGGCGGCACCGGTGTCATGCGCGAGGTGGACGAAGCGAGCCTGGTGCCCGACGAGTCAAAGACCATCAACGAGGGCGCGGTGCTTCCCTGGGGCACGCTCATGTGGGATCTGATGAAGCAGGTGGCTGGCGAGATGGGCGTGCGCACCGATGTGCCGTTTAACCAGCTCACTCCTCAAGAGCGCGACATCGTGTTCCACGGCCCGGCGGTTAAGAAGCACATTCTCTACGTTCCCAAAAATGGCGAGGGCGCCACGCCGCTCGACTTTACCTATTACAACGCCGTCTATACCGTCGAGAATGCGCTCGCCAAGGTCAAGGACGATAAGGGCTTAAAACGCGTTGCGCGCTTTCTGCGCGAGGGGCCATGCCGTGATTGCGGCGGCACGCGTCTTTCCGAGGCTGCGCGCCAGCCCCAGGTGCGTGGTGTCAATCTGGCGCAGGCCGCGGCCATGACGCTTGGTGATGCGATTGAGTGGGTGCGCGGGGTGCCCGCATCCTTGCCGACCGAGATGCAGCCCATGGCGACGGATATCTGCGATTCGTTTTTGGGCGCGGCCCGTCGTCTGGTCGACCTGGGTCTCGATTACCTTTCACTCGACCGCGCCGGTGCCACGCTCTCCACGGGTGAACGCCAGCGCGTGCAGCTTGCTCGCGTGGTGCGCAATCGATCGACAGGCGTGCTTTATGTGCTGGACGAGCCTTCGATTGGCTTGCATCCTGCCAATGTCGACGGCCTGGTGGGCGTAATGCGCGATCTGGTGGATGACGGCAACACCGTAGTTGTTGTCGACCACGATACGCGTGTGCTGGCGGAAGCCGACTACCTGGTCGAGATGGGCCCCGTCGCCGGAGCAGGCGGCGGTAACGTGATCGCTGCCGGTACGGTAGACGAGGTCGAGCAATCGCAGAGCAGCCGCATCGCGCCGTTTTTGCGCTCAGAGCCCAAGCGCTTGCGTCCGCAGGTGACTGACGACGAAATGTTCGACCAGGGCCATATCCGTATGGCGACCAATGCTATCCACACCGTTAAACCGCTCGAAGTCGATATCCCGCGCGGCCGTCTCGTTGCGGTGACGGGCGTTTCGGGCTCGGGCAAGACGACGTTGGTGCTCGAGACGCTCATCCCGGCGCTCAAGGCTCGGGCAACTGGCGAGCGCCTGCCAAGCCATGTGCGCTGGGTCGACGCCGAGGGTATCGCACGCGCAAACCTGATTGACGCTACACCTATCGGCGCCAACGTGCGCTCGACGGTGGCGACCTATGCCGACATCCATGATGAGCTGCGCCGCGCCTTCGCCCGTACGTCCGAGGCTAAGGCAGCCGGCTACAAGGCGGGCGCCTTTAGCTACAACACCGGCGCCTTGCGCTGCCCTACGTGCGATGGCACGGGCTCTATATCGCTCGACGTGCAGTTTTTGCCCGATGTCGAGATCGTCTGCCCGGCATGTCGCGGTTCGCGCTACGCCGAGGCCGCCTCGCATATCCATCGCGAGGGCAAGGACGGGAGCCTGCTTACGTTGCCGCAGCTCATGGATATGAGTGTGGATGAGGCGCTCGACGCCACGGTGGGACTCAAGAAGGTTCAGACGCGTTTGCAGACCTTGCACGACCTGGGCCTGGGTTATCTCACGCTTGGCGAGCCCACGCCGGCGCTTTCGGGCGGTGAGGCACAGCGCCTTAAGCTCGCGAGCGAGATGAGCCGCGTGCAGGATGATGCCGTATTCGTGTTCGATGAGCCCACGATTGGCCTGCATCCGCTCGATGTTCAGGTACTGCTGAGCGTGTTTGACGGCCTCGTTGCCAAGGGCGCCACAGTTGTCGTGATCGAGCATGACCTCGACCTTATCCGTAACGCCGATTACGTGATCGACATGGGCCCGGGCGGTGGCGACGCGGGCGGGCAAATCGTCTGCGCCGGCACGCCGGGCGACATCGCTGCCTGCTCCAAGAGCATTACCGGCCGCTACCTATAGACAATGCGACAAAGGGACAGCCCCTTTGCCTCATTGATGCCTATTTCACGCATTGAGCCGCGAGATAGTCGCGGAAGAATGGCAATTCAAATGCGACGAGCCCCCGTCCTCGTTCCCCGATGATGCCGGCATCTATCATGCGACGTCGGTAGCGGGAGACCTGCTGCGGCGAACGCTTAAGGCGCTCGACAAGGTCAGCGGTGGTGGATTCTTCCTCGTCATCGAGCATGGCGATGAGGAATCGCTTGTCCTCTGCAGTGAGTTCCCGATAGGTTGCCGCGAGGATTCGGTCGTCCATCTCGTCGCGCGCGATTTTGATTCCCAGGTCAAAGTCGCGTGACGAGATTTCCTTCGAATCGCTTGTGAGATCCCAGGCACGGTAGCCTACGAGTTGCAATAGGAAGGGAAAACCAGAGATCGAGCGAACGGCTCTATCGATTCCCTCAGTATCTGCCAGGCGATCGTTTTCTTGGATTGTGCGAATCAAGGCCTCGCGTACGTCATAGTCGGCAATGCGACCCAGATGATATTGTTGGGCACGGCGAAGGAACGAGACCGTCTTGTGGTTCAGCAACGTCGAGACGTTATTGGGAAGTCCCGCCATGAGCAGGGCGACGCGTTTCCCATCGGTCACAAAGTGCTGATACGTCGCTGCGAGCTGAATCATCTCGTCGAGTGTCGGGTCCACCTCGTCAACCGTGACGAGCAGACCGGTGCCCGCCTCGTTGAGCTGGTCGATGATGTCGCTCATGCGATAACGCCAGGTTGAGGCATCGTGAACGCGATTGACCTCGATGCTGCCGAGCGGTGCAATTCCGAGACCGGTGACTTCGAAGTTGTGAGACGGGTCGATGAGATGACCTGCGGCACGTTTCGCCCCGAACTCGATTTCCTCAAGCATTCCCGGGAGCGCGGTCGCCTTTACGGCTATCCAGCCGTGGGATTCCGCCCTCGTCGCGAGCGACGACATGAGAGCGGTTTTACCGGTTCCACGCGCGCCTGAGAAGATCGAGGTCAATTCTGGGCGCCTACGCTGGCTCAAGAAGGCACGGTCCAAATCCCGAATAATCTGTTGTCTGCCAGCGAGATGGGCAGGAACCTCACCAAAACTGGGGGTAAACGGGTTCTCGAGATATTTCACAAGGCTCTCCTTTCACACCGCCGTTTAACTTCATTTTATTCTAGTTAATTCTGATTAAAAGCAATGGTTCGTTATTCAGAGCATCAATGTGACAAATGAACAGTCCCTTTGTCGCATTGATGCCAAAACCAATTTGTCAAGGGTTAGAGGGTTTAAAAATCTGCCATTTCTACCCCGTCCCCAAATGGCTGGTTTGCTACATGCCGGCAAAGCCTGTTTGGCGCAGGGCTTCGTAGAGGACGATGGCGGCGCTGTTGGAGAGGTTGAGTGCGCTGATGCGGTAGTCGTCCGGGTTGACGAAGTTGCCGCAGATGTCCTGCTGAAGGATGGCCTCGTGGCTGTCCTCGGTATGCCCCAGCGATTCCTCGTGAGCTTCCCAAGCCTCGGCGTTATCGAGTGAGTCACAATCGCGCAGCATGGGGATGCGCTCGCAACGCTCAGGCGCCGCGGCAAGCAGCGGCTCGGGAATGCCCGAGCTCTCGCTGCCAAAGACTAAGTAGTCGCCGTCGCGGTAGGTGCTTTGCGCATAGGTGCGGCGCGCCTTTTTGGTCAGCAGATGCAGGCGCTCGTCGGCGGGGGAGAGGTCGTTGCGCGCAAGGAAATCCTCCCAGCTGGCATAGGTCGTCACGTCCAAGTTTTGCCAGTAGCCCAGACCGGCGCGACGTACCGTCTTGTCGTCGAGCGAAAAGCCCAGTGGCTCCACCAGATGCAGGCGGGTACCGGTAATCACGCAGGTACGGCCGATATTGCCCGTATTGGCCGGAATCTCGGGCGCATACAGCACAATGTTGAACATGGATCTCCTTGGATCGGAATGAAAAACCACCACGAAGGGGACACCTTCGTGGTGGTTTGGCGGTTACGTAGGCGGAAAAATGTCCGCTTGGATAAACCTAGGCGCGGTGCCAGTCGGTCAGGCAGGCATCGAGGGAGGCGATGAGCGCATCCTTGTCCATGTGACGGCCGATGATGCACAGGCTCGTCATGCGGTCGCCCGTCTCGTCGTCCCAAATCTGCATGATCTCGGGGTTCTCGTCGATGATCTTCTGCTTCTCGCCTTCGGGCGCCGAGTCGACAAACAGGCCGTTCTCCATCAGGCGCATCTGGTGGCCGGCCTGCTCAAACATGTAGCACATGTCCGGATCGCCGGTCTGCCACAGCGGACCCTTGACGCGAATGACCTCGTCGGGCCACTCCTGCTCAACAAAATCGGTGAACTTCTGCAGGTCAAACGGCTTGCGGCGCGAGTACACAAAGGTCTCGATGTCGTACTCGAGCACCTCGGGGTCGTCGTGCTCCTCGGGATGCTCCATGGCCTCGATCCAGGCGGCGGAGTTGTAGGCGCGCATAAAGTCGAAGCGGTCGGTGTCGAGCAGCTCCTCCATGGGGACCTCGCCGTTTTGAGCCTCGACAATCACAGCGTCCTTCTGCAGGCTGCGCACGATGGCCTTAAGCTCGGCGATCTGCTCGGGCGTCACGGTATCGGTCTTGTTGAGGATGAGCGTGGAGCAGAACTCGATCTGCTGGATGAGCAGGCTCTCGATGTCGTCCTCGTCGATATCCTCGGCCAGTAGGTCGCGACCGCCGTTGAACTCGTCGTACATGCGGGCGCAGTCGACCACGGCCACGATGTTGTCGAGCGCGAGCTTAGGCTCGCCGCCCACCTTGGCCTCGTCGCAGAAGCTCGAGATGGTGTAGGCGATGGGGATGGGCTCGCAAATGCCCGAGGCCTCGATGATGATGTAATCGAAGTTGCCCGAATCGGCGATGCCCTGCAGCTGGTTGGCCAGGTCATCCGAAAGCGTGCAGCAGATGCAGCCGTTGGTGAGCGGGATGAGGTCGTCGGTCTCGGAAAGGCCGCCGTCGGCGATAAGGCTGGCGTCCACATTGATCTCGCCGATATCGTTGACGATCACGGCGGCGCGGATACCGCCGTCGTTAGCGAGGATGTGGTTGAGCAGCGTGGTCTTGCCGGCACCGAGGTATCCGGTAAGCATGATGATCTTCACGGGTTTGTTGGGCATGTGCCCTCCTTTGTTAGACATGGCTTACAGTTGAATCTTATGCCAAACGCCTGCTCTTATACCCACGCGCCGGCAAATAACACAAGCTACTCCCAGGCTCCCCATACATCGGGGCAATAACCGACGGTGGCCTTTTTGCCGTTGCGCACGATGGGTTCGGCCAAGACCTGCTGGTTCTCGAGCAGCTTGTCGAAGCGCTGACTGGGGGTAAGGTGCTGGATGAGCGCGAGCGTTTCCTCGTCCTTGGCTTTGGGGTTGAGCAGCTTGTCGATGCCGCCGACCGCTTGCATCACGCTCGTGAGCTCGCCCTTGCTCATCTCCTTTTCCTTAAGGTCGATAAACTGCACCTTAATGCGGCGCTCCTTAAAATAGCGCTGGGCCTTTTTGGTGTCGAACGACTTCTTAGTCCCGAAGATTTGAATATTCATGGTTCCGCCGCTCTATCGAATGAAGTTGGTCGTTGCGTGATCTGCCTCGGGTGCGTTGATGCCGGCGGCCTGTCCTGCCTCGATGCAGCGCAGGAGCCACGCCATGTTTTTGCCGATATTTCGCATGGTGGCAAGGCCTTCGGCGTCCCCATCGGCGTCGCCGGGCACGCGGCCAAACACGTTGTTCCAGTAGGTGGAAGCAACTACGGGCATTTGCTTAATGGTGAAGTACTTGTTGAGCACATCGAACGTGGTTGACGTGCCGCCGCGACGGGCGACGGCGACCGCGGCGCCGGGTTTGTGCTCAAAGGCATGCCCGCCTGCATAGAAGGCGCGATCGAGGGCCGAAAGGATGCGTCCGCTGGGGTGCGCATAGTAGACGGGTGAGCCAAAGACAAAACCATCTGCTTGCTCGGCGGCAGCGATGAGCTCGTTCACCACGTCATCGTCAAAGGTGCAGCGACTGCCAAGTTTGCCGCACTGGCCGCAACCGATGCAATCGCGAATGGGCTTGGCGCCCAGCTGAAACACCTCGGTATCAATGCCTTCGGCATTGAGCTGCTCGGCGACCTCGGCGAGTGCGCGGGCGGTGTTGCCGTTTGCCTTGGGGCTGCCATTGACCAAAAGAACTTTCATCGCAAACTCCCTCTGCTGTCGGTGACTTCTGCGGAGGATTATCGCACGAGAGGGTAGATGGCGTGGGGCGCGATGTGAAACGGCTTGTGTTTCACATCGCGCCCCACAACGCTAGTCCAGCTTGGTGCCTGGTACTTGCGGTGCCTCTTTAAGCAACGCTTTGAGCTCGTTCAAAATGGAAACGGGCTGTCGATCGACAGCGTCCAGATGAAGCGTGGCCACACGAATGGGTGGCTGATATTCAAGCGAGCCGATGAGCACAGGAGAACCCAGGAACCGCTCGATTTCGTCTGCGAGCTCGTCGATTGCCTCGGGGCCGAGCTCATCGAAAAGCGCCACGAACGTTGGCCCCGTCGAGCGGAACAGGCGGCCCTTGCCGCGCGAACAATCCATGAGGCAGGCGGCGCTTTCGGCGAGCACACGGTCGCCTGCATCGAATCCAAAGCGGGCATTGACCTCGGCGATATCGTCGACCTTAATGGCAATAAAGCCTGCCTCGCGCGCCACGCGACGCATTTCGCCAATGGCGTTGACCAGGGCGTGAATATCGCCCAGGCCGGTTACGGAATCGGTCGTATCTGCCAAGCTTCGGTTGATGATAATGCCCACGTACATGTTAGGCTCGGTATCGGTGCCGTCCAAGCGGTAGCCCGTGCAGTCGCAAAGCGCGTATGCCCCGGTGGCATTCATTACGCGATACTGCATGTAGTGGAAGTGCCATGTGCCGTGTATCACCATGTCGAGCTCGGCGCGTACGTTGTCGCGGTCCTCGGGATGAACGCGGGCAAGCCACATATCGACCGAGTTAAAAGGGTGCTGGGAAGGCAGGTCAAAATCGCGCACGGCGTTGACCGACCATTGCGATTCGCCCGTATCGAGATTGAGGATAAACGGATAGCGCGTCTCGGAGCTCATGGAGATCGCTTGGAATACGCGGTCGTTGCAAGGAAGTTGATCGACGATTGGGCGTTGCGGCGCGTCATTGTCTTTCGGTTGCTGCACACGATGCATAAGCTTATAGCGATACATCTTGCGATCGGCATCCATCGTCATCTGGCGACGCGTGTCGCCGGCAAGTGGATCGACGCGCGAGCAGCCAAAGCTAAAGCTGCCGATCATGGGCGCCTTGCCGCCTGAGCTCGCTTCGATCAGCCCGGCACGTACCTGCTCCAAGCGCTGCTCGAGTTCAGTCTCGTTTGCAGAGAGCGAGATAAGCACAAACTCGTCTCCACCGATACGGAACAGCATCTCATCGTGCTCCATGGTTTCGGAGAGCGTGCGGCAGATGCTCAGAATATAGCGATTGCCTTCGGCGTGGCCAAACCTATCATTGCAATGTTTGAGATGGTCGATGTCAATATAGGCGCAGGTGAAGGGGTCGCCTTTGCGCCAGAGTTGCTCGACGTGACGGTCGAGTCCGTTGCGGTTGCCCAAGTTGGTGAGCGGATCGATATAGGCGTTGCGCTCAAGCAGCTGGCGCTCTTGTTGCAGGATAGCATGCGTCTTTTGCAGTTGCTCACCAACGGCGCGTAGCTCAGCAGGCAGCGCAGCAACATCGAGTTCGGCGGTCGAGATGCCATTCGCAAGTCGCTGAAGATAGGCAATAATCAATTGCTCACCCAGGCGATATGACTCGTTCATGATGGATAACCTCCTTGGGCGGAACAATGGTTTGTATCATATCCCCAATTCGGTTTGAATTGGGGATATAAGTCAGCTAATGGAGGCAAATTCCTCCTTCGGCGGTGGCGTTTTGCGCGCGAGCGTATCAGTCGTTATTGCCACCATCGAGCAATGCCTCAAAATCCTTCGCCGGCATGGGGCGGTAGTAGAGGAAGCCCTGAGCGTAGCGGGCGCCCATTTGTCGTAGCATGTTCGCCTGCTCATTTGTCTCGACGCCTTCGACCTCGACGGGCAGATGGAGCGACTGCGCCATTTCGAGCATCGATGAAATGATTTGCGTGCTGCGGCCTTGATCGCGATCGGTGGGTACAAAGGCGCGGTCGAGCTTGATGACGTCGACGTTGACGTTCTTGAGCATCGCGAGCGTGGACTGACCGGTGCCAAAATCGTCCATATAGGTCGAGAAGCCGCGGGTGTGCAGGTCGGCCGTCAGTTTGTCCACGGCCTCGGACTCCCCCGTATAAGCCGTCTCAGTGATCTCGATACGCATGAGCTCGGGCGGTAGGTTGTATTGGGCGGCGAGCGCCCCCATATGCTCGGCAACGTCGCAGGCAAGGATATCCACGCGCGACACATTAAGCGAAACCGGAACCACACGAAGCCCTCGATCGATGCGCTCGCGCAGCCACGAGGCGACACCCTGCCAAATGTACTTGTCGAGCGTCACCACAAAGCCGCTTTCCTCGAGTGCGGGGATAAACGTTGCGGGCGAAATGAGAGAGCCGTCCTTGTCAATCCAGCGGGTGAGTGCTTCGGCGCCAATAATCTCACCGGTTTCCATGTCGACCTGGGGCTGCAGGTAGTACGTGATGCGGCCGTTTGAGAGCGCATACTGGAACTCGGTTAGCGTGTGGTGGAACGCAACCTCATGCTCATATTCCTCGGGGCGGAAAACGGCAATGCGCTCCTTAAAGTCGTTTTTGGCGCGTCGATTGGTAAACATGGCCTTGGCCTGCGCGTCGATAGTGATTTCCTCATTGGAGTCGATGGGGTAAACGCCCATGGACGGCCAAAAACCTACGCCATCATCATGTCTGGCTACGGCCTCGCGAACGCGGTTGTAGATTTGATGGACGGTGATGTGCTTAAAAGGGATGAGTACGCAAAAGTCATCTTGGCCCCAGTACCCTGCGACGCCCATATCGGCATTCTCGATGTCCTTGAGGACCGTGCCCACATCGGCGAGTACGCGGTCGCCCTCGGCCTGGCCGTGCCATTCATTAAACAGGCGCATGTGGCCCATGTCGACCGTGGCGATGCACCAGGTGCCGTCGCGCCTTGCCTTGATGAAGGCATTGGCACGGCGCATAAACTCGCTGGGGCGGTAGAGGCCTGTGAGCATGTCGAGGTGCTCGGCGACGGCGCCTTTGCGTTCCATCTCGGGTATGGGCAGACTGTCGTTGGGAACAAGTCCGCCGGCCGTGCGAAGGCGACGATCGAGTTCGCCCAAAACAGTCGATGCTTGGGAGTCCAGGCGTTCGTAAAAGGTCGGGACGACAAGACAGACGGGAGCAATGGTGTCGCCTGCGATTTGCACAGGAGCGAAAACGGCCTCTTTAAGGTGGCGGGTCAGTTGCTCGAATGCCTCGTGGTCCAAATCGTTGCTGAGCACGACAAACTGGACGCTACGTGAACGGTAGACCCTGCTCCTGCCGCGGGTGATCGACAGCATGCGGCCTGCGTATTCGGCGAGCATGTTGTCGACAGCCTCGGCCCCGTAGAGCTCGTTGAGCTTTGTCGTGCCACGAACGCGCACCGCTATAAGGCCCGTCTCGCAACGGTCGCAACGACAGGCGTCGATGGCATTGACCAACATGCGCTGGGTGCCGAGGCCTGTCGCGGCGTCGACGGTTTCGGCAAGTGAGTGGTTGACGAGCTCGCCGACATAGAGCGAGGGGACATTTTCGTCGCCGTCGATGCGAAACCCGCGAGCACGGCAGAGGACGTAGTCGCCGACGGCATTGCGCACACGATACTGCATGACGCGACGGTGCTTGGTGCCGTTATAGACCTGGTCGATGTCGTTGATGTAGGCCTCAAGGTCATCGGGATGCACGCGCGTTTTCCAGTAATCGCGACAGTTGTCTATGTGCTCCGAGGGAAGGCCAAGATCACGCAAGGCGCCTTGCGACCAAAGGGTGCGATGTTTGTCCAAGTTCTCGATAAAGAAATAGCGGCCCTCGTTGAGCATCGAAAAGGCGTCGAAAATACGGTCGCTTATTTCGAAGTCGTCGGCGTGGACTTGCGTGATATTGCGTCGATCAAGGTGCATGGCATGACGTAGCTTGTAGTCGTACATGCGATGGTCGGCATCGAGCGTCATGCGATTGGGGGCTTCGCCCAGGGCGGGGTCGGCATACGACACTCCATAGCTAAACGAGCGGGGCATCTCGGAATCGTTGTTTTTGAGCAGGACCGCTCGGCAGTGTTCCAGACGTTCGGCGAGGTCGTCCTCGGTCGCAATCGTAGATAGGATGGCAAACTCGTCGCCGCCTATGCGAAACGCCGCTTCGTCCACTTTCATATACAGCTTGAGATAGAGGCTTACCTGCAAAATATAGCGGTTGCCCTCGTCATGGCCAAAGACGTCGTTGCAGTGCTTGAGATTGTCGATATCGATGTACGCCATGGTAACGGGGGTGTCCTGCTCCCAGAGCTCCTCGAGGGAACGGGCAAAGCCGCCGCGGTTGCCAAGTCCGGTAAGCTGGTCGGTAAAGGCAGTCCTAATCAGATCATCCTGACGCTCGAGAAGGTCGCGAACGGTCTTTTCGAGCGTTTCGGTGTAATTGCTGACAGTATCCATGTCGTAAGCGGCTTTCTGAGGTCGGGCGGATTGCGTCGGGCGAGCTCGTTGTGCACACGCGTTGTTGTTCGGCGCTTTGCGTGTATCCAGGCCCCGCCTTGCTGCGTTGTTGGGTTACTTTACCGGCTAATGTTCGCTGTTGATAACTACTGCGTAGTATAAACAACAGCACACAATTATATATGGGTGCACATGCTGTGGGCGGCCATTATTCGACAAACGGCAGCGCGACGATGCGATGTCCGATAAAAATGCGACTGAGACGATATATGTTGACGGGTATACTTGTCCCGGTTTTAAACGCAGGAACGGAGATGGTCGCATGGCACAGCCGGATACGACGCGCACGGTGGGGCTCGCGCTCGAGGGAGGCGGCTACCGCGGTATGTATACGGCGGGCGTGCTCGACGTATGGATGGAGCACGGCTTAACTTGCGACCATATGGTGGGTGTCTCGGCGGGCGCGGCGTTTGGCTACAACTTTAAATCGCGCCAGATCGGCCGCGCCATTCGCTACAACAAGGCCTATTGTGCCGACAAGCGCTATGCAAGCGTGACCAGCTGGCTGCGAACCGGTGATATGTTCAATGCCGATTTTGCCTATCACGAGGTGCCCATCGAGCGCGATCCCATCGACCTGGAGACATATCGCGCCTGCCCCATGCGGTTTACGTGCGTGTGTACCGATATCGAGACGGGCAAGGCCGTCTACCACGACCTGCCCTATGGCGACGAGAGGGATATCGAGTGGATCCGGGCATCGTCGGCGATTCCTGTGGCGACGCGTCCCGTTGCCATTGAGGGCCGTAAGTACCTGGATGGTGGCGTGGCCGATTCTATTCCCAGCGCATGGCTGTTTGCACAGGGGTATGACCGCAATATCGTGGTACTCACGCAGCCGGCGGGCTTTGTGAAGCAGCCCAACAGCGTGATGCCCATGCTGCGGCGCGTGTTCCGTCACTACCCGGAGTTTGTCGCAGCGCTTGAGCATCGGCATGAGGTCTACAATGCCACGCTCGATGACCTGGCACGTCGCGAGGCTGCCGGCGATATCTTTGTGGTGCGGCCGAGCGAATCGGTGAAGGTGCCGTCGCTGTGCCGCGAACCGGATGAGCTCGAGCGCATCTACCAGGTCGGTCGCCGCGATGCGGAGGCGACTTTGCCGGCGTTGGAGGCCTACCTAGCGGGGTAGGGGTTGCATACGGAAAGCGCATCCCGGAATGGAGGCCCAAACTGGGATGCGCTTTCCGCTCTAGAAGATATGAGACTGCGAATCGGCTGCTCGGCTTATGCCTATGCCTGCTGCCAGGTATCGACGAGCTCCTTGGCGGCGGCGTAAGGGTCGTCGGCGCTGCAGACGGCGCTCACCACAAAGAAGCCATCGACGCCGGTGGCCTTGAGCTGCGGCAGGTCGGCCGTCTTGACGCCGCCGCCCACCACGATGGGCACGGGGCTTGCCGCATGGAGGGCGGCCAGGTCCTCAAAGCTTTTGGTGATGATGGAGCCATCGGCTGCGCGTCCGCAGTCGCGCTTGGTCTCGGTCTCGTGGAGCGGGCCGATGCCCAGGTAGTCGACCAGGCTCATGTCGGCGGTCTTGACGTATTCGAGCATCTCCTCGCAACGGGCCGAAAGGCCCACGATGGCGTCGGGGCCCAGCAGCTTGCGACAGACCTCGACGGGAATGTCGCTCTGGCCTACGTGCACGCCGTCGACGGCAATGCCCTGCTCGCGCGCGGCAAGCACACAGTCCAGGCGGTCGTCGATCAGCAAGGCGACCTGACCGGTCTTGCCGGCCCGAGCGATAGCCTGCGCGGCGTCTCCGGTCAGCGCAATGATCTCGCGGGCGCTTGCCACCTTGGAGCGCACCTGGATGCAGGTAAAGCCGGCGTCGAGCGCCTGGGCCACCACATCGCCCACGGGGCGCCCGAGGGTATTTTCGGGGCCGAGCACCAGATAGGCTGAGATATCAAGGTTGTCGCGGATACTCATCGTGCTTCCTCCTGCTTTTTGATCTGCGCTTCCATGCGCTCGAGTTTGCCGGTCATGGTGTCGGTAAATCCGGGTCGAATATCGGCTTTGAGCACGACTTCGGTTCGGATGCCCTTGCTCGCCAACACAAAGGTTGCGTCGCGCACGACCTGCATGACCTCGTCCCAGTCGCCCTCGATCTCGGTGAACATCGAGGTGGTGCGGTTGGGAAGGCCGCTCTCGCGAATGACGCGCACGACCTCGGCGACCTCGGCGGACAGCTCATCGCCGGTGCCGCACGGGGCGATGGCCACGGCGACGAGCGTGTTCATGCCGGTATTGGTTGCGGGCTCGGACATGGCCTATGCCTCCTCGAGCTCGAGTTGGTTATCGGCAATGTCCTGGGCGGTTGCGCGGTAGAGCTCGTCGATAAAGGCGACCTTAAAGCTTGCCGGGGCATCGGCGACAGCGGCGGCGCGCGTGCCGGCAACGTTGTAGACGGCGGTGCCGCAGACGGCTGCCGTAAACGGATCGGCAGCGCAGGCGTACACGGCCAGCACGCCGCCCTGCGAGCAGCCGCAACCGGTAATCTTGGACATGAGTGGGCTGCCGCCGTTGGACTTGGCCACGGTCGTGCCGTCGGTAATCAGGTCGACTTCGCCCGAGACCACAACGGCGCCGCCGGTGTAGCGGGCGAGCGCCACGGCGGCATCGCGGGCAGCGTCTACCGTGTCGGTGGTATCGACACCGCGTACGCGGCTCAGATCAGCCGCCTCGCCCTCAAGACCCCACAGGCCGGCGAGTGCGATGATCTCGGAGGCGTTGCCGCGTACGATGGCGGGCTTGTACTGCTTGAGCTCGTTTACCAGCTGGGTGCGCAGGCTACCGATACCTAGGCCCACTGGATCGAGCACCCAGGGCTTGCCGGCGTCGTGTGCCGCCTTGGCCGCGCGGGGAATCGTCTGCTCGTAGATGGGGAAGAGCGTGCCCATGTTGAGATAGATGGCGCCGCCGCCGGCAACGAGTGCCTCGCCCTCGTCGGGCAGATAGACCATGGCGGCCGAACCACCCACGGCGAGCTGCGCGTTGGCGACAAAGTCGATCGTCACCGTGTTGGTGATGGAGCCGGCCATCGGATTGGTGGCGCGAATCTCCTCCACGGCCTTGACCATATGTTGCTTAAGCTGTTCCGAATCAATCACTGCACATGCCTCCTTGGCATAGAAAAGGGGCGCTGTGCATAGACAGCGCCCCTGTAAAGGCGGCATGCTCCCTACGCCAGCATTAACTGACAGGTTCAAAGGATTGGGCCCTATGCCCTCTCAGCCTTGTGGTTTGCACCGCCGGCACTCCCGCATCGAATCTGTTGTTCCCTATACTAACGCACCTGCCAAAAAGGGACAGGTTTATTTTGGCAGGTCGTTACAATAGGTAGGACCGATACGAATGGGGGCCTTATGATTAAACTTGTGCTGACCGATATGGACGATACGCTGATTCCAGCCGGGCATGACGGCGCCAGCGACTACGCCATCGAGGGCATTCATGCCATGCAGGCGGCGGGTCTGCACTTTGGCCCGGTTTCGGGTCGCCAGCCGTCCGCGATGGGCTGGATGTTCAAAAATCGTTCCGAATGCTTCTCGACTGGCGCGTTCTGTAACGGCCAGGTGATGTTTGTCGACGGCGAGGTTGTTGCCTCCCGTGCGAGCGACAACGGTGCTCTCATGCGTCTTGCCGACTATCTTGAGCAAGAGACCGACGATACGTATCTGAAGGTCTATAGCCTGGGCGATGACTTTTGGGGCAACGACGCCTATTGCGTGACGAGCAATCCCGAGCGTGTGCGTCGCGCTATGGAGTCGGGCGGCAACGCATGGCTCAAAGGCGAAGAGGCCCCGTGCCGTCCCGTCGTCGATGACGCGCCGGTGTTCAAGGCGAATATCTGGAGTGCCCGTTCGCGTGAGGAGCTCGCGGAGCTACGCGAGCGCGTTGCCGCTGAGGTGCCGGAACTCTCGCTCGTGTTTCCCAACAACCGAGTGCGCCTGTTTGACATCCTTCCGGCCGGTTGGGACAAGGGCTGCGCTGCGCTGGAGCTGGCGCGCACTTTGGGCCTGACGCCCGACGAGGTGGCCGTATTCGGCGATTCCGATAACGACCTGCCCATGATCGATGCCGTTCCCAACTCCGTTGCAGTCGCCAATGCCAACGAGGCCGTCACGGCTGCCGCGCGCTGGCATATCGGCGCTGCGGCAGACGATGCGGTCGCCGGGGCCCTGCATCAGATTGCCGCCTGCGCCGCGACGGGGGAGATGCCGCCGTTTATGCGCCTGCAGGGTACCGCCGACGCGAATTTCACGAACAGCTAAGGAGACAGCCATGAAGCTCCAGCAGCTCAGATATGTCGTCAAAGTTGCCGAATGCGGCAGCATCACCGAGGCCTCGCGCCGACTCTTTGTGTCGCAGCCTTCGATTACCGCGTCGATCCGCGATCTCGAAAACGAGATGGGTGTGCACATCTTTGAGCGCACCAACAAGGGCGTCATTGTGTCCGAGGAGGGCGAGACCTTCTTGGGCTACGCTCGACAGGTGCTCGACCAGGCCGATCTGCTCGAAGGCAAGTACAAGGGCGCGTCCGAGCAGGTGCCGCACTTTAGTGTGAGCTGCCAGCATTATTCCTTTGCCGTTAATGCGTTTGTCGATGTGATCCGTGAGTTCGATGCCGCGCGTTACGACTTTACCCTGCGCGAGGAACAGACTCACGAGATTATCGAGGACGTCGCGCATATGAAAAGCGAGCTCGGCATCCTGTATCTGTCGGAGCACAATCGCGAGGTCATCGAGCGCATGCTCGCCGCCAACGAGCTCGTATTCGAGGGACTCTTCTGCGCCGCGCCGCATGTCTTTGTATGCGCCGACCATCCGCTGGCGGACCGCTCCAACGTGACGCTCGAGGATCTGGAAGACTACCCGTTCCTGTCCTACGAGCAGGGCAGCTACAACTCGTTTTACTATTCCGAGGAGCTGACCTCGACGTTCGAGCGTCGCAAAAATATCCGCGTGCGCGACCGTGCGACGTTGTTCAATTTGGCCATGGGCCTCAACGGCTACACGGTATGCTCGGGCGTGATCAGCCACGAGCTCAACGGCCCCGGCATTATCTCGATTCCGCTCGACGTGGACGAGTACATGGAGATTGGCATCATCACGCGCAAGAACACGACGCTCACGCGCTACGGTCGGGCCTATATCGACGCGATTCGTCAGCATATCTAGGCTGCTGTGCTCCGCACGGTTCAAGTCTCTTTATGACAGTCCAGACTGATATAGGAAGCATCTATATCAAACTGTTATAAACGTATATTTTACGATGGTCATATGAGCGCTCATACTCTGTCCCAGTAAAGCAACCAATGCAAAGGGAGATATCTATGAGCACTTCGATTCAACCGAACGCGCCGTTTCGCGCCGATATTGTCGGCAGCTTTCTTCGTCCGCAGGCTGTAAAGGACGCCCGTGCCGCCTATGTCGCGGGTAAACTCGACGCCGCCGGCCTTAAGGCCGTCGAGGACGATGCCATTCGCGATTTGGTGGCAAAGCAGAAGGCCGCCGGCCTGCAGGTCATCACCGATGGTGAGTTTCGCCGCAGCTACTGGCACCTCGATTTTATGTGGGGCCTTAACGGCATTGAACGCCGTACCTCGCGTACGGGTTATATGTTCCACGACGAGGAGACCACAGCCGACACCGCCGTGGTAACCGGCCCCATTAGCGGCGAGAACCATCCGTTCGTCGAGCACTTTAAATTTGTCAAGGCGCTCGAGGGGGAGGGCCAGGTCGCGCGGCAAACCATTCCGGCGCCGATCCAGACGTTCTCCGAAGTCACGCTCGACCGCTGCGACGGCCAGCAGGAGAGCCTGCGCGCTGTCTATAAGACCGATGAGGAACTTGCCGACGCCATCGCAGCCGCTTATCGCACGGTGATCGCCGACCTGTACGCAGCAGGCTGCCGCAACATCCAGTTTGATGACTGCACCTGGGGCATCTACTGCGACACCGATTTTGTCGCCAAAACCGGCATGAGCCCGGTCGACCTGCAAAAGGTAAGCGAGCTGGGCGTGGCGCTCAACAATGCCGCCATCGCGGACAAGCCCGACGATCTGGTCATCAACACGCATGTGTGCCGCGGCAACTACCACTCCACCTATGCCTTCGAGGGCGGCTATGACCCCATCGCGCCGTACCTGTTCGCAAACGAGGATGTCGATGCATTTTACCTGGAGTTCGATACGCCGCGCGCCGGCGGTTTTGAGCCGCTCAAGTACGTTGCCCCGGGCAAGAAGGTCGTGCTGGGCTTGGTAACCACCAAGGCGGCAGAGCTCGAGAACGAGGATGTTATCGTCGAGCGCATCCGTGAAGCCGCAAAGTACGTGCCGCTCGAGAACCTGTATCTGTCGCCTCAGTGCGGCTTTGCCAGCTGCGAGATTGGCAACAAGCTGACCGAGGATGAGCAATGGGCAAAGATTGCGCTGGTCAAGCGTATTGCCGAGCGCGTTTGGAAATAGCGCTAGTGTTTGCAGGTGGCGGCGCGTGCGAGGCATAGCGTATCGCGTACAATGGTTCGGATCGTATCGTTCGGGCAGGTTATCCGATATGCCTGATCGCCCTTCCATTCGAAAGGACATCCATGTCCCAGTCCTCGACGCCCGCCGTCAGCGATGCCATCTACGACGCATCGTCGCTCGGCCGCCCGCGCATGTTCGTGTTGGGTTTGCAACACATGTTTGCGATGTTCGGAGCCACGGTGCTCGTGCCCGTGCTCACCGGCCTTTCCGTTTCGGCGACGCTTCTGTTCGCCGGCATCGGCACGCTGCTGTTTCATTTTCTATCACGTGGTAAGGTGCCCGCGTTTCTGGGCTCGTCGTTTGCCTTTATCGCGGGTTATGCCGCCATTGCACCCAACGGCGAGGCCGAGCTTTTGCCCTACGCTTGCCTGGGCGTTGCCTGCGCCGGCCTGCTCTATCCGGTGCTGGCGGCGCTGTTCCGCGCATTTGGCGCCAAACGTGTCATGCGCTTCTTTCCGCCGGTGGTGACCGGCCCCATCGTCATTTCCATCGGCCTGATCCTAGCGAGCTCTGCCATTGCCAACTGTCAGACCAACTGGCTTGTCGCCGTTATCGCTGTGGCCGTGATCATCATCTGCAACATCTGGGGCCGCGGCATGGTCAAGATCGTGCCGATTCTGCTGGGCGTGGTGGTGAGCTATGCCGTTGCGGCTGCGTTGGGTGAGGTCGACTTCTCTGGCGTCGCAGCTGCCCCCTGGGTTGGCTTGCCCGTCGTGTGGGACAACACCGTGTTTGCGCTCTTTGGACCGCAGTTCGATAGCGGTCTTGCCACGACGGCCATCATCACCATCATGCCGCTGGCCTTTGCAACTATGATCGAGCATATCGGCGATATCTCCGCCATTGGCTCTACCTGCGAACGCAATTACATTGCCGATCCCGGTCTGCACCGTACCTTGCTCGGCGATGGCCTGGCGACCATCTTGGCATCGCTTTTTGGCGCCCCCGCCAATACGACGTATGGCGAGAACACCGGCGTGCTTGCCCTGACGCGCGTGTTCGACCCGCGCGTGATTCGCATTGCCGCCTGCTGCGCCATCGTGCTTTCGTTCTGCCCCAAGTTTGCTGCTGTGATCGCTGCTATGCCGGCGTGTGTAATCGGCGGCGTGTCGCTCGTGCTCTACGGCATGATCAGTGCCGTGGGCGTTCGCAACCTTATCGAAAACCAGGTCGA
The DNA here is from genome assembly GCA_905215765.1 of uncultured bacterium. Classification (GTDB taxonomy): domain Bacteria; phylum Actinomycetota; class Coriobacteriia; order Coriobacteriales; family Coriobacteriaceae; genus Collinsella. The sequence goes on from CAJMRP010000009.1 coordinate 20,814, forward strand.
TTTCCAGAACAACCGCAATGTGCTGGTTGCGGCTTTGGTGCTCGTGCTTTCGCTCGGCATTGCCTACAGTACCGCCGGTGCCATCGAGCTGGAGCTGGGCGGCGTGACGATTTCGCTTTCGGGCCTTGCCGTGGGCTCGCTGGTGGGCATTGTGCTCAACGCCATCCTGCCCGGTAATGACTTTGAGTTCGATACTTCCGAGCTTGAGGAGACTGCCGAATAGTAGCTGCGTTCAGCCAAATTAAAAATGGCGTCCATGCGTATGTACGCGTGGACGCCATTTTTAATGCGTCAGTATCCAGTGGATGCCGCGCGCCATGCGCAGGTCAGTTTGGGCAAAGTGATTGCCGGGGTTGAGCTCCAGCGTTGTTGGAATGTCACGCTCGATAAGCAGCTCTTCCATCGCGTGCGTATCGTCGAGTACGTGCCGCATCATGCGGTTGGGCGTCTTGGTTTCCTTTTTACCGAGCGACAGATAGGCGGCGTCGGGCGTAGCCGTCATCGTGCGCTCGCGCGCGTAGTCGATAAAGCCGGGGAACCATAACGACCCCGATGCACTCGCTGCGCGCTCAAAGACATCTGTTTGCCAAAGTGCCCACAGTGCAAAAAGACCCGCCAACGAGTAGCCGGCAACGCCGCGCCAGGCGGGCGGTTGCGGGAGCGATGATTCGGCCTGGGGGATTATCTGCTTCAACAACTCGTCAAGAAAACCAGCAGCCTGTCCACCAAAGGGCTCGGCATCTCGTATAGTTCCCTCACATTCCCAGGGGCTCAGCTCGCGATTCCAATCGAGCCCTCCAATGGCGACAAGGGTGAACGGCGGGCAATCGAGCTCTCGGCAGCGCTCGTAGACTTCACTACCGTCGCCCATAACCACGGGGAGGTAGATGACGGGCGCGCCTTCCGCACACTCTGAATAAACGGTTATCTGCTTATGATGCGCTTCCAAGGCAGGCTTCTCTCGGTGTTGTGATATTGACAGCCTTAATTGTCGCACGCTGACACGGGGGCAGACGCTAAAAGAAAGGCGCGGAGCCGCTCGATGCGATTCCGCGCCTTGTTGTTTTGCTTTAGCAGACTATGCCGTTACGCCACGAAGAAGTAGACAAGGAAGGCAAGGGCTGCGATCCACATGAGCGGCTTGATCTTGGAGGCCTCGCCCTTAAAGAGCGCGACGATCACGTAGGCGATAAAGCCCAGGCCGATGCCGGCAGAGATGGAGTAGGTGAAGGGCACGCCGGCGACAATCATGAACGCCGGGAAACCCTGCGACACGTCGGACCAGTCGATCTCGGAGGCCTCGCTCATCATGAGGTAGCCGACGTAGACCAGAGCACCGCAGGTGGCGGCGCTGGAAACGATGGTGACGATGGGGGAGAAGAACGCGGCGAGAATGAACAGCACGCCGGTGGTGACGGAGGTGAGGCCCGTGCGGCCACCGTCGGCGGCGCCGGAAGTGGACTCGACGAAGGTGGTGATGGAGGAGACACCCATGAAACCGCCCACAGCAGCGGCGGCGGAGTCGACGATCAGGATCTCCTTGATATTCTCGACGTTGCCGTCGTCGGTGAGGAACTCGCCCTGCTTGGCCACGGCCATCGCGGTGCCCATGGTGTCGAAGAAGTCACTCATGAGCAGCGAGAACGAGATGACGAGGAGCGCGGGGTCGGTAAGGACCTTGACGATGGCGGGCACGCCGCCGGCGTCGGCGATGGGGCCACCGATGCTCGAGAAGTCGAGCGGGGCGATGATACCGGTCGGAGCCTGGGTCACACCTAGGGGGATACCGGCGATGACGGCGACGACGATGCCGATGAGCAGCGAGCCGGGGACGTTGCGGCAGGCGAGGGCGACCGTCACCAGGATGGAGATGATGCCGACGATGAAGGTGGGGGAGGTGATGTCGCCCAGACCGACGAGTGTACCGGCGCCAGCGGTGATAATGCCGGCATCGCACAGGCCAATCATGGCGATGAACAGGCCCAGACCCACCGAGATGGCGTGACGCAGGACAACCGGGATGGCGTCCATGATGGCCTCACGCAGGCCACAAAGCACGAGCAGCAAGATGACGACGCCCTCAAGGAAGATGACGCTCATGGCCACGTGCCAGTCACCGCCGCAGACGGTGGTGGTGATTCCAGCGATCATCGCGTTGACGCCTAAGCCCGATGCGCAGGCGAGCGGGCGGTTGGCGAAGATGCCCATGCAGATGGTCATGATGCCGGCGCCCAGGCAGGTGGCGCAGGCGAGCGCTCCCGCATCGATGCCAGCGCCCGAGAGCACCGCGGGGTTGACGGCGATGATGTAGGCCATCGCCAGGAATGTTGTCAGTCCAGCGCGGAGTTCGGTCCCGATTGTGGACTTGCGCTCACTGACGTGAAAAAGTTCGTCCATGCATACCCTTTCCTTGTTCGGCCCCGAGTTTAGGCCGATTGACACGAACTCAACTACTATAGCCCCTTTACGACGCTGTTGTTCCTCGCATGTTGATGTTCGGCGCTTTGTAGCAGACGGACGGTATTTTTCGCATGAAAATGTGTGGGTACCGTATACTTAAGCGGTTACAACGAACTCTTTGGAGGAACGTATGATTAAAGAGCTCTGCCGCGACGAGGCTATCCTGTCCCAGCGTTGCGAGGTTGCGACCGTCGAGGACGAGTCGGTTGCTCAGGACCTGATCGATACCATCAAGTCGCTCGACGATGCCGGCTGCCTTGCCGCTAACCAGATTGGCGTTACCAAGAAGGTTTGCGTCTACCTGGACGATGCCGGCGAGCCTCACGTACTCTACAACCCCCGTCTGGTGTTTGGCCTGGGCGCCAGCAAGATGGAGGAGAGCTGCCTGACGCACGAGGAGGTCACCAAGTCCACGCGCTATATCAAGTGCAAGGTCGCCTTTGATCAGATCGTCGACGGCAAGATGAAGGAGTGCCGCCGCGACTACGCGGGCTTTGAGGCACAGATGATCCAGCATATGATCGACCACTGTCTTGGAAAGTTGGTCTAAGGGGACCAAAGCACCGCACTTCGTCTCTTTTGGCCCGGACATGACATTGTTGTCATGTCCGGGCTTTTGTGTTTAGCGCCTTTTTGTTTGGAGACAATGAAATTAGAAAGAACGTAAAGCTAGGAGGCGTTATGTGTACGAGTATTCGATTTACCGATAATTCTGGCCACATGTATCTGGGCCGCAATCTCGACTGGAGCTTTGACTACGGCCAACAGGTTCGCGTGATGCCGCGCGGGTTTCACATTCCGTATTCGTTTATCGACGACGCGACAGCGGCGCACGCGGTGATCGGTATGTGCATCGATTACAAGAACTACCCTATGTTCTTCGACTGCGGCAACGATGCGGGCCTTGCCGTGGCGGGTCTCAATTTCCCGGGTTATGCCGAGTATGCCGAGGGCCCTGTCGACGGCAAGAACAATATTGCGGCCTATGAGTTTCCCCTGTGGGTGGCAGCGACGTTCTCGACGGTCGATGAGGTCGAGGCCGCGCTGCGCGATACGGTGATTGTCGCCAAATCTGCCGGAGAGGGGCTGGGCGTGTCGCTGCTCCATTGGATTATCGGCGACAGCCAGCGCAGCATCGTGGTCGAGATGATGGCTGACGGCCTGCATGTATACGACGATCCGGTCGACACCCTTGCCAACCAGCCGACCTTCCCGTGGCACATGGAAAACCTCCGCACCTATATCACCGCCACAAGCGATTTTCCGCAGACGGCGACATGGCGTGGCGCCGAGCTCAAGCCCTATGGCGCGGGTGCCGGCATGCGCGGCATTCCGGGCGATTGCTATTCGCCGAGCCGTTTTGTAAAGGCGGCGTACCTCAATGCCAATTACCCGCAAAAGGAGAGCGAGACCGAAAACGTCGTCCGCATGTTCCGCTCGCTCGAGGGCGTGGTGATGATTGAGGGGGCGTCCAGGATGGGAGATGGCAAGTTCGAGAAGACTATCTACACCGGATGCTTTAGCGCGCGCACGGGCAATTATTACTACGCGATGTATGAGGATCCGTCGATTCGCTACGTGAGCCTGATGGATGCCGAGGGCGCGAGCCCCGATAGGCTCGTGGTTCCCGAGCCGCGTCGTTCGTAGCCGTTAGCTTTACTGCAATGCAAAGCGGCCCTGCGTCTCTCGTGAGGTGCAGGGCCGCTGTCGTTGATTTATGACGTCGCTAGAAGTTGGCGTCGTTGAGCTGGGTGCTCTCGAGTCCGTCGAGTTGCTGTTGCTCGGGCGTATCGGCGACGCTCTCGAGCAGCTCGGTGGGATCGACGTCCATGCTCTTGCCGGCCTCGTTGCCGTTGACCAGGTCGTCCGAGAAGATGTCGACTTCCATTTCCTCGGCCTCTTCAATCTGAACCTCGAGCGGCACCTGGGTGCGCACGAGCTTAACGGCCGGGCGCATGCGGGCAAACAACGGCACGTACTCGATGATGATGGCAGAGTTCTCGAGACCGTACCAGCGCGCCGGGCTTCCGCAGGCGCGGCGGACGGCGTACTTGATGGCCATCACACGGTGGTCGTTGCGGTTGATGTCCGTTTCGGGGGCAAGCATCTTGCGCAGCATGCAAAAACGGAAGTCGCCCACGTTGCCGCGTGTCTCGTAGATAGAGTAGGTGTGATGCTGCGGCGGCAACTCACCCGATGCCATCAGGTCGCCGACGATCTGGCGCAGGTAGGCGTTGATGCGCTGGTTGACCTTAAAGCCCAGGTCCAAGCGCACGCGGAACAGGAAGTCTGTGCCAAAGGTCTCAACGGAATACTCATGCGTATAGGGCTCGTCGGTAACGTGCACGTTGATGAACCAATATGCCTTGGCGCGCTTGGGGTGCTTGTCCAGGATGGAATAAAGCACGTCGCGGTCGAGCGTGAGCGGGTCGGGGCTGTTGGTGAGAAATACCAGATTGTCGGCGAGCACGGGATAGGTCTCGTCGTTGCGCAGGCGGTTGAGCTGATCGATGTACTTGGAGACGGGCAGCAGGATCGTTTGCGTGCGCTCGATGGCGGTGCCGCGGCGCCACACATACATAAGGCCGAACAGCAGCGCGGCCAGGAAGATCATGACGTAGCCGCCGTCAAAGAACATAGTGAGGCACGAGGCGAAGAAGCACAGCTCAATGGCACCAAAGAGCAGGGCGAAGACGCAGGCACCCAGCTTGTGCTTGAGGATGCCGGCGATATAGCTCGTCAGCAGTGTGGTGGTCATGAGCATGGTCACGGTGATGGCGAGGCCATAGGCGCTTTCCATGCGCTCAGAGTTTTGGAATAGCAGCACGATGAAGATGCAGCCGACCCACATGATGTTGTTGACGAGCGGAATATAGAGCTGGCCCTTGGTGTCGCTGGGGTAGTGGATGCGCAGGTGCGGCATAAGGTTGAGGCGCGTTGCCTCGGATACCAGCGAGAACGAGCCGGTGATGAGCGCCTGCGAGGCGATGATGGCCGCCACGGCCGAAAGCACGATGGCAAAGGGGCGCAGGGGCTCGGGGAGCATCATATAGAACGGGTTGACGATATCCATTGCGAGCATCTGGGGGTTGGAGTTATTGGCGAGCAGCCAAGCGCCTTGACCCAGATAGTTGAGGATGAGGGCCGCTTTAACAAACGGCCAGGATGCATAGATGTTTGCCTTGCCCACGTGGCCCATGTCCGAGTAGAGCGCCTCGGCACCGGTTGTCGACAGAAAGACAAAGCCGAGCACCATGATGCCCGAGTGGTTGATGGGCGAGAACAGGAACATGATGCCGCGGATGGGGTTGAGCGCGCGCAGGATGGACGGGTTGCCGAGCATGTTGAACAGACCGGCGCCAGCCAAGAACAGGAACCACAGCGTCATGAGCGGGCCGAACAGCTTGCCGATCGACGAGGTACCGGCGCGTTGCATGGCAAACAGGCCGCAGATAATGATGATGGTGATGATGATTACATTGGTCTGGCCGTCACCCAAAAGCGCATGGCCCCACTCGATAGTGCGCAAGCCCTCGATGGCCGTGGTAACCGTGACGGCGGGGGTGAGGATGCCGTCGGCGA
>CAJMRP010000010.1 GCA_905215765.1 uncultured bacterium
CCAGGACGCACAGCCAGTGCGAGTCGGCGTGGGTGTCGACCCCGCAGAAGACCGGCCCGCGGGCGCCGGGTGTCGATTCGGTTCTCATGTCTCGCTCCGTTCTTTCCGTGCTCGCCTGGACCGGGCAGACGGCACACTGACGGGGCGCGATAGAATGCGGTTGATCGGGTCCGCGGTATCGCTCCATGCTCCTATTAGGTCATGCGGCGGTCTCGGCTCGCCGCGGCCCGCGCGGGACATGTCAGGAAACGAGGGCAGCCCTGTGGGCGCCAGCGGAATGTGGGGTCACCGCGCGGTCCGCATCTGATGGTGTCGACGTCAATGGTATACGGGTGCATCATCGACGTCTTCAATACAGAAAATATCAGTGCGGAAAGTTTTCAGAGCTTTACCCTGTAGGGTCCCTGCCGTCACATGGCATTCAGGGCATCTGGAGTGGACGGCGGCTTGGCTACGAGCTGGGGCTGAAAATCTGAATGGATGGGTGCCGTTGCTGGGAGCGCAGGCGTTGCTGATGATGATCACTTTGGAGATTGAAAGGCCAGTGGGCTTCGGCGGTTGTTGTGCCGGAAACTACATCCCAGTTTGGAGGCGGATTCTGGGATGTGGCTTCCGCTTGGGGCCTGTTTGGGAAACTTTGGGACGGAATTTTGCTTTATTGTGGGTCGCACTTTCCGCAACGTGCCTCAACCGGAAAGCGTGTCCCAGTATTTGCGCTCGAAATGGGATGGGGTTTCCGCCGTCCGCCTGCTAGCAAAAAGGCCTCCCGAGCTGCTGCTCAGGAGGCCTTTCGTTCGATCACAAGCGAACGCGTTAGTTGTTCTTGGTCAGACGCTCGACGTCATGGGCGATCATGTATTCCTCGTCGGTGGGGATGACCATGACCGTGACGGCGGAACCGGCGGCACTGATGACCTGCGGGCCGTTGCCCACGGCCTCGCGGTTCTTGTTATTGTCGATGCGTACGCCCAGCCACTCAAAGCAGTCGCAGAAGGCCTTGCGGATCGACCAGTCGTTCTCGCCGATGCCGGCGGTAAAGGTAATGGTGTCCACGCCCGCCATGGAAGCGATCATGGAACCGGCCTGCTGCATGGCCTTATAGGCGAACATATCGAAGGCGAGCAGGCAGCGCTCGTCGCCCTCGGAGGCGCGCGTGCGGATGTCGCGGGCGTCGTTGGAGATGCCCGAGATGGCAAGCAGACCAGACTGCTTGTTCATCATGTCATCGACTTCCTGGTAGCTGTAGCCGCCCTCGCGCTGCAGGTAGCACACGGTGGCCGGGTCGATGGAACCACAACGGGTGCCCATCATCAGGCCATCGAGCGGCGTGAGACCCATCGTGGTGTCGCGGCACACGCCGTCCTCGATAGCAGCGAGCGAAGCACCGTTGCCCAGATGGCACGAAAGCAGGCGGTGGCAGCGCGAACCCAGGATCTCCTTGGCCATCATCCACTCATAGCGGTGGCTCGTGCCGTGGGCGCCGTACTTGCGCACGTGGTACTTGTCGCAAACGTCCTTGGGCAGCGCGTAGGTGTAGGCAACCTCGGGCATGGTCATGTGGAACGAGGTGTCGAAAACCGCCACGTTGGGCAGCTCCGGATACTTCTCACGGCAATACTCAATCGCTGCGGCCTCGCCGTAGTTGTGCAGCGGAGCAAGCGGTGCCACCTCAAGAATCTTGGCCATAACCTCGTCGTCGACAACCGCGGAATCATCGAAGTGCCAGCCGCCCTGAACGATACGATGCCCAATGCCATCAATCGTAAAGTCGGTCTTCTCGAGCTCCTCGAGCACGCGAGCGATAGCAGAGCGATGATCGGGGAAAGGGACCTCCTCGGTCTGCTTAGCGCCACCGTTCTCGGAGTGGCCAAAGATGCCCATGTCCGATCCGATACGCTCGCAGTTGCCCTTGGCGAAAACCTCGCGGGTATCGGTATCCAAAAGCTGATATTTGAGGCTTGAGCTGCCGGCGTTGACAACAAGTACGTTCATGAGACTCCTTTGCAGTGCAATACGGTCGACGCAGACCCCTTAAGGCGGCCGCATGTTAATAAGAAGTTATCATAACTTAATAAATAGCTATCAGGCATATCGCCCAACGAGCACAAAAGAAGGGCCGAACGGCACTCGGTCGTCCAGCCCCTCCCCTCCTGCAATTACTTGCCGTTGACGATGCGCTCGACGTCGGAAGCGATCATGAACTCCTCGTCCGTGGGAATGACGAAAATCTTGACCTTGGAATCCTTGGCAGACAGGCACCAAGCGCCGTCACCACGCAGGGCGTTGCGCGCATGATCCATCTTGACGCCCATAAAGGCCAGACGGTCGGCAACGCCGGCGCGAACAGCCGGAGCGTGCTCGCCGATGCCGGCGGTAAAGACCAGGGTGTCCATGCCGCACATGGAAGTGGCCATCTCGGCAGCCTTGGCGGCAATCTTGTAGACGAACATATCGAAGGCGAGCTGAGCCTCGGGGTCACCGGCAGCGGCGAGCTCCTCGACGTTGCGGCAGTCGTTGGTCTTGCCGCCGGTCACAGCCAAAAGGCCGGACTTCTTGTTCATCATCTCATCGACCTCGTCGAAGGTGTAGCCGCCTTCGCGCTGCAGGTAGCACACGGTAGCCGGGTCGATAGAGCCGCAGCGGGTGCCCATCATGACGCCGTCGAGCGGGGTGAGGCCCATGGTGGTGTCCATGCACTTGCCGTCCTCGATGGCGCACAGGGAAGCGCCGGAGCCGATATGGCACACGACGACCTTGCGAGCCTCGCCGTTGGTCATCTCGGCGACCTTCTTGGAGATGTAACGGTAGCTGGTGCCGTGGGCGCCGTACTTACGGATGTGCAGCTTGTCGCAGACGTCCTTGGGCAGGGCGTAAGTCTTGGCGACCTCGGGCATGTTGAAGTGGAAAGCGGTGTCGTAGACCGTGACGTTGGGCAGGTCGGGATACTGCTCCAGGCAGTACTCGATAACGTTGGCCTCGGGGTTGTTGTGCAGCGGCGCCAGCGGAGCGACCTCGCGGATCTTGGCGAGGACGTCCTCGTCGACGAGGGAGGAATCGCCGAAGTACCAGCCACCCTGAACGATACGGTGACCAATGCCCTCGATCTTGACGCCGTTGGCCTCGAGGTCCTTCAGAACGACCTCGATGGCGACCTTGTGGTCGGGGAACTCGATGTTCTCGGTCACCTTCTTGGAACCGTTGGCAGCGTGGGTGAAGGTACCGCCGGTAAAGCAGACGCGCTCGCAGGAGCCCTTTGCGGACACCTTGTGGGACTTGGTATCGATGACCTGATACTTAAGGGTCGAAGATCCTGCGTTGACGACCAGAACGTTCATGTGTCTCCCTACTAACAGGCGGTGTGGCGCCGCCAGGTTACATACGCTTCAATAATAAACCCAAACGCCCTCGCGCTCGGGTTTATTGCGTTGATATATAAGTTATCGGTGCCTGAGCTTCCGTTTCATTGCACGGAAGAGGCGTCCTCAGATGAGGTTCTCGCCCAGGTTTTTGCCGCCGAGGACGTGCATGTGGAAGTGCATGACGGTCTGGCCGGCGTTGACGCCCTTGTTGGAGATGACGCGGAAACCGTCCTCCAAGCCCTTGGCCTTAGCGACCTCCTGGATGGCGTGAGCCATGGCGCCCATGGTCTCGGCCGGTACGTTGTCGGCGATGTCGCTGTAATGCTTCTTGGGGATCACGAGCGTGTGGACCGGCGCCTGGGGATTGAGGTCGTCGAACGCGATGACCTGGTCATCCTCGTAGACGACGGTCGAGGGGATCTCGTGGTTGGCAATTTTGCAGAAGATGCAATCACACATGGTTGGTTCCTTTCTCACAGACCAAGGTAATTATATTTGGTCGGGATGGTTAGAACGAAAGGTTGTCGTCGGTGTTGGCGGCTTCGCCGTCGGCGAGCACGTCGTTGCCGTCGACGTCCTTCAGGAGCACCGAGACCTTCTGCTCAGCATCGGACAAGCGGGTACGCAGGCTCTTGAGGAGCTCGACGCCGCGGGTATAGCTCTCAAGCGACTCCTCGAGCTCCATATCACCCGACTCCAAGCTGCGGATGATGAGCTCCAACTCCTGTGAAGCCTGCTTGTACGTAAGCTGCTCGACCGGGGTCTTCTCTGCCATATCTGTTTCCTTTCCTAAAGGTTTATCGCTATGAAACGCGGCCTACTCGACCGTATCGACCGTTGCCGCCACGTTGCCGTCTGCCATGCGCACGCGAATGGCGTCACCGGGCTTAAAGGTCTTGGCGCTCGTGGCCACCCCATCATCGCTGTACGCGATGGAATAACCACGGGCAAGCACCTTGAGCGGCGACAGGGCATCGAGCGAGGCTGCCGCACGGCCCAGGTCGGATGCTGGCTTGTTGAGCATCGTGCGCCCCTGATGCTCCAGGCGGGAGCTTGCGAGCGTGAGCGCATGGCGCTTGCCATCGAGTCCTGAGGTGCTTGCGATCAAGCGCTCGGGCAGACGCTCAAAGTTGGAGCGGAATGCCCCAACCGAACGCGTTATGGCGCCGGACAAACGATCGGCCGTCAGGGCAAGCTCAGACTCGCGACGCTCAACCATAAACGTTGGGTCGTTGAGGCACGGGCGGCACGCAGCCGCATCGAGCGCATCGCCCAAGCGAGCCGTATAGGTATCCCAGGCACGGCGACCGCGCTGATCGAGCATCTCCAGGTCGACCTGGGCCGACCCAATCATCGATGCCATCGCAGCACCCAGACGTTGATAGCGCGCCTCGAGCACATCGGCCAACTCCGTCATAGCCGGCGCCACCGATTCGGCCGCCGCCGTAGGCGTGGAGGCGCGACGGTCGCTCACCATGTCGCAAATCGAGGTATCGGGCTCATGGCCAATGCCGGTCACCACGGGCACGGGACAAGCCGCCACCGCGCGGGCAAGCTCCTCGTCATTAAAGGTCATGAGGTCCTCAAAGGAGCCGCCGCCGCGCACCAACAAAATACAGTCGGGCGCCGGCGTAATGGAAGCGGCGCGGCGCAGGCCCTCAATGAGCTCTGTCGGCGCACCCTCGCCTTGTACCTTGGCACCCACGCAGACGAGCTCGACGAGCGGGTTGCGACGACGCAATGTGCGCTTGACGTCGTCGATTACGGCACCCGAAAGCGAGGTGACGACCGCCACGCGGGAGCAGAACACCGGGATGCGGCGCTTGCGCGCTTCGTCCATCAGACCCTCACGGCGTAGCTTTTCGGCCAGTTGCGCCACTTGTTGACGCAGCAGACCCTCCCCCGCCAGCGAAAACGAGCGAGCGACAAAGCTCATGCGGCCCGTAGCCTTATAGAGATTGAAGCTGCCCTTAAAGCTCACCTGCATACCGTCGCGCAGATCGAACGTGCGCTTGAGATAGGCACCCTTCCAAATGATGCAGTCAACGGCGGCCGAATCGTCCTTGATCTGGAAATAGCAGTGGCCGCTTCGGGCGTTAGGACCACGAAAACCCGTGACCTCGCCCAAGACGCTCAGCTGCGGAATGGCATCGAGCGCACCGGCGGCGATCTCCACCGCCTGGCTCACGCTGAGCTCCTTGCGCTCTTGCTCGTCCGAACCGTCGAACTCGGCGGAAACGGCATTACCGGTTAGGTTCCAGCCTGCCACGCAGCCTCCTTTCGTTATCGAGCACAGAGGCTCCGGCCCCGTGCGAAATTAAGTCCAACACATAGTACAGCGCCGCGAGGACACGAATCCCCGCGGCGCCTGCCTGTCCCATTTGTTATCGGTTGGAGTTTCTGTTGTAGCGAGCCATAAGGTAGAGCAACTGAATGATCGAAGTGAGCGCTGCAGCCACATAGGTAAGCGCGGCTGCCGTCAGTACCTTCTTGGCGCCGTTGACCTGCTTGGAGCTCATGCCCGACTGCTCGATGTACGCCACAGCACGTCGGCTGGCGTCAATCTCGACAGGCAACGTAACGAGTTGGAACAGCACACTAAACGAGAAGAAGATCAACGCGAGGGTCGTGAGCCCGGCAATGTTCATAAACAGGCCCAAGAGTAACACGATGGTCCAGGTGTTCTGGGTAAAGTTGACGACCGGCACGAGGGCGGTACGCACTTTCATCATGGCATAGCCGCTTTGACGCTGGGCGGCATGGCCCGCCTCGTGGCAGGCGACGGCAACGCTTGCGACCGAACCGCCCGAACGGTTGGCATCCGACAGATACAGGTTGTTGTCCTGCGGGTTGTAATGGTCGGTGAGCTCGCCAGCGACACCCTTGATACCCACGGCGCTACAACCGTTGGCATCGAGCATGCGGCGAGCGACTGTGGCACCCGTATCGCCGTCCGAGCGAACCTTGGACCAGGTTTTGTACGTCGAGTTGATATAGTTCTGTGCGGCAAGGCCAAGCACCGTGCAGACAAGAACAACCAGCAGGTACAGCGGGTCGATGCCAAAGCCGTATCCATAGTAATAAGGCATGCGAATTCCTCCGAGTCGAGTTACACGTTGGAGGCATTTTACCCACTCAACCGGCTAGGCTTCCCTACAGGAGCTCGATTTTGCCGTCCTTCACCGTCAACCCCATATTGCCGGAAAGCAGATCGTCCAGGCGCGAGCCCACAAGCTCAAAGCGCCAACCTTCGCGCAGGCGGCTCTGCTCGGGATGCTCAATGTAATCGGCCAGGTCATCGCGCGAGGCAATGACCGAGGTCGCAACGCCTGAGCGCTCGGCAACCAGGCGGATAAGCGCATACATAAGGTCAGTCACGCTCTCCAGCTCCGGCGAAATCTGACGATGTCCGCGCACCAAGAGCGGCAGGCGATCGTGCGGACAGCTCGCACCGCGCTTGATGGCCATGAGCGCACCGTCCACGTCGCGCTCCCCCAATTGATCGGTACCGCGAATGCTACGGAACTCCTCAACGCGCACGGGATTGCGCTTAACGAGCGCTAGCAGCGTGTCGTCGGACATGACCCACTTGCGTGGGATGTTGCGCCGCTCGGCGCGGTCCTCGCGCCAGGCGGCGAGCTCGCGCGCGATACCCAGCTGATGACGGCTGCACGAATTGATGCGCTTGACCTTGCGGAACGCCTCGTGGCGATCGGCGCGATAGTGCGACTCGTCAGCCAGCGGGCGCAGCTCGTCGAGCACCCAGTCCACACGGCCCAGCTCGCGCAGGCGGCTCATCATCTCGGTATAGGCGACGATCAGGTACTTGACGTCATCGATCGCATACTCAATCTGCTTATCGGTCAGCGGGCGGCGCGACCAGTCGGTCAGTGACTCGGTCTTGGGCAGCGATACGCCGCAGAACGTCTGAACAAGCGCGCCATACGAAATCTGCTGGCGCTCGCCCAAAAAGGCGGCGGCGACCTGCGTATCGAAAATCGGTCGTGGCAGCACGCCCACGGTATGGAGCATGACCTCCATATCCTGCGAGCACGCGTGGAAGACCTTGGTCACGCTCTCGTCGGCCATAAGCTCGGCCAGCGGCGATAGGTCGTCGATTACCAGGGGATCGACCGCGACGCTCTCGGCAGGGGTGGCAATCTGAACCAAACACAGACGCGGGTGGAATGTGCGCTCGCGCAAAAACTCGGTATCGACGGCAATCGCGTCGAACTCACGGGCGCGCTGGCAAAAGGCGAGTAGAGCCTGATGTGTGGAAATGTACATATCAACCCATCGAATAAGGTTAGGCCCGAAAAACACGGGTAGGATATCGGCATTGCCTTACAACTATACTCGGTTAGTCACAGAACGGGAACGTAAGTATGCGCTGCCTTATCATCCACAACCCGGCATCGGGCCCCAGCTCAGATGAAATCTTCGCATTCACGCACGCCCTTGCACAGGGCGGCGACGAGGTCGTGATGCGCTTTATCGGCGATGGCATGGAACCCGAGGACGCCGTGGCAGACGTGCGCGAGTTTGACCGCGTGGTCGTTTCGGGCGGCGACGGCACTGTCTCCAACGTGCTCGACCAGATGCGCGGATGCGGTGTCCCCACGCTCGTCTTCCCCTCCGGTACGGCCTGCCTGTTCTTCAACAACATCGGCAATGCCCCCGAGGCGGCGGCGCTCGCCAAGGCCTGCCGTGCCGGTCGCACGGTCAAAGTCGACATGGGCGAGCTCTTTTGGCTCGACGAGAACGGCAACGAGAAGCGCCACGGCTTCATCATCATCGCCGGCTCGGGCTTCGACGCCGAGATCATGATGAAGGCCGCCCCCACCAAAAACGACATCGGCGAGATCGCTTACTTCCTCTCCGCGCTCGCCACGCCCAATCCCACGGTGGCGCACTTTACGATTGAGCATGACGGCATTGTCGAGGAGCTCGACGGCATCTGCTGCATGGCCGGCAACACCTCGGTCATCCAAAACGACATCAACCTGTTCCCCGACTGCCGTATGAACGATGGCATGGTCGACATTGCGGTCATCGAACCCGTAAAAACTGTGCAGCTTCTACCGACTGTGATCACCGCCGCACTCGACCCCGCCGGCAAGGTACTCGGCCGCCCGCAGTTCAAGATCATCCAGACCAAGGAAGCCAAGATCACCTGCACCCCGTCGCTGGGCATGCAGTTCGATGGCGAGATTATCTCCAGCAATTCGGGCGTCTTTGGAGCCCGCGCGCTTCCGCAATGCCTCGACCTCATCGTCGACGAATTCTCCCCGCTCGGAAAATAGGAGGACCCTATGAACGACAATCCCCTGCTCGGCTTTATCATCATCGTTTTGGCCATGCTCGTCGGCTATGCGATCAACGTGATCCACCGCCGGAAGAAGTAATTCCACATTGGTATGATATTCATCCAATTATCGTCTCCCCTGCTGTTTATGCATTTGCCAAACAGCGGGGGATTTTCTTTGCGCCCCGTGCAAGGCGCTTTATTCAGGTAATGTAATTGCAGGACGTCTTTATTAAAGTAAAGCTACAAACCGAGTATAATTAACCACTCATCGCATATTTCATTACGCTTATCGAGTAAGTTTCTTTCATAGATGAATATTGTTTCCAGTTCGTTACGCTAATGGGGTGTCTTTATTGGCTGAAGCCCTCTGGCAACGGAGGGCTTTCGCACGCTGGGAGGGAAAATGAGGAAAACTCACCCCGTCAACGCGCTCAAGAAGCTAGGCATAGGCCTCGCCTTTGGAGCTGCAACCATCATGTCCATGCCGACATCTGCGCTCGCCTGCACGCAGATGTACATGGGCAACAAGCTGACGGCCGACGGTAATACGTACTACGGCCGTGCCGAGGACTTTGACAAGCGCTATCTTAAGCACTACGGCATCGAACCTGCCCACGAACCTGGCTTTAAGTACAGCTCGATTGAATCTGCTTTTGAATACACTTCGAACAAGCCTACCTATCGTTACAGCTATGTACGCGACCACCCCTCCAACTGGATGGGTCGCACCGACGCCTATTCCGAGGCCGGAATCAACGAGAAGGGCGTCTCCTGCTCTGCCACGCTAAGCACTTCCTATAACGAGGAGGCCGATGCAGCAGACCACATCGATGAGAAAGTGGGTCTGGGCGAGTACAGTTACGGCAGCATCATCCTGGGCGAGAGCGCCACGGCCCGCGAGGGCGTCGAGCTTCTCGGCAGACTGATCGATGATCAAGGCGTCTGCACCAACGACCAGATCATCATCGCCGACAACAACGAGACCTGGCTGTTCGCCACACTTTCCGCCCATCAGTGGATCGCCATGAAGCTCGCTGACGACGTCGCGTCGCTCAACCCTAATATCGGGAGCCTCAACTACGATGTCGACCTTGATGACCCCGAGAACTGCCTACACTCCGAGGGCATCGAGTCCATGCCCGTGGAGAAGGGCTTCGCCAAATACTCCGCTGACGGCAAATTCGATGTCGCCCAAACGTATGGCGAAAGCCTCGCCGATTCCGGCGTAAACCAGTGGTCCCGCTATGTGCAAGGCCGCGATTATTTTGGTAGTCAGCTGACCGAAGGCACAGATTACGACATTATCACAGTAAAGAAGGATGGAAAACCTGACCAAAAGGGAGCCATGGTCAGCGAAATCCAGCCCCTGTTCTTCAGGCCTGGCAAGTCTGGCTGGAGCACCTTTGAGCTGATTCGTGCCTTTGGCAACCGCGGCGAGAACGTCCCTGGCCTCAACGCGAACACTGATGGTGTTTATTGCATCGGCAGCGAGCGCAACACCGAGATCAACCTCTTCCAGATTCGTCGCGGGTATGACCCCGAAGTCGCTACCATCCAGTGGGAAATGCTCTCCCGCGCCGCGTACTCCGTCGCCATCCCGTTGTACTCCGCTCTGATAACTGAGGTCAGCCCGTACTTCAGCGATCAGACCGTCTCCTTCGATCACTGCAAACAGACTGACGTCGTGTACAACGAGGAGCCCGAGAACTCAATCAACTACGTCCTCATGGACATCAGCTCGCTCTGCTTTGAGAACCCTGACACCCTTGGTATCAGCGTCCGTGCCTACCTCGATGCGCTCCAGAACGAGCTCATCGAGCAGAACAAGGAAGTTGACGCCGCCATGCTAGCCGAGACGACCACCGAGGGCCGCACTGCCCTGGCCAACAAGGCCGGCAAGGCTGCTACCGAGAACACCTACAAGAAGTGCAAGGCCCTGCTCCAGGAGATGCGCGCCTATCAGAAGGCCGAAAACTTCGACCAGCCCTTCACCCCGAGCGACCTGAACACCGAGATCAACGGCCTCAAGGTGTCCATCACCTACGCCAAGGACGCTCTTGCCACCGACCCGGTAACCCCGGATCAGCCTGGTACTCCTGAGCAGCCCGGTACTCCCGAGCAGCCCGCTAAGCCCGAGCAGCCCACCACCAAGCCCGAGAAGCCTGGCAAGTCGGACACCACGACCACGGTAACCACCAACAAGACGAACACCAAGGGCGGCCTGCCCACCACCGGTGATCGTTTTGATGGCCGCATGGTGGCCGCATTCGCCATCGCTGGCGTTGCCGTCATCTCCGTGGGCGGTTACTTCCTCTACCGTCGCAATAAGGAGTAACGTCTTAGCTGAGCGGACAAGGCAGCAATGGCAGCCTCGCCCGCTCAGCCCGCTCTTTCGACCGGCGGGAAACCCACCTGAAATCTTTTTAAAAAAGATTTCCCCGCACACACTTCGCTGTGCTATAGTGCAGCGCAACAGCAACTAGGTGCGACCGCGCCACGGCATCACGAAAGGAGCCACCAACATGAAGAACACGATGAAGTCTCTCAACAACTGGTGGTGGCGTGATGCGAATACGATCGGTCGACAGTGAGTCCCTCACGCCTGTTTTTGCGCTCTAGGTGATTGGAAGGCCTCCGGTTTCGACCGGGGGCCTTTTTCTATCTCGAGCCCGATCGCATTCGCATCACGCGCCTCCGCTTTTCTCTTGCACCCCCATTCCGAAAGGATTTTCACCATGTCTCAGAACACCACCGCCGCCCAGCCCCGCACCGTCCAGACCGCCGACCGCGGCAAACTCGACGTCCGCGCCCTCGTCCTGCTCGCCATCCTGCTCGCTGCCGGCTTCATCCTCAACTTCACCGTCGGCAAGGCCATCTCGGGCATCTCGGGCGGCATGATCAGCCCCGAGTTCATCATCTCGGCCTTCTGCCTCACCATCCTGGTCGTTCGCCCCAACATCGGCCAGGCGCTCGTCATTGGCCTCATCTCGGCTGCCGTGATCCAGATCACCACCACCTCGCCGTTTGTCGATTTTGCCGCCGAGGGCATCGCCGCCATGCTCATGGCCGGCATCGTCAACGCCGCCGGCAAGAACGGTCAGGTCAAGCCCGCCATCGCCATTGTTGCAACCTTCCTGACCACCTTTGTCTCCGGCGTCATCTTCATGGTCATCAAGATGGCCATGCTCGGCGTGGTAGGCGAGCTCGCCGCCGCCATGCTGCCCGTCGTTGCCATGACCGCCGTCTTTAACGCCATTCTGGTCGGCGCCCTCTATCTGCCCATCCAGAAGGCCCTGAAGCTCAACTAACCTGCTCGGCTTTACGAGCCACCCCATCTTGGCGTTCATTCGTCGCTCGCGTACCCAAGTACGCTTCGTTCCTCTTTCGCGCCAACCTGGGGCACCTCGTAAAGCCGTCTCCGTACTTCACCACCAAAGACTGTCCCAAACAACGAGCTCATGGACGTTCTTATACGGTTCGTCATTCAAGAAACTCCGATGACTATGAAAGGTATCCATGGAAACGATCATCAACGTCGACGATGTCTCGTTCTCCTATGGCACGCAGACCGAGCAGGCGCTCAGCCACATCTCGCTCAGCGTGAACAAGGGAGATTTCATCGGCATCATCGGGCCCTCGGGCGCCGGCAAGTCCACGCTTGCCGCCTGTCTGTCAGGTGCCGTGCCCCACCACTACACCGGCACGTTCTTTGGGTCCGTCATGGTTGACGGCCATGACACCTGCGAGGCCTCGCTCACCGACGTGTCACAGATCGTCGGCAGCGTGCTGCAGGATATCGACACGCAGATGGTCGCCTCGGTCGTCGAGGACGAGATGCTCTTTGGCCTCGAGAACTTTGGCGTTCCCCACGACCTGATCGAGCAGCGCGTGAGCGAAACGCTCGAGACCGTCGGCATCAGCGACCTGCGCGACCGCGAGATCGCAACCCTCTCGGGCGGACAGAAGCAAAAGGTAGCCATCGCCGCCATCCTCGCCATGCGTCCGCGCGTCTTGGTTCTCGACGAGCCCACCGCGGCACTCGACCCCGCCAGCTCCACGTTGGTCTTCGAGACGCTGCGTGAGGCAAACCGCGCACTTGGAATCACCATCGTCGTCGTTGAGCAAAAGGTCGCCCTGCTCTCGGAGTACTGCAACCGCGTGCTCGTGCTCAACCTTGGCGAAATCGCGCTGCAGGGCGAGCCACACGAGGTCTTCGCGCATACCGACGAGCTTCGTGCCATCGGCGTCGACTGCCCTCGCGTCACGCGTATCTTCAATAGCCTCGAGGCCGATGGCCTGGTAAGCGGTACCCCCTGCTTGGATGTCGATGAGGCTGAGCGCCTGATTTCGGGCATCGTCGACCCCGCACACGCGGCCATCGAAGCCCAGGCGCCCACCGGTTCCCCGCATGCACCGTCGTTGCGTCCTCATGCCAAGGACGCCGAACCCGTACTCACCTTCGACCATGTTGAGTTTGCCTATCCCAATGGCGGCGCCGCCGTCCACGACCTCAACCTGACCCTCTATCCCGGCGAGCTCGTGGGCATCGTCGGCCAAAACGGCGCCGGCAAGACCACGCTCACCAAGCTGCTCACAGGCCTGCTTAAGCCCGCCTCGGGCAGCGTGCGCGTCACGGGACTGGATACCGCAACCGTTCCCACGAGCCGCATCGCCCGCGAGGTCGCAACGCTCTTCCAAAACCCCGACCGCCAGATCTGCAAGGATACCGTGCTCAACGAGGTCGCCTTTGGCCTGGAGCTTGCCGGCATCGACCGTGCCGAGGCGCTGCGTCGTGCTCAACTCGTCATCGACCGCTTTGGCCTGCCGGCCGACGAGGCGCCTTTCTCGCTCTCGCGCGGTCAGCGCCAGATGGTGGCACTCGCCTCCGTCGTGGTCGTAGAGCCCAAAATCGTGGTGCTCGACGAGCCCACGAGCGGCCTTGATTACCGCGAGTGCATGACCGTCATGGAAACAGTGCGCACCATGGCCGAGCGCGGCTGCGCCGTAATCATGGTCTGCCACGATATGGAAGTCGTCTCGGATTTTGCCGAGCGCATTGTGGTAATGGCCGACGGTCGCATCCTCGACCGCGGTCGCACGCACGAGCTATTCTCGAACATCGATCTCATGCGGCGTGCCTACGTGGAGCCTCCCCAGGTTATTGAACTCTCGCGCCGTCTGGCATCTTCCGTCTCGCCCGCTTTTGCGCAGGTGAGCGAGGTCACCGATGTCGTTCGAATTACCAAGGAGATGGTCCACCGTGGTTAACGTCATCGACTACATGCCGGGCGATACGCTGCTGCATCGCCTGAATCCCGTCGTCAAACTGGGCCTCGCCGCCGCCATCATCGTCGGCATCTTCTTGTCCGACACCTACGTGGCGCTGCTGGGCTTTTTGGCACTCACCCTTGCACTGGGTGCCTATGCCGGCGTCGTCGACCGTCTGTTCTCGCTGCTCAAGTTGCTGATTCCGCTCGCGCTTATCATGCTGGTGCTCCAGCTGGCCTTTATGCGCGATGGCAACGTGGTGTGGGGCTTTATCACCGACACGGGCCTCATCACAGGATCGAAGGCCTGCCTGCGCCTGCTGGGTGTGGCGTTACCACTCATCCTCATGCTCATGGTGACCAAGCTCAACGACCTTGCCAACGCCTGCGTCGAGGTGCTGCACGTGCCGTATCGCTATGCCTTCACCTTTACCACGGCGTTGCGCTTTGTGCCGGTGTTTGGTCAGGAGATGAACGCCATCATGGAGGCGCAGACCGCACGCGGCGTCGAGTACGACACCAAGAACCCCATCAAGAAGCTTAAGCTCATGCTGCCACTGTGCGTGCCGCTGCTCATCTCGAGCGTGGGCAAGACCGATGCCACAGCCTTGGCGGCAGAACAGCGCGGCTTCTACCTGCGTACGCGCGCCAGCTCGTACAAGCGCTACCCCATCAAAGGCCTGGACATCGCCGTGCTCATCGTCAGCATCGCCCTCATCGCCATCGGCTTCCTGTTCTAGTTCACCACTGACAGCAACCGCCCAACGCAAAAGGCCTCGGCTCGCACCAAACGAGCCGAGGCCTTTACTGTTTCACAAGATAAAACCTACCAAAATTAACCTGTCCCTTTTTGACAGGTCGGAAGCTAGAGGCGGTAGGGGGCGCCGCTGCGGATGATGGATTCACGCACCAGGACGTCCATGGCGTCGAGGGTGATCTCGGGCATCTCTCGGTACTTCTGCAGCACCGATAGCTCGGTGCAGGCCAGAATGACGCGGTCGCAGCCGCTACGGGCGAACTCCCACATCACGCGGTCGAACTTATCCATATCGGGCTCGCGTCCGGCCTTCACATCATCGTAGATAAGCGACATCACATCGTTCTGACGTTTCTCGCTGGGATAGACAACCTCAACACCCGCAGCCTTACATTCGCGACCGTAGACGCCCGCGCCCACGGTTCCGTCGGTGCCCATGATGCCAATCTTGTGCACCGGCTCGGCCGGCATACTCAGGTTGGGATCGAACTCGCACTCCCCCATCACCGCACCGGCCAGAGCATAGCGCACCGACTCACGCGGCATGTGGATAATCGGCACTGTGGTAAACGACTGGATCTGGTCGTAGAAGTAGTGCGACGTGTTGCAGGGAATGGCAATGTGCGCACAGCCCAGCGACTCGAGTGCCTGGGCACACTCTTTCATGGTCGCCAGCAGCTTGGCATGCTCGCCGGTCTTAATGGCCAGCGTGCGGTCGGGCATGGTCGACTTGGAGAGCACCACCATGTCGATATGTTCCTGATCGCAGGCAGCAGCCGTATGACGCACCACCTGGTCGTAGTAATACGACGTGGCCTCGGCGCCCATGCCGCCGATAACTCCCAGCTTTTCCATCGCCGCCTCCTTGGTGACGCTTGCGCAATTGCGCGTATCATACCCGCGCCCGCCCGATGCAAACCGGACGGGCGCCGCACTCATCTACTTGTAATACGTCTTGAACAGCTTAAAGTGGCGCAGCTTGGTGTGCCACATGCGCAGCCAGCGGTTAAAGACAAAGTCGCCCTTCATAAACGAAGGGTCGGCGCCCTTACCTTCCTTGTCCAGGCGATGCACCTTAGCGCGCAGCTCGGGATCCTTGACGTACTTGTCGACGACGCCCATGGGGACGACCATCCACAGGGCCTCGTCCTGCGCCGTCACAAACTCCGGCTCAAACGGGCGGTTGAACACATACTCGTCCACCACATACTTGGCAACGTTAAAGCCGCTGTTGGTAACGTAGTAGTTGCTGCGGCCCTGGCGCGTGTTGAAATCGAAGAACTTAAACGAGCCGTCGCGCTCGTCGTACTTTACGTCAAAGTTGGAATAGCCCACAAAGTGAAGGTCCTCGAGCAACTTGCGCACGCCGCCCATGAGCTCGTCGTTGGGCTCGGTAATGATACAGGCATGGTTGCCGACACCGTGGGGCTGATGCTCCTCGAGCAGCACATGGCCCAGGCACATCATGCGGACCTTACCGTTGCGGTCGGAATAGCTGGTGAGCACGCGCATGTACTCGTCGTTGCCGGGCACGCGATCCTGCAAGATCAGGTCGTCGGTGTAGCCGCTGGCATACGAATCGCGAATGACCTGTTCCAGCTCGGCGCGGTCGGCAATCTCATAGGCCTTCTTCTGGCCCTCGAACTCATGCTGCCACCACATGATGCCGTCAGAAGGCTTCAGAATCATCGGGTAAGGAAAATCGATCTGGTCGAGCACTTCGGCAGGCGCCTCACCCTGGGCATTGAGCATCGCCTTGGTAAAGGTAAACGTGTGCGGATAGGGCACGCCATGCTTCTCGCACAGCTCGTAGAAGATCTCCTTCTTCTGGCACTGCTCGAGCATGCTGTAGGGCGCGTAGGGAGCGACGATGTTATCCGCCAGCTCATGAGCATCCTTGGCTTGAGCCACGAGAGCGACATAGTTGTCGCCACAGCCCACAAGGACAATCGTCTTGTCGGCATGCGCTTGGGCAATGCCGTTGACGGTTTTGAGCATCACGGGCATGGTATCGATATCCACGTTGGGCGTGTAGTCGATAATCTGACTGCGGTACGCAGGGCCCGTCTGGTACTTGCCAAAGACCAGACTCTTGACCTGGTACTCCTCGTAGAAGGCGCGCGCCACCGAGTAGGCGTTGATGTCGCCACCGAGCAGCACGGGGATGAACTCGCGCTCTGTAAACTGCAATGCCATGGAAACTTCCTATCATGAACTGCCCACACAACGGGCGGTCTTTGCGCAACTGATTTATTCTAGCGTGCCAAGCCGCCGGCGCCCAAAGCTCCACCGTATCTATGGCAATCGACGTAATCGTCCAGCACGAAGGCCAGCACGAAGACGGCGCTCACCGTTGTATGACAATGGGCAATGAACCTACCATTGTTGTAGGATTCAGTGTATTGACATCCTCGAGCGAAAGGCGCGCACGTGCCCCAAGACCATCCGACCGATAATCCCATCCTCAATGCCGCGAAGCACGAGCTGGCGGAACGCGCACAAACGGCAGCTCCCCTACGCACCGCAAACGATGCTTACAACGGGCCCGCCCGCATCGTCTCAATCAACACGTCGGAGCACAAAGGCACGCGTAAGTCACCCGTCGCCGACGGGCACGACACCGTTATAGAGCAATTTGGCCTCGCCTCCGACGCACACGCCGGGCATTGGCACCGCCAGGTTTCCTTTTTAGCTGCAGAGTCTATCCAGACGGCGCAGGCGCGCGGGCTCGATGTGCACGAGGGCGACTTTGGCGAGAACTTCACAACCCGGGGCATCAACCTGCTCTCGCTCCCCTTGGGCACACAGCTCAAGCTTGGCAGCGAGGTGCTTGTCGAAATCAGCCAAATCGGCAAGGTCTGCCACACACGCTGTGCCATCTACTATCTCGCCGGCGACTGCATCTTTCCCCACGAGGGCGTTTTTGGCGTGGTACTAAAGGGTGGAGAGGTCTACGCCGGCGACGATATCCAGGTAATCAAACTCGGCGACGGCACCTGTTCGTTCACCCCCGCCGAGGCCCTCGAAGAGATTGAGCAGGCTCGCCAGAAGGGCACGCTGTAGTTATAAAACCCCACGTTGAGATGGCTTTTACAGCCCAAAACTCCTCTCAAACAGAGCTCTGTAACGTTAAAGTTGAACTCTATGGTTTCTCAACAATTCATCATAACTGCAGGTCAAAGCCAAAGCCTCAAGTTCAACTTGACCCTTTGGAACCTTTAAGGTTCAAGTTGAGGTCGAAAGCAGTAGTAGAATACTGTTCGAACCATAACCTACGATTGATTGCAGAGGGACTGGATGCAGCATTCGAATCATCGCACCGCAGCGCTCATTGCGTCGAAGCCGGCTCGTATCATCACGAGCGCCGTGCTCGCCGTTGCGCTGACGGCCACGCCGATGCTCTCCCCCGTTGCGGCGTATGCCGCCTCGCAGGCAACGCAGGACCAGCTTTCCGCAGCCCAGCAGAAGATCGAAGCCGCCACGAGCGCCTACAACGACGCCCGCACCAAACTCGATGACCTGCAAAAGCAGATTGACTCCAATGAGGCAAGCATCGAGGAAATCGAGGCCAAGCTTCCCGAGCAGCAGGCCAAGGCAAGCTCCGCCATGCGCGATCTGTACAAGTATCAGAAGGGCACCAATCCCATCGTGAGCTTCCTGGTCAACGCACAGAGCCTGGGTGAGTTCATCACGACCTGCAAATACACCAACCAGATCACGAGCTCGAGCGTCGACGAGATCGAACAGCTCAATAACATGCAAACCGAACTCGAGCAGAACAAGGCTGAGCTCCAGCAGGCCAAGTCTCAGCTTGAGGCAGAGCAGAAAAACGCCGAGGATGCGCTGGCACAGGCCCAGCAGCTCCGCAGCGAGGCACAGGCAAAAGCCGAGCAGGAAAATGCCGCCGAGCTTGCCAAGCTTGAGGCCGATAAGGCCGCTGCCGCCGAGAAGCTCTCGGGCGAGGGCGTAAGCGGCAGCAATTCCAGCAGCCAGGCCACCAACACCAACACCACCATCGACACCACGGTGAACAACGCCAATACCGGTAGCTCCGATTACGATTCGTTCATTAATGAGTGGACGAGCCGCATCGACAATTATCTCGCCGGCTCCCCCATGGCAGGCCAGGGCTATAACTTTGCCGTCGCCGCTTGGAATACCGGTGTCGATCCCCGTTGGTCCCCCGCCATCGCCTGCATCGAGAGCACCAAGGGTGCTTATTGCGCCAATTCTTTCAACGCCTGGGGCTGGAGTGCACGTGGCGGCGGTTGGCGCAGCTTTGGCAGCTGGAGCGAGGGCATCTCCGCTCACGTTGCCTATCTGGGCGCCAACTACGGCTCCACCCTTACCCCGGCAGCGGCCAAAAAGTACTGCCCGCCCACGTGGCAGGACTGGTACAACAAAGTCGCCGCCCAGATGAACCGCATCTAAGTGCAACTGCAAAGGGCCCCAATGGGGCCCTTTTCTTTTAGGTAGCGGAGGTATCGACGACGCCGGTCGCATTGGCAACCGCGACTATGACGATCATGCATAGGAGCAGCACACCCAATGCCTTGAGCCAGAGTTTCGCGAGCTTCTTGCCGCGATAGCTGTCGAGCAGTGCGAATCGCCGACGAAGACGGCGCTTATCGAGCAGCGCAAAATGCATAAGCACCATAAGGCCATCGACAAAGAAAAAATACTCGATTATGAGAAGCCACGTCGGGTAGCTTTGGTTTGATCCGGTGGGGTGAAAGACGGCAAAGTGACTTCCGGCAAAGAACACAAGCAGCGAGAAGCAGACGAGCGTATTCCAAATGCGCCCCAGAGACTCCGAAACGCGAGAGAGCAGGCCGCATGCAGCGGAGGCGGCAGGCCTAGGAAGCCCTGTGGGGTTCTGGATCCCTTGGGGCGTCAACGCCGTCTCCGGGGCCGGAGTACGGACAGGCGCGGGCGCAGGAGGCCGCACGGGGCGACTCAGATCGCATGCCGCGCGCGTCGCCCGTCCCAACGCTTCCGCACTCGCAAAACGTTTGGCCGGGTCGAGTGCCATCGACATGCAGACGGCATCGGCAAGTGGAGTGGGAATGCCGCGCGCCTCGCATTGCTCGCGCATGTCGAGCCCTGGTTTAGGGTCGACTCCCGTCAAGCAGAAGAACAACAGGGCGCCCAGCGCGTACACGTCGCTGCGCACACTCGTCTGCCCAAACCCATACTGCTCGGGCGGCGCATAGGGTCGCGTGCCAAACTTGACGGTGTCGGCATCGGCGCCATCGCGCCATACGCGCGCGATCCCCAGGTCGATAATCACCAGCGATGAAAATGTCAGGCCGTCATCAGGCGTATAGTTGGCACCTGTCACGATGATATTCGACGGGTTGAGGTCGCGATGGATCACCGGCGCCAACGTCTCCCCCGCCATTGCAAAACCGGCGTGGAGCTCGCCCACGGCATCGCATAGGGCAGGATGCAATTCACGCGCATAATCGGGGGTGGCTCCCAGACGGTCCACCAGCGCCCCGAGTGTCTCCCCTTCGATGTATTCCATAACCACGTTGAGCTCGTCGCCCACACGACGACAATCGACGATTCTGGGCAGGTGCTCAAAACGCCTGCCTGCCCGCTGAGCGGCAAACAGACGCTCGTATGCCCCGCCGATTTGAGCCGAAGCATCGATGCGTTTACGGACAAAGGGACCGAGCGAACCACCGCCGGTTCCTTCAAAGTACACGAGCTCGGTTGTTTCAACGGACGAGCGCTTAAGTACTCGCTCCACGCGATAGCTGTCGTCGCGATCGAGCGACGCCAAGCGCTCGGCAAGCGCTGCGGTCAGCTCGTCATCGGAATATGTTGGGGTCTGAGTATCCATAGGCTCCATCATAGCGCAGGGCGCAGACACCTCATGGCATCCGCGCCCCGTTCGCTTGCATCGTTGTTCGGCAGCTCCGCCGGCCCGGATATCAGCCGCTAACTCACCGTCTCCTCGCCAAAGCGATACAGCTCCTCGTTGACCTTTTGGAGGCTGCAACCGCGATCGATGCAAAAGATGATAATCGCATCGCGGCGGTCCTTGCAGTTAAGGACGCTTACCCCGGCAGCCGTCAGCGCACGGTTGGTCTCTTTGAGCGCCAGCGCCATCGCAAAGGCAATCTGCAGCACCTTATTGCGACTCGGATGACGCGCCCCGGTAAAGATCTGATAGCCAAAGGTCTCATTGAGATCGGCCATACGAACCACGCGCGAGCGCTCCAAGCCCTTTTCCTGCAGTAGCTGCTTCAGGTAGTTCGAAAGCGACGGGGCGGCAAAGTCGTGTTCTTTGATATAGCCATCGATGTTTGGCGCGTCGAGAAGCTCATTGAGCAACTCGTCAGTCAGCTTTTTATCGGGCATACGACTTCACCTCCCATACGGCGCAACGGTAGCGACATGCTAGGCCAACACCCAGCTTGCAGTGGCAGACTTATCAAACATGTTAGCAAAATACAGTGCCTTCTTGATATCGCCATCAAAGTAGATATTGCCCGCCACAGAGCCACCAGCGGCAAGGGTACCAGACTGCAGCTCATCGGAGCCCTCGCTGTAGTAACCCTGATTCTGCTGAGCGCCGTTGGCGTCCTCGCCCTTCCAGTCGTAGATGTTGTAATCTGCGCCCTCATCACCATTGTTGACGTACGTGACGTGAATGCCCGTCATGGTCGAACCGTCATAATTTGTGAGGCCGGGCTGGACGGAATCGACAACGACGGAAAGACCGGCAGCCGTGGTCACCGTCGCACCAACCGCCAGGTCAGTCGTAGACTGCTCTTCCTTCTTCGCCTCTTCCTTCTTGTCACCATCGCCAGCGTCCTCGGTGACGGTCGCCTTATCGCTACCACAACCGGTAAGAAGACCGGCAGTCCCCAAGGCGACGGTGGCGAATGCGCCCAGTGCAGCGCGACGGCTCAGCAGCACTTCGTTTTCAAGCTTTTTCATCATGCATCCTTCCTACGATCCGGCTACCGTGCCGGCACACAGCACATCGTAGGAAGGATTAAACTTGAATTCATTAGCTGAGAGCTAAGGCTGCGGTAAACGGCCAATGCAGTTATCCAAACGCCGAGCAAACGCACTTTGCGCAACCGTCTGCTGGCAGTGCATCAACCCACCGTGACGGATTCCCCGGTAAAGGTGCTCACAAGCAACAGGATAAAGAAGGCCAAATAGCTGATGCTCAGCAGGTAGGCGATGACCAAAAAGGCAATCCATCCTACATTGGTCTTACCGTCGGCGCGGCGCTGCTCACGACTGCGATAAAGCCAAATCGTCACGCCGATAGCAGTGATAAACAGTACGAGTGCCGCCGTAGCCAGCCCAGCAAGCACAAACATCACGCCAATGCCCACAGCGATGACCGGAAGCAGCAGCAAACCGCACCCGCATCCACCCGGACTATATACGGCAGACTGTCGGCGTCGCCTCATCGCCGCGCCACCCCCATCATCTTTGAGCACTACAGTGCGATAGCCTGCTGAACAGGAACGATCTTGTCGAGTTCCGGTTCGATCCGCCTTTTCTCGGCCTCAAGGTCAAACGCCACCTGAGCGCGCAGCCAATAACCATCCGTCAGGCCAAAATAACGGCAAAGACGGAGGTCGGTGTCGGCCGTCACGCGACGTTTTCCCAAGACAATCTGCCCGATACGCTGAGCCGGAATCCCAGTCTCTTTCGCAAGGCGATATTGAGAAATGCCCATGGGAACAAGAAACTCCTCTTTGAGAAGCTCACCAGGAGTCACCGGCGACAGCAAATCGGCCGAAGTCTCATCACTTGTGATAATCGACGATTTCGACATTCCAAGCCATCTCCTGTCTCCACTCAAAACAGACCCGATAGCGCTCGTTAACACGGATGCTATATTGACCGGCACGATCGCCCTTCAAAGCTTCCAGGCGGTTGCCCGGTGGAACGCGAAGATCATCAAGCGAAGCACAAACCTGCAGTTGGCGAATCTTCCTCAACGCAACACGCTCAAAGGGCACGAACCTCCTGACCCGCACACCCATGGCAAAGCGTTCGGTATCCTCATCTTTATACGATGCAATCATAGTATCGCCTTACGTTAGTAACGTCAAACGTTTCTATAGACTTACATCTCTATTATATCGTACGTTTGTTCGTGTTTTCTAGAACAAATAGTCCTTTGCGCCTTAGTCAAGCAAAAGCAATCGTTTGTAGACATCGAGGCCTTTGAGAAGGATCTCCTCGTCGAAGAGCATGCTATCGGTATGCAGAGCGCTTGTGGCATAGGCGGGACAGCCATCCGAATCACTCGGGTTGTCTTGGTCCTCTGGCATACCCGTGCCCAGCAGGAAAAACACGCCCGGCAGATGGCGTTGATAGAACGCGAAATCCTCGGCGATCAGCAGCGGTTCCTCCACAAGCTGCAGCCCGGGCAAGGCAGGCGCGACGCTGACAAACAACTCGGGGTCGTTGTCGACCGGCGGATAGCCCTCGGCAAAGTCGAGATCATACGTGCAGCCCGTTGCGGCACAGGCATCGTCCAGCACGCGGCGCACGCCTTCGCGCGCCCGGTCGAACATGTCGTCCGTAAACACACGCAGGCTTCCGACCACATGGGCCTCCCCCGCCACCGCGTTGCAAACCGTACCGGCCTGCAGCAGACCAAACTTACCGATACAGGGCTCGTCGGTGCCCAGCTCGTCCATCAGTTCGCGCTCGGCAACCAAGAACTTGGCAGCCGCCAGCGCCGCATCGTGCGACTCCTCGACCGGAACGCCATAGGTCTTAGCGATATGGATGCTCGTCCCGTGAATATGAATGTGTGTCTCACTCGAACGCGCCAGCAGCGGACCGGAACAACTCGCCAACGTGCCGGCAGGCAGATCGGGCCACACATGGAAGCCAAAAATGCGGTCAGCCCCATAGCGCTCGAACACACCGCTCTCGCATACCGTCTTGGCACCACCGGTCGTTTCCTCGGCCGGCTGGAACACAAAGAGAACGTTGCGCCTAATGGCGCCCGGCTGCTCGCGAATCGTACGGTCGACATACGTCGCGGCGGCAAGTGCCATGGCCATGTGTCCGTCATGTCCGCAAGCGTGCATCTTGCCGGGATGGATCGAGGCAAAGGCCGCTCCCGTCGCCTCCGCGATGGGCAGCGCATCCATATCGGCGCGAATCGCCGTGGCACGCGCGGCACCAACGCCAGCGTCGAAGAAAGCGCAGACGCAGCTGGGACACGGATGGGTCACCTCGCAAGCGAGCGGCGCCAACACGCCCTCGATATAGGCAATAGTCTGCGGAAGATCGAAATCGAGCTCCGGAATGCGATGGAGATCGCGGCGATAGCGACGGAGTTCTTGGAGCTCGGTCATAGAGAATCCCTTCGTGAGGCGCATCTGTTGCAACTTATTGTGATACAGGATTGTGGCACACATGTTTCCAGCATATTGCTGCATTTTTTAAACGTTATATACGAATACTCTTGTTTGGTAAAGTGCAACGTGATAGGGTCTTTACCACTTGATAGAGGCGCGGGCACGAAGAGCCGCGGGCGAGCCGGCAGGCTTTGACCCCGTGGGGAGGCGAAACCCGCCGAACTGGGTTTTTCGGGCACGAACAACCTGGTGGGCCTGTGGGAAACACCCACAGGACTGTCTGCAGCAATGCGGGAGCGCTATCCGGACATTGGGTCCACGCTATGCGGATTCGATGCGCAGATGGCGCCGTCTGGATAGCGAGGTTTACGGGACATGGCATTGACCCCCAACGAGGCATATGCGGCCAAGCAGCCGTTTGTGGACAAGGAGACACTCGAGCATATCGTCGAGCAGTTCCCCACGCCGTTTCATCTATACGACGAGGTGGGCATCCGCCGCAACATGCAAGAAGTGCGCGACGCCTTTGCATGGAACCCGGGCTTTAAGGAATACTTTGCCGTCAAGGCCAACCCCAACCCGGCGCTCATCTCCATTCTCAACGAATACGGCTGCGGCTGCGATTGCTCGAGCTATACCGAGCTCATGATCGCCCGCTCGCTGGGCATCACGGGACACGACATCATGTTCTCTTCCAACGACACGCCGGCTGCCGACTTTGAGCTCGCCAACAAGCTGGGTGCCATCGTCAACTTTGACGACATCAGCCACATCGAGTTCTTTGAGCGTGTTGCGGGGCCCATCCCCAAAACGGTCAGCTGCCGCTTTAATCCAGGCGGCCTGTTCCAACTCTCCAACGGCATCATGGATAACCCGGGCGACTCCAAATATGGCATGACCACCGAGCAGCTCTTTGAGGCCTTCCGCATGCTCAAGGCCAAGGGCGCCGAGAATTTTGGCATCCATGCCTTCCTTGCCAGTAACACCGTCACTAACGACTACTATCCCAAGCTCGCACGCATCCTCTTTAAACTTGCCGTGCGCCTGGAGCGCGAGACCGGCGCACATGTCGCCTTTATCAATCTGTCCGGCGGTGTGGGTATCCCCTACCTGCCCGAGCAGCAGGCTAACGACATTCACGCCATCGGTGAGGGCGTACACGCAGCCTACGACGAGATTCTGGTCCCCGCCGGCATGGACGATGTGGCGATCTGCACCGAGATGGGTCGCTTTATGATGGGCCCCTACGGATGCCTGGTCACCAAGGCCATCCACGAGAAGCAGATCTACAAGGACTATATCGGCGTGGACGCCAGTGCCGTCGATCTGATTCGTCCTGCCATGTATGGCGCTTACCACCACATTACGGTGATGGGCCAGCCGGGTGGCGACGACAAGACCACAGCGCCCGTCACGGACACCTACGACATCACGGGCAATCTGTGCGAGAACAACGACAAGTTTGCCGTTGACCGGATGCTGCCCAAGATCGACATCGGGGATATCCTTTACATCCATGATACTGGTGCCCACGGCTCTGCTATGGGCTACAACTACAACGGCAAGCTGCACTGCGCCGAGGTGCTGCTGTGCGAGGATGGCTCTCACCGGTTGATCCGCCGCGCCCAGACCCCCCGCGATTACTTTGCAACGCTGGACTTTTTGCCCTTTATGAAGCCCCTGTTTGAGGACTGATCCGACTTTTTGTATCCTGATAAAAAAAGAGGTGTGACCCATGTTTTTTGGCTTTCAGCTTACCCTTGGCCTGATGATGGCCTTTTACGGTTTTTCGGTGATGAAAAATCCCCGCGTGTGGGGCGATCAGGGGCGCAGGGCGGTCAAGGCCGAAAACTTTGAGGAATATTGCCGCCAGAACGGCCAGTTCTTTTTAAAGGCAGGCTGCGTTGTGGCGGTGATCGGTGCACTGGATGCCCTGATCACGCTGGATGCCCTGCTGTACGCTCTGCTGTACATTTTTGGCTTGGCCTTTGCCTTCTACCCCCTTACCCGCTGGTGCAAGCAGAACGAGGGCTTCTCCTGGCCGTGGCCCCACGTCCAGAGCGAGAAAAAGCGCATCAAAGAGCTGCGCCGCGAACAGCAGGCACAGGAGAACGAGGAAAAAGGGGAGAAGTGATCCCCCGGATAAAGCATAAATAGCAAAAGAACAGCTCCCGGTCACGCCGCTTAACGTGACCGGGAGCTGTTTTAGCTTACTGCTGGATAAGTGGGCGCTTACTCGGCGTCCTTCGGGTCGGTCATCAGCTCCTTGATGCTGGGCACAACGCCGCCCAGATTCTGCAGCTCAGAGGGGATGATGATCTTGGTAGCCTTGCCGTTGGCAACCTTCGCCAGCGCTTCAAGGCTGCGGATGGCCAGCACCTTGTCGCTGGGCATGGCCTCGTTCAGCAGGCGGATGGCATCGGCGTTGGCCTTCTGCACAGCCAGAATGGCCTGTGCCTCGCCCTCGGCCTCCAGAATGCGCTGCTGCTTTACGGCATCAGCGCGCAGGATAGCGGCTTCCTTTTCGCCTTCGGCGGCGGTAATGGCAGCCTGCTTTTCACCGTCTGCCTTCAGGATGACGGCGCGCTTCTCGCGCTCAGCCTTCATCTGCTTCTCCATGGCTTCCTGGATCTCACGCGGCGGGATGATGTTCT
>CAJMRP010000011.1 GCA_905215765.1 uncultured bacterium
CCACGGTGGCCCGAGACGCCAAGCCGGAGGACGGTCTTACCGTTGACGGCGTGATAGTTGCCGCCTACGCCCCCGTCTACGTGAGGGGCCGGGGCGGGGAACATTGGCTCAGGGCCTAGCGCCCGAGGTGGCGGCCCCGTCGCCGGGGCGGTATCGGGGCGCGGTCTCCGTAGACCAAAACCGCGCTCGTTCCAAGCCGATACCGCGCCGCGGGCGGGGCCGTTCCATCTGAAGTTTCTGAAGCCCTAAAAGCCGTTCAATCTTAATAATCGCAAGCCTAAAAAAGGGGCCGTATCCCGGTATCAGGGGTGCGGCCCCGCTGCTTTAACGTCAACTATGTCAACAACTAAAAAAGGGCGGGGAGGGGCACACGGGCCAATCAGCCCAAACTTTCCCAAGCCCTAAAAAGGGGCCGGAGGAGACGCGGGCGGCCTCGGGGCGAAAAACGGTTTCACCGGAGTTTGGTCTACATTTGGTCTATTTCCGTGGTCTACGGAGCCGAAAAAGAGAAACAGGCCAAGCGCTCCAAGCTCTTGACCTGCTGTTTTGCGTGGAGCGGGCAACGGGACTCGAACCCGCGAGTGTCAGCTTGGGAAGCTGATGCCTTACCACTTGGCGATGCCCGCTTGTGTGTTGGCTAGTATAACGCGGTTGTCTTGTTCGATACAAGGGTGGCGATGTTTGCTTTAGCTGTGGAGATTCGTTTGAAAATCGCATCAATTGTGGAGATGAGGACCTTTGACCTCCTGTTCTCCCTATCTTCTACCTGCACTTTTGCTTGATTGTTGTATTTGAGCTCAATTTGTCAGGAATTGGGCAAGCTTTTGGTCAGGTTCCGGTACTTACCCGCATGAACCTCGGGGGTAGCCTCATCCTACGCGTCGCAGCCTCCCCGTGCGGCGCACGAGGGATAAGGAGCAGCCATGTCCAACGCACCCACGCACTCTGTCCACAGCGCAATCGCAACAGGTCCGCTGCTCCTGCTCCTCTTCCTGCTTTTCGGCTGCCTGGCACCGGGAACTGCATTTGCCGTTGATGGCTACGATCAGCTCGGCTTCCGCACTATTAGCGATGATTGTGGGCCCTTCCTCATCGGCAAGTATGAAGCTCAAGACGCCTCGATTGCCTACTGCATGAACCAGGAGCGCCCCGGCCCCACCAAGCCGGGCGGCCCATGGCTCAACTTTGATCAGGGCTGGGTGTGGCTCGACGACGAGTTCGCGGCAATCGTTTGTCACGGATATCCTACCGCCACGTCGTTTGGCGGTTACCATCTTTCACCCGATCGCGCCCGCGCCGCCACCCAGCTTGCCGTATGGATGCTCAACGGCACTACCCATGTCGACGGTACCTACTCTTACACGACCGCTCAGGGCAAAACCAAGAGTGGGCACTTTACCGCTGACAATGAAGTCGTGGCGGCGGCGCGGTGGCTCCACGACAGCGCAAAATCAGGAAGCATCAAAGCCGCTCCGCACCGCGCGCGGCGCTATCTAGGAGCCGTATCGGGCGGCAGCAAACGTCAGGACATGCTCTATGTACTGCCGGCGGTCTCTGTTTCCTTCCAAAAGCAGTCTGCAAACGCTGCCATTACCAGCGGAAACAATACTTATCAGTTTGCCGGGGCAACATTCGATGTTTTTGAGAGCACCAGCGACGCACGTATTGGCACCATCCAGATGGACAGCAACGGTCGGGTGCAAGCAACACTTCTGCCCAACACAGCATACTACCTAGTTGAAACGAAAGCGCCGGCCGGCTATGTCCCCCGTCGTGATCGCATCGCCTTTACCACGGGGAATGACGGTGGACAGGTCGCCATTGATGAACAGCCCGGCACCATCAACCTGCGTATCGTAAAACTCGATGCCGCGACGAATGCCAGCCCCCAGGTGGGATCTTCACTCGCAGGAGCAGAGTTCACGTGTGTGTCGCAATCAACCCCTGGATGGGCGCAAATCCTCACGACCGACGAAAGCGGTCAGGCCACCCTCGCCGATGTCCCCTTAGGAACCTTTACCATCTACGAGTCAAAAGCCCCCGAGGGCTACCTGCCATCCAACGACAGCTGGACCTATACCGTTGGAGCCGACCAGCTCGGCGATTCAGGCGTGGTCGAGATCGAATCTCGCGTTTCCGATATCCCCATTGCGTTTGACCTTGAGATTTCCAAATTCAAGGATTACGGCAATAGCGACCAATCCGGCCTGGAGCAGCCGGCGGGTGGTGTTGTCTTTGAGGTTGTCAGCAACAGCTCTCAGCAGGTTGTTGGCACATTGACCACAAACATCTATGGCTTTGCCTCCACCAAAGATCAGCCCGAAGCATGGTTCGGCACAGGCAAGCGACCCGCCGGTGTCCACGGAGCCATCCCATACGACCGCGCCGGCTACACGGTTCGCGAGGTTCCGGAAACCGTCCCCGAGGGTTTTAAACGTGCAGGGGAATGGACCGTCGGGGCCAATCAGATTTCCAACGGCGCCGAGCTTCAATATATCGTGGACAACCACGCTCTGTCGACGCATCTCCAGATTGTAAAACGCGATGCCCAAACAGGCGCTTCTGTTCCACTAGCCGGATTCACCTTCCAACTCCTCGACAGCAATCACGAACCTGTCTCACAAACTTGCTGGTATCCAGCACATAACGTAATGGACACCTTTACGACTGACGCGACCGGGACCGTCACACTGCCCGAATCGCTCGTGCCGGGCACCTATTATGTACGCGAAACCTCGGCCAAAGAGCCCTATCTTGTCGGCGAAGAAATCGAGGTAAACATACCCGCCGACATGAACCTAACGCCCGTTGCAATCGCCTCGTATTATGACCACGCCGCGACCGGAAGCATCAGGATCGTTAAAACCGATGCCATAGACGGCAGCAGCCTCGCGGGCGCCGTCTTTGAGATCCGTGCCTCGGGTGATATCGTGCGCCCCGACGGTAGCATTGCCGCGCTCGACGGTGAGACCGTCGCGACCGTCACGTCGGATGAAACTGGAGAAGCACGCGCGGACAACCTCCCGCTGGGATCTGGCACCGCACGCTACGAGGTCGTCGAGACTCAAGCGCCGACCGGCTTTTTACTCGACCGGACGCCCCATATCGTAGACCTCGCTTATGCCGACCAGAAAACACCCGTCGTAGAAGCACGGCTTAACGTATCCGACGATTACACCAAGGTTGATATCTCCAAGGTCGATGCAAGCGGTGAGCAGGAAGTGGAAGGCGCACAACTCACCTTATATGGTCCCGATAAAACCGAAATAGACTCCTGGACCTCATCCGACAAGCCGCACCGCGTCGAACATCTTGCACCCGGCACCTACTCGTTGCGCGAAATGATGTCTCCGCGGACCTATGACCTTGCCGAGGAGATAACGTTTGAAATAAAGGATACGGGAGAAGTCCAACCCGTCGCGATGAAGGATGCGCCCATCGAGATCAAGGGACAGGTCGACAAGCGTCAGGAACTTGTCCAACCTATCGAAAAGGGCCTGTTGGCTAACGGCGATGGTAAAAACCGCGCCACGACGCAAACCAATAGTGATGGGCTTTTCTCCTATACCATCGATGCTCGAAACGATTCCGCTACTTGGGTTGATGAGTTTACGATTACCGATGATCTTGAGTGCGCCAAAGACGGCACGGCGAGATTCATCTCAATCGAAACCCCCGTCGCCATCGGCGACCTCAACGGTCTGTGCAACGTATGGTATCGCACGACGCCGTTGGACTCGACAGACGTCGATGAGCCGGCAAACGCGACACTTGACGATGGGCACGAAAATCCTTGGCTTGAGTCCGACGAAGTAAAAGAGAGCCTGGGTGAGGACTGTCGCCTCGTCGATTACGACGGTTGGCACCTCTGGAAGGCGGATATCTCGACCACGGAATCCACCACACTCGAGGCGGAAGAGCTCGACCTTGCATCCAATACCGTCGTAACGGGCATTCGAATTGAATACGGTGCGGTAGCCGCCGACTTTACGACTCGAAGCGATGCGGATTCTTGGACCCGCGATGATCTCAAAGATGAGCACGACGACCTTGACGATGCCAAAGCAATCCTTGGTGCAGACGCTCGGGGCGCAGTCGTGCACATGCAGGCAACATCGGCTTATACGCCCCAAACCGCACTCACCAACAGCGCACGCGTCGATCTTTGTCGCAACGGCGGCGGCGATAAACTTGAGTCACATGACGAGGACTGTGTCATTCAACGCTGTACCCTACCGCAGGACCTACCGGCAACAGGACCAGTTCCCATCGCCGCTTGCATCACCGCGCTCCTGACCTCGGGTGCCGCAGCCCTATGGTTCGCTCGCCTTAGGTCGATCCCAAAGAAGCGCTAGCGCGATGAAAAAGCGGGAGAGCCAGTCCCCTGGCTCGCCCGCTTTCAATCATTTAAATCGCCGTATCTACTCTGCAGACGAAGATCCACCATCAACGATTGCCTGCTCGGACTCAGGAATCCCATCGGCACCCGTGCTCTGTTCTTGCTCCACCTCTTCGCTGATTGCGGAGGCGGGGGTCGAGCCCTTCGCACCCACGATGTAGGCAGCCCCAAATCCTAACGCAATGGCAATCAAGGTCAAAATCACGTAGACAGGCCAATGGCGCTTAATATACGAAAACACGTTGACTCCTTAGAGCTCCGTCTACGAACGGCGGATAACCTCGGTCACGACCTCGGATACCGTAGCTATGTTCGTCGGGTTGACATTGTGGGGCAGGTCGTCCTCGGTACGAGCGCAAGCCAGACGCGTGCCGTCCACGCCGGCGATGGTGAGGGCTCGGCGGCTCGCCTCGAGCGCGGCATAGGCATCGGTCTTGGCATAGGGCATCTCGAGCGCGCCACAATCGACATGGAACGACTTGCAGACCTTGCTGACCAGGTTCATGATGCGGCGATCGCCCTTGAGCAGTTGTTGTTCGCCCTCGACCGTCACAACCGAAAGCCTACCGGCGCCGACGGATTCAAGATTGATGAAAAATACGCCGCGGAGCTTATCGCGATGCGAAGCCAAGAAGGCCTTCATGCCGGCGCCATCACAATCCGAGGCGCCCGTTGCCACAAACCAGATATCGTGACCAAGCAGCTCATCATCGCCCATAGAGGCGACAGCCGAGAGCATATCTTCGGAAGAAGCGCCATCGGAAGACGTAGCGCCACCCTTCCAGCCATCGTTATCGTCCTCGAAGTTATCCCACGAACCGATACCGCGACCGGACTTCTTGGCATCGTAATCGTCTTCGACGCCCAGCCAGTCACTCATGCTGTCCTGCTCGTTTTTCTTTTTACGACCGAACAGGCCACCCAGGCCGCGCTTACGAGACTTGGGTGCCGCCGGGGCGGGAGCCGAAATGGTCTCGATCGGCTGCGCACCCGACGCAACGGGCACAGGAGGCGCAACGGGTGCCGATGTGGGTTCGGGACCTTGGGCGGTAGCAAAGGGGTCGTTGACCTGGGCAGAGGGATCGGGAAGGTCGAACAGCGACGTGCGAGACGCAACGTTTGCCTGCTTCATAGACGGCAGCGACGGATCGGGGACCGAAGCCAGCGGAGACGAGGAAGGTGCAGGCGACGGTGCCGACGACGGATCGGGAACATTCATCTGCGGACGCGGCGATGCTTGGGAGGAAATCTGGGCCATAAGGGAATCGACCGTTTCGTCCTGGGTGGGAGCGACATTGGCAACCGTGGCACCGGAACCACTCGGGGTCGGCATGGTGAAAATCTGCGTGGAGTAAGGCCTCGACTCATCCGTTTCGAGAGTCTCGGAAACCGCAGGCACTTCCTCCTGCTCGGCCTCGGTCGAATCAGCTTGCTCGGCTGCCGCGTATTGCTCTTCGCCAGAGTTGGCCTCGACGGGCTCGTCCTCGGCAGCATCAATGGGCTCGTCATCGTCCACCGCGTCGCCCTGTTCATCGGAAACAGGAAGGGACTCGGCAATCGCGGTGCCCTGCTTTTCAAACGTTATCGTGGAATCGAACTTCGCGGCATCAAACGACATGGTGCTATCGACGTGCTGCTGAGCCTCGAAAGACGTTGTTTCCTCAACAACATCCGCGGACGTCGGTTGCTGGGACTCAAAGGACGTTGTAGCTTCGGCGGCGTCGACGGGCACGGACTGCACAGCCTCGTTCTGCTCGAACTCTTGCGCCGCGAGCTCACGTGCCGCCTCGGCTGCCTGCTGCTGAGCGATAGCCTCCTGCTCGGCAGCCTCGCGTGCGGCAGCGCGCTTCTCCTCGAAATCGTCGACAAATTTCTTGCCCTTTGCAAGCGCACCCTTAAAGAAGTTGGAAGCGCTGGCGCCAATCGAAGAGAACGCGGATGCAATATCGGCATGGGGCGTTGCCGCGGGAATCTCGGCCGAGAAATCAGTATCGCTCTCGTAAGACACGCGCCTCGGCTGTTCAACGTAATCGTCGTCAGACTCGTCCGCAACGTCTTGCGCCGGCGCGGCGGGAGCCAAAATGTCCAGTCCTGCCGCGGGATCGATCGCGGACACCGCCTCGGGCTCGGCAACGGCAGCGATAACCGCGGCAGACTCATCATCCACAGTGACAACGGGCGCAGGCTCGGGCTCAAACGTCGGCTCCTCGCCCTCCTCGTAATCGAGCGTGCAGGACTCGGGAAGCATTCCGAGCGCACGGATGGCATCCGAACCAAAGCGGATGTTGCCGGCGGCGTTGCGATAGAGCTTGGGCTCGGGCTCGACCGCGGCAGGTTCCTCCGCCGACTCGGCAGCGGGAACCTCGTCATTGAACTCTTCGGCCTGGACAGCCTGATTCTGATCCTCGGGCACGATAGCGCCGATCAGCGTCTCGTCGGCAGATGCACCCTCAAAGCCCTCGATCTGCTCGTCGAAAGCCTCACCCTGTTCGGGCTCGGTCTGAGC
Organism: uncultured bacterium; assembly: GCA_905215765.1. Classification (GTDB taxonomy): domain Bacteria; phylum Actinomycetota; class Coriobacteriia; order Coriobacteriales; family Coriobacteriaceae; genus Collinsella. The sequence goes on from CAJMRP010000011.1 coordinate 6,906, forward strand.
GTCGGGAGCAATCGGCTGACCGAATTCGTCCTCGGCGTAGGTAGGCTCTTCATACTCGATGGTGTTGCCGTAGTCGTTTTGCTGCTGGGCCGCGGCATATTCCGCCGCTGCGCGCGCCATTTCCTCGGCACGACGCTTCTGCTCCCCAAAATAGGTATCGAACGGAACATCGTCGGGAAACTCGTTTTCGCCCTGGAAGGGAGCAACGTTGTCCATAACGCCGAGCATAGCGGCGACAGAGGACTTGTTGCACACCGCGCCGGACGTATAGGGAAGAATGTGGCGGTTAGAGATGATGTTTGCCGCGTTGGCAAGCGCAACGAGGGAAGCGAGGATCGCGACAATCCACAGCAGAACCTTGAGCGCGCCGGGGAGCGGCAGGATGCGCAGGATGGCAACGGCAGCGGGGGCAACCGTGGCAACGGGCAACAGCTTGGCGATGAGCGCACGATACGAAGCATAGGGCTCGCGGGCGAGCAGCTCAGCACGGGGAGAGTCGTAGTGTGCGACAACGACCACCGGGCGGTTGCGCGGAGACGCGAGCGGGCCCGAGGCCTTGTGGTAGGCGATGACATTTTGGCTCACGCCCGTCTTGCCCAGGCGCGAAACCACGGGATGCCCTGTGCGCTCGAGCACGTAGAGCACGGCACCGACAATAGCCAGCAAGGTGCCGACCAAGCCGATATCGCCGCCGATGCCCATCAGCAGGGCGCCGGCAAACGCGAGAATACCGGTAACGGCAAATGCCAACCTACTGGGCGCCGGGGCATTGAACTCCTGAACCTCGGGGTCAAAGCCGTGGTTGCGGAAGATCTGAGCGATATCTTCGGCAGCCAAGCGCTCTTCTTCGCTGCATGCCGGCGTAATGCCGGTGTTCTGCAGCAGGTGGTTAATATAGTTCTGGGTGTTCGCCATGTGCGCTCCACATCCATAATCCGACAAATAGGCCCAATGCATGCACATTAGAACCGTATATAGTCGAAAGTATACCCCGAGCGAGCGCAAACGACCGAATTCGGGCCATCTTAACGCCCCGAGCGGACAAGGATATAGCCTAATCTCCATATCGGACTAAAATCATGGCAGCAAACCACCTTCTCATGCGAGGACTCTATGACGGCAAGCGACACGACCGAGACAATTAAAAAGGGAAATTCGGAGCCCAGTTTCGATAAAACGGCTCAGCGCATCCTCAATCTTTTCTTTGTGCTCAATAGCTCCCCCGAACCGCTGACGACCGAGCAGATCGTCTTGGATTCTGACCTGGGATATGGCTCGGGCAATATCGACTCGGATAAGCGCAAGTTTCGACGCGATCGTGACAAGCTGCTCGAACGCGGCATCTTAATCAAGGAGGTTCGCCCCACCGGCGCGCAGGAGACCGAGGAAAGCTCGTGGACAATCGACCGCGAGCACACGTTTGCGGCAGGCGGCCTCATTACCGCAGACGACGCCGATATCCTGCTCAACGCCATCGACCAGACACTAGCGGCCGGCTCATCCACTTTTGCCGCACCGCTTGCCGATATTCGCTCCAAGATTGCCTATCTCACCGACAGGACGACGGTAGACGAGGCGCCGATCAGCCGCTCTCCCACCGTCGATGCGGTTTGGAGCGCCTTTGCCGAGCGTTGTGCGCTGCGATTTTTATATCAGAACGGACGCGGCGAGCAGAAAGAGCGTACCGTCCGCGTCTACGGCATGTTCGAGCGCGAGGGCGTGGCGTATTTCTGCGGCCTCGACAACGTCACCGACGACATCAGGACATTCCGCTGCGACCGTATCGTACGCGCTTGGCGTCCTTCGAAGGCCTACGTCATCCCCGCGAACTTCAATCTCAACGACTATCTGTTCTTTGAATTCGATTTTGCCGACCGACCGCCCGTTGCAGCCACGTTCTCGTTCGCCCCTCAGACGCAAATCGATATGATCAACGGCCTCACGCGTGGGCGAGGTGAGCTCGCACACACCGATGCAGGATGGACCTGGACCGTTGACGTGCGCGACCTTGAAGCCGCCGCCTCATTTTGCATGGCCCACGCCATGGACGGCATGAGGCCCGTGGCCCCCAAATCGCTCAAACAGGCGTGGAACCACCTCATTGAAAGGACGGTGCACGAGCATGCCCGTGCGTAAACTCACCAGCGAGCAGAGGCTCTCGCGCGCCATCGACATCATGGAGGCCCTCTACGCCGCCGGCGAGAGCGGCATGACACGAACCGAGATTTGCAGTCGATTTGACATCACGGGGGTGTCGCTCAACGAGATTCTCGAGATCGTCTCGACGCTCGCGGACCGAGAATCGGGCGCGCGCATCATCTGCAAATGCCGCGGCGAGCGTGTGGTCCTCACCGGTGACGCCGGTCGTGTGCTACCGCTGCGCCTGAGTGCCGCCGAGGGCGCTGTGCTCAACCACGAACTTGAATCGTTGGGGATCGATCCCCAGGCGGCAGCTCGGATTCGACATGCCCTTCTACCCGAAGAGCTTGGCTATAACCAGCGCGTCTTTGACACCGTCAACCACGGGTCGCACTGGCAGCAGCTGAGCTGCGCCATTCAGGACGGCGTTCGCTGCCGCATCTCGTATCGCTCGATGGACGATGCACGGCCACGCGATCGTCTGGTCGACCCCTTGCGCATTACGGCAAACGGCGACCAAACATACCTGATTGCCTGGGACATCGCGGTCGATGAGCAGCGCACCTATCGCATGGATAAAATCGAGGGACTCGCCTTGACGGAAGACTCCGTCGTGCCTCACGCACCGGACGTCGTATCCCTCCACGATTCCCTTGCCCGGACGCAGCGCAGCGCAAAGCTCCTGATGCCATTCGATATGGCGGAACATCTGGACTGGGCCGGCATCACCCTAATCGAGCGCAGCGGGGCAGACACGGCAACGGTAACCGTGCATTACGGCTCCGAGCGTTGGCTGCTGAGCCAGATAATCGCAGCGGGCGGAGCCATCCGCATCTTGGATGACCCCACCCTGTCAGAGCGTCTGTGCGATATGGCAAAATCCCTCGCCTGTCCGCTTTAGCGGCACCGCTCGTGGCGTGCGCGCCACAGCTGTAGATAGTGCCCGATTTGTGCCGACTCGATGCGCTGATAGGAACTCGTGGGCAGCGACGTTAAGAATTTCTTGCCGTAGCCCTTCGTCACCAGGCGCGGGTCGGCCAAGATGAGTACGCCACAATCGGTCGATGAGCGAATGAGGCGACCGGCTGCCTGCTTGACCTCGAGCACGGCCTCGGGCAGCGAATAGCGCGCCCAAGCGCGGTCTTCGCGCAGATTGCGCTCGCATGAGAGCGGGTCTGTGGGGCTCGAGAACGGCAGCTTGGGGATTATGACGCAGCGCAGCGTCTCGCCGCTGGCATCAAACCCTTCCCAAAAGGCCTTAAGAGCAAAAAGCGACGAGGTCGGCTCGTTGATAAACCGGTCGCGCAGGCGACGAGGAGATGAGTTGCGCTGCTGGCAGTTGAGCTCCAGACCCGCACGAGCCATCTTGGGCTCGACGCGAGCGTACAGCTCCTCCATGTCACGCCTGTTGGTGAACAGCGTAAGCACCGAGCCGCCCATGGCAAGATGAGCGTCGACCAGCACACGCTCGAGCGCCGAAAGATAGCCTTCACGGTCGCGCGGATCGGGGATATCGCCCGCAACGACTACAGCCATATTCGAATCGAAGTCGTAGCTCGAATCCAAGTGCAGCGACGATGATGTCGAGGCACCGATGCGATCGAGGCCGACGGCGTGGTTAAAGTGCTCAAAGCTCTTGGAAACCGTCATGGTCGCCGATGCAAAGATAGCCGTGTGGACCTCGGGCAGCCACTCGGTTGCCAAGGCCTCGCCAATATCGATGCGCTCCGCAGTCATCGACTCGCCGCCGGCACGCAGCCTGCGATTGACTTGCAACGAGTACACGTAGTGTTCGTCGGTACCGTCAATGATGAGCTTGAGGTTCTCGGCCAGCTCATGCAGGCGGCGCGAGATATCACCCAGGTCGACAACAACCTCGGGCTTGTCGGCGGCGACGGCTTGCACCAGCGCGTCGACGCTCTTGTCAGCTTGTTCCAATGCGTCGATGGCAGTGTAGGCCGACTGTAAGAAATCATGCCAGTCGTCAGATTCGCGCAGCTCGGGGCCAATCCATAGGTTCGCATTGTCATAGCCCCCGCGGGCACGGCGGCCAAGCTCGCGAACGCCGTCAAACACGTCGGCGATTGCCATGCTCGCGCGCGCAACCGTCGACGTCGCCTTGGCGGTTAGACCCAAGTAGAGCGTAGAGCCCTCCGAGGTTGCCAAATCGCGGGAAACCTGGCTCAGCGCGCCGGTGCTCGAGCCACCCAGGCGCTCAAACAGAACGCGCGATTCATCCGCCGACACCACGCGCGCCCATTGACGGCGCGCCTCGCGCTCGATGGAATGGGCCTCGTCGATTACCCAATGGCGAATCGGAGGCAAAATCCTGCCCTCGGCCGCAACATTGCGGAACAGCAGGGAATGGTTGGTGACCACCACATCGGCATGCGCCGCGCGACGGCGGGCGCCGTGGACCAGGCATTTATCGGGGAAAAACGGGCATAGACGACGGGCGCACTCGCGCGACGCCGTCGTAAAGTCGGGACGGTTGACGCTGCGCCAGCGAATGCCGAGCGAGTCGAGGTCGCCATCGGCTGATTGGCAGACGTACGCCATAATGACCGCGACCGCCGTGAGCGTGTCCGCCGGATCGCGCTTGGTGGTAATCTCGACCTGGCCTCGGCTCATGCGCTCAAGCTTGCGCAGGCACGGATAGTGGTCATAGCCCTTGAGAGCGCAAAATGACAGACCACCGTCCAGTTGCTCGGCAAGTTTTGGCAGCTCATGGTACATGAGCTGGTCTGCAAGATTGTTCGATTTGGTCGCAATACCAACCGTGATGTTGTTACGGCGTGCCGCCTCGGCAAAAGGCACCAGATAGGCCATCGATTTGCCGACGCCTGTGCCCGCCTCAATTACACGATGAGTGCCCGTGACCAGCGCATCGCGGACCTCGAGCGCCATCGCGATCTGCTCATCACGCGGCTCGTAAGTGGGATACATGCGATTGACCAGGCCACCTGGCGCATAGTCTGCCTCAATCTCCTCACGACTCGGCATCTTGAGGACCGGCAGTTCGTCGGCGTCCACCCGATCGTCGGCGCGATCGGCCTTGAGAACGTCAGTACGAGCGGCGCTGAGAGAGAAGATAGAACCAGGGTTCTGCCCTGCCAAGAATGAGAAGATAGGACGATAGGACCAAGGCACATCCGGATGCATGTCGGCTAGGCGCGCCATGAGGCCCTGGGGCAAGTCGGTGAGTGCCACAAGCAACACGCGCCATACGCCGCACAGGGCGTCGACGTCGGCATTGGCACGGTGTGATACCGAGTCACAGCCAAACAGATCGGCCATAAAAGACAGCTTGTGCGAGGCCAGGCGCGGTAGCGCGATGCGCGACAGCGCCAGCGAATCGATCCAAATATCGCTCACGTTGACGCCGCCTTTGACCGACTCGATAAACGAGCGGTCGAACGTGGCGTTATGTGCGATCACCGGGCAACCACCGACAAAATCGGCGAGAGCGGCGACGGCCTCAACGGCCGACGGGGCATCTGCCACGTCGGCATTTGTAATGCTCGTGAGCTCGGTAATCTCGGCGGGAATCAGCTGCTTGGGATGCACGAAGGTATCGAAACGGTCGACGATCTCGCGGCCCGAAAGACGGGCCGCCGAGATCTCGATCAGCTCATTGTCCTGCACCGAAAGACCTGTGGTCTCGGTATCGAGGACAATCACATCTTCCTCGATAAGGCCAAAGGACTGCGTTTTGGCGCGTTCGGCTAGCGTGGCATAGGAGTCGATGACAAACTGCGGCGTTCCTGACGAAACCGCGTCCTCGATTAGCATGCAATGCCCGCTCGACGAAGACCCATACGGATCAGGCTGTCACAGACCTGCGGGAACGTCATGTCGTCGGTGTGGCGGATCTCATCCGGATACAGCGACGTATCGGTCATGCCGGGAATGGTATTGGTCTCGAGGATAACGGGGCCGTCCTCGCTCACGATAAAATCGCTGCGCGAGATACCCAGGCAACCGAGGGCCTTGTGAGCGGCGCAGGCAAGCTCCTGAGCGCGAGCGTAATTCTCGGGCGAAATCTGCGCCGGAATGCGATGGATGTCCGTAGGGTCGACATACTTCACGTCCAGATCGTAGAACTCACAGTCCTCGGGCTTGCGAATCTCGACAATCGGCAGAGCGCGCACGTCGTGCTCGCCGTATACGCCGACGGTGATCTCGGTACCCTCGATGCACTTCTCGACCAGCACTTTGTCGCCGTACTCAAACGCCTTGGCGAATGCCGCGGGCAGCTCGGAGGGCTCATGGACCAGGGAAATGCCATAGCTGGAACCGTTGACGGCCGGCTTCACAAAGCAGCGCTCGCCACAAACCTCGACGATATGATCGATATCGACTTCATCGCCCACCTCGAGCGCGAGGCCGGGGGCAATGGGGATGCCCGCCTTGGCGTACAGGAGCTTAGAGACCTCCTTGTCGGCACCGCAGGCGCTGGCAAGCACGCCCGAGGCCGTGTAGGGGATACCCAGGGTCTCCATGGCGCCCTGCATGGCGCCATCCTCACCGCCGGCGCCGTGCATTGCGATAAACGCCACGTCAAAGCCGCCGGTCGCCATGGTTACCATAAAATCATCGGCAGCCGTGTCGAGCAGCTCCACCGAAGTGTAGCCGGCCTCCTTCAAGGCAACCACGACGTTCTTTCCCGAATTGAGCGAGATCTCGCGCTCAGCGGAATGACCGCCCGCCAAGACCGCTACGTGCATGTTCTCTAGGCTTTTACCCGGCATGGGCAGACTCCTCCTCTATAATTTCTGCAGCTGATACCATATTGTAGCGATACCCTCTACGTTTCCCCAAAATCGAAAGGCTTCCATGAATCCCAGGACTAAATCTCAGGACATTCGCGACTTGAGCCAAAACGATATTCGCGACCTTGTGGCCGAACTTGGCCAGCCCGCCTTCCGCGCGAAGCAGCTCATTGAATGGGTCTTCGAGAAGAACGTTTGTTCGTTTGACGATATGACCAACCTTCCCAAGGCTTTCCGCGAACAGCTTAAAGAGGCTTTTGCCTTTGACACGCCGACTGAACTAACCAAGCAGGTTTCCAAAGATGGCTCTCGCAAGTATCTGCTCGAGTACCACGACGGCGTTTCCGTCGAGACTGTCGGCATGCCCCGTCGCAACAAGCTTTCCGTCTGCGTTTCCACCCAGGCAGGCTGCGGCATGGGCTGCGCCTTTTGCGCTACCGGTCTCAACGGCCTCAAGCGCTCTCTGACCGCTCAAGAGATCGTCGACCAGGTACTTCATGTATCCAACGACTTTCGCGAGCGCGCCACGAGCGTTGTCTTTATGGGCCAGGGTGAGCCGTTTGCCAACTACGACGAGGTTCTCAAGGCGCTGCGAATCCTCAACGACCCCGACGGCATCGGTATCGGTGCTCGTCACCTCACCGTCTCTACCAGTGGCGTTATTCCCGGTATTCGCAAATTTGCCGACATCCCTGAACAGTTCACGCTTGCCATTTCCCTGCATTCCGCCATCCAGTCGACACGCAATAAGCTTATGCCCGGTGTTAAGAAGTACACGCTACTTCGCCTTCACGAGGCGCTTCAACTCTACACCGAGAAGACTGGCCGCCGCCCGACCTATGAGTATGCCATGATCGAAGGCGTCAACGATACGAATCCCGAGATGCAGGCGCTCTGCGACTTCTGCGAGGGAACGCTGTGCCACGTTAACCTCATTCAGCTTAACGACATCGAGGGTAGCCCGCTCAAGCCGTCGCCGATTCATAAGGTTGAGGATCTTCAGCGTCGTCTTGAGTCCCGTGGCATCGAGACCACGATTCGTAACTCCCGTGGTAACGATATTGACGCCGCTTGCGGACAGCTGAAGCAGCGCTTCAAAGTTCAGAAGAACGCATAGGGGAGTCGCATCCCAAAACGTTTCATGTGAAACATCGAACGACCCCGGTTACAGAATATGCAACCAGGGTCGTTTTATTTATTAACCTTAATTTTGAATCAGCTGCTACCTGTCCCATTTTTTACGGCCAAAATAAGGGGTCCTTGTCTCGTGAATCAGACAAGGACCCCTCAAAATATGCTAAGTAATTGTTAGGTACCTAATAACCTACATTTTCCCATTGGTTGCTAACCCAACCTTGATTAATCTTGGGATTCTTCGTTACCTGAGCCGTACGTATGGCAACATCTTCTGTCATAACATCCATTTTCTTCTTGGATGTATCGACAATATCTTGCGCACTACGAAGCAAACGACCTCGAAGTTCATCGTCTGTCGCGATCTTATAGCCAGCAAAGGCACCAGCTGCGACAGTCGTCGCCAATGCAATCGCAGTTAAAATCCTATTCCTCATCTTGGCCTCCTTGATCAAACTGAATCATTTCGCCAAGAATACGAGAGAGCTCTTCCTCGTCTTTAAACTCAATCTCAATCTTATTCTTTCCACGCGAGCTCTTCACACGCACGTTGGTATTAAAAACCTGACGAAGCACGCGGGCAGCTTTTTTAAAAGACTGAGGCGTTGCAGGCCTCGGCGTCTCAGGTGTCTCTCCGGCAGAAAACAACGGAGCAAGATTTTCTGTCGCTCTTACGGAAAGGCCCTCTGCAACAACCTTCTCTGCAAGTCGAATTCGAGCGTCCTCATAGGGAACTGCAAGAATCGCACGTGCATGACCAGCAGTAAGTTTGCCCTCAAAAATCATCTGCTGAACAACTTCAGGGAGATCAAGAAGGCGCAGCGAGTTTGTAATTGCAGAGCGTGACTTGCTGACCGCCTTCGACAATGCCTCCTGGGTCATACCGCTGGCATCGATAAGCTGGCGATAGCCCTTAGCCTCTTCGACGGGATTCAGATCAGAACGCTGAAGGTTTTCGATCAGAGCAAGAGCCAGCATCTCTTCATCATTAACATCTTTAATGATGACAGGCAGCTCCTCAAGACCAGCAAGCTTTGACGCTTGGTAACGACGCTCACCAGCGATGATCTCATAGCCGTTTCCATGCTTGCGTACCAAAAGCGGCTGCAAGACGCCATGTTCTTGGATTGATTCGCTCAACTCACGAAGTTCAGTTTCGTTAAAGTGAATTCGCGGCTGATTAGGGTTGGGAACGATATCCTCAATAGGTAGTTTTGTTTCAGATGCGGCATTCGAAGCCGATGCAGCCGAACCACCGGTCTCATACTCGGCCTCTGAGACCAAAGCATTGAGTCCACGTCCCAATCCGCCACGTTTCTTTACACTAGGCACGCTTGATCACCTCTTTTGCAAGGTTCATATATGCTTTTGCACCCTTATTTTGAGGTGCATAGGTAATTACCGGTTCTCCAAAAGACGGAGCTTCAGAGATTTTAACCGTACGGGGGATCAACGTCTTAAACGCCTTATCACCAAAGTACGATTGAACCTCCTCAACAACCTGATTCGATAGAGAAGTACGCGAGTCATACATGGTCATAAGCACACCGTAGGTGTCTAAGCCCTTGTTCAGACGAGATTTGACCATCTTCATTGACTCAAGCAGCTTCGTAACGCCCTCGAGTGCGTAATACTCGCACTGGATCGGAATCAAAACGCTGTCCGCTGCGGTCAAAGCGTTGATAGTAAGCAGGCCGAGCGAAGGAGGGCAGTCAATGAATATAAAATCGAACTCGTCCTGAATCGGCTCAAGCAAATCTTTGAGGCGGGTTTCACGAGCAATTGCGCTTACGAGCTCAATTTCGGCGCCTGCAAGCTGAATTGTAGCCGGAATTACGAATACCTTTTTGCAATTTGTATCAAGGACAAGCGATTCTGTCGGCACATCATTCAGCAATGCATCATAGATGCAGTGATCAAGGTCTTCTTTTTCAATTCCGAATCCACTGGTGCTGTTTCCCTGCGGATCAAAATCGACAATCAGCGTCTTACGACCCTGCTCACCCAGTGCTGCTGCAAGGTTTACAGCCGTCGTTGACTTACCGACGCCGCCTTTTTGATTGATGATTGCAATGATACGCGTGTCTTTTGCGCTCTTAGAACGCTTAACGTCGCGAAATCCCACGGTCCCTCCTGGTGTGTATTAAAGCTGTCAAACGGAGGATGTTTCACGTGAAACATTCCGATTCGATATCAACCGCCATGTTTCACGTGAAACACTGCAAGTTGTTAGTATCCATTATGTTTCACGTGAAACATCTAGGCAAGCGGATTCTTCTTTGCCATGCCATTTGCACGAGGCAATGAGATGGATGCTGGATGACTCTTCTTAAGAACAATGAACTCCCTGTGGCCCAAGTCCTCAGGCAAATCGATTGCGTCATTCAGAAGCAAAGTGAAGCCGCAAATCTTTGCCGCTGACATGCCGGAAGCAAGCTCCTCATCCGAAGGATTGCCCTTGGTGATAACAAATAGCCCTCCATCCTTGAGGTACGGAGCCGCATACTCAACAAGAATCGGTAGAGGGGCCAGTGCGCGGGCGGTTACAACAGAGAACTGCTTCTTATGGCTTCGAGCATATTCTTCAAGACGATCATGAACCGCATGAGCATGTTTCAATCCAAGAGCATGGACAAAGGAATTGACTGCATCAACCTTCTTGCCAACAGAGTCAATATAAGTTGCTTTACGATGCGTGGTTATGGTTAATGGAATACCAGGGAAGCCCGCACCAGTTCCCATATCGAGCAAAGCTCCCTCAGGAGCCTTATTGATATAAGGGAGCAAAACAAGTGAGTCAAGGATATGAAGTACTGCAGCATCTTCTACGTTAAGAATACGGGTGAGATTGGTTGTTTTATTTATTTCCAGAACCAAATCCAAATGCTGAATACATTTCCTCAGCTCAACATCAGTTACGCTCAAGGAATACTCTTTGCAATAGGAAGTTAGACGACACAACATCTCGTCAGCCTGCTGATCAGTAAGTACTAACAACGAAAGCTCCTTTCTGACAAAAATCAGTGTATCGAGAACTTTTGACAAAAAAAGGGGACGTGGAAACCACGTCCCCTTAGCATAAGCTCGAGTAGATTATCGAGCAACAATCACCACATGGCGATCAGGGTCTGAACCCTCAGAATGAGTATCGACTGCATCATTGCCACGAAGTGCGATGTGAACAAGTCGGCGCTCGTAGGCATTCATGGGCGGAAGCGAAACACTCTTATGAGTGCGGATGGCACGCTCGGCAGCAGACTGAGCCATGGAGGCGACCTTGTCCTGACGGCGGCTCTTGTATCCCTCGACGTCCACTACAACCGGATACCTAAAGCCAAGCTTGCGGCTCACCAGCAAAGAGAACATAACCTGAAGGGCATCAAGGGTGCGACCATGACGGCCGATGAGAACAGCAAGATCGGGAGCCGTTACATCCAAAATCAGCTCACCCTCGTCGCCCTCATACTCATCGATAGGAGAGTTGGCGGCATCGAAGTGCGAAAGGATAGAACGCAAGATGGAAACCGCAACATCGGCAATGGTGTCGAGCTCCTCATCGGTCAGCTCTTCACCAGCCTTGTAGCGCTGTGCAATCTCGGGATAATCGCCCGCGACCTGCGGGGCAACCTCCTCAAGCATACCCTCGATGATCTCTTCAGACATAACGTACTCCAAAAGTTAGGTACCTAAATAAGATTGATATCCCACTACTTCTTCTTGTGCGGGCGCGGCTTCTTCTCGCGACGAGTGACCTCAACCTGCAGCGGCGCGTTCTTAAGACGCTCCTCCTCATCGGCCTTCGCCTTGTCGATGACCTTCTGCGTCACAAAAATCTGCTGAATAACCTGCCAAGCAGACGAGACGTCGTAGTACAGCAGAACACCAACGGGCAGGCTCCAGCCCATCCAAAGCATCATGACCGTCATGACAACAGCCATCATACGCATGCTCTGAGCCTGCTGGCCGGTCTGGTTGCGCGACATATAGAGCTGCGGAATCAGGGTCAGGACGGCGAACAGAATCAGGCAGACCAGCGCAGGCAGCGCAACCATAAAGCCATCGGCAAAGGAAGCGCTCGGCGTGGTGGTCAGGTCGGGCAGGATGTTGAAGAACGAGAACGTGCCGTCGTTAAAGTACTGCGGCAGGTTGCGCAGCAACGTAAACAGGGCGAACAGGACAGGCATCTGGATCAACAGCGGCAAACAACCAGCCATCGGGTTGAACTTGTTCTCGCTGTAGAACTTCTGCATCTCCTCGGCCTGGCGCTGAGGATCGTCGGCATAGCGCTCCTGGATCTCGAGCATCTTGGGCTGCAGCACCTGCATGCGAGCCGTCGACTTGGTCGACTTGAGCATAAGCGGCGTCAGCAGCAGACGGATGATGACCACCAGAATGATGATGGACAGGCCCCAGTCGACCGCAAAGGTCTGGATGAGCTTGAGCAGCTCGAAAAGGATGTTAACGATCCAATCCCACATGTAAGTTTTCCTCCGATAGCGAGTGCCCGCTAGGGCACAGGGTCATAACCGCCGACGTGCAGGGGATTGCAGCGAGCGATGCGCCTCACGGCAAGCCAGCAGCCTCTCAAAACACCGTGCTTCTCAATCGCCTGGATGGCGTATTGCGAGCACGTTGGGTAATAAATGCAGGCGTCAGGCAATAAGGGCGAAATAACCTGTTGATATATGCGAATAGGAGCGATGGCAACACGTCGCAAAACGTGATTGCTCATCGCTCCTCCCCGGCAACGCCGGCGCGCTTCATAAGCGAACGCAACGCCTTGTCCATCTCCTGCGGCGAGGAAACCCTCGTCTTGGGAGTTGCAAACAAGATGATGTCATAACCCGCAACGGGAAATCCGCAGCTGCGGGCGGCCTCGCGCATCACACGCTTAGATCGGTTGCGCACGACGGCACAACCGAGTCGCTTAGCACCAACGAAGGCGACCCTTCCGGAGTCGCCTTCGCCAACCGATTCACATATGGTCATTCGAATCAGAGGGTGATTGAAACGACGCCCCTGACTGAACACATGCTCGAAATCTTGCCGAGACTTAATAGTCTTCATGCGAGATGTGTGTATCGCTGCTAGACAGTGAGACGCTTGCGGCCCTTGGCGCGACGACGGGCGAGCACGGCACGACCACCCTTAGTGGCCATACGGGCACGGAAGCCATGGGTCTTGGCACGCTTACGCTTATTAGGCTGATACGTACGCTTCATCTTAAGTTCCTCCTGCTGCATTTCGAGTGTCCGCGGGGACGCGGACGCAGATATAGACACGTGAGCTTGAAGATTGTAGGGAAATCAATGTTCAAATGTCAAGAAATCAAAGGTAAAAGGTTGCGCAGTTCACACGGTTCCCCCATAAGCCAAGCTCGATTTAGCGGTGCATGGCAACTTTTCACGATATTTCATCGAGTTTTCAACAGGTCATGTTGGCAATGTTGAGAACTTTTCGTCCGTTTTCCAAAGTTTTCAACAGGTTTTGAAAAGTTGTCGAAAGATGAGAAACATTGCGCGGTGAGCTACTATTTGTTCGAAACCTTTTGGAAGATTGCGAGCGGCATGTCTGACGACTTTTACACCATGGTCGATTCTGGAGACCCGGCACCCGACAACGAGCACATCACCGGCGTGCGCGAAGAGCGTGCGGAAGGCGAGCAGACGACCACGCAGGCGCCAAAAGTCATGTACGCCGCACGCATCGCCGTCTATGACGACATGCTGTCGACACCGCGTGTGATCGTCATTGATCCGCAAGATGTCCGCACGTATTTGGAAGAGACTACCAACACCGTCTACCAGTGCATGAAAGAACAAGGTGGCCACATCTCGCTCATGGTCATCCGCGAGATTGTCGAAAACTTTATCCACGCGCACTTTGCCGAGCCCATCATCTCGATTCTGGACGGCGGAGACACCATCCGCTTTGCTGATCAAGGACCCGGCATCGACGACAAGGAACGCGCTTTCGACTTTGGCGTTACCAGCGCAAACAGCAAGATGAAGCGCTATATCCGTGGAACCGGAGCAGGGTTTCCCATGGTGCAGGAGTATTTGGAAAACGCCGGCGGTGCCGTATCCATCGAGGACAACATGGGCAACGGCACCGTGGTTACGGTAAGCCTGAACCCTAAACGCGTGCAGGAAATCGAGCGTGCCGGCGGACGCGGTGCTGCCGTGCGGCCCGAGACGGAGCAGCCCACATATCCCCTGCCGGGAGCTTTTGCGCAGCAGCCCATGACAACGCAGCAGATGCAGCCCCCCGTGGGACAGATGCAGCAGCCCGGAATGCTTCCTACACAAGAGCCCCAGGCGGCATCGATGTCGATGCCGCCAAACATGCCAGAGGCCATGCCGCTGGCGAATCAGGATGCAGCAGCAATGCAGCAGGCGGCGGGGGCACCGGGTGGCCAGCAAATGGGCTATCAGCCGTACCAACAGGGATATCCATATCAGCAGATGCCGCCACTGGGGTATGGCCAGCAGTTCCCGCAGCAGTACCAGCAGGGATATCAGCAGCCGTACCAGCAGATGCCGCAGCAGCAGTACAACCCCTGGGCCCAGCAGATGCCTCCGCAGCCTTACCAACAGTGGCCTCAAAGTTTTCAACAGCAAATGCCGCCGATGCAGAGTTCTCAACAACCAGCAGCTCAAATGATGTATCCTAATGCAGCAAATCAGTATGCGCAGCCACAACCGGACGTGTTCGTAAGCGATCGCGGCAACGCCGCGCTGGGCTATCTGGCGCAAAATCAAGCGTGCGGCGCAACCGATCTAGCGAGGGCGTTTGGAAACTCGGCCCCCACTTGGTCACGCACGCTCAACGACTTGGCGCAGGCCGGCTTGGTCATCAAGCATGGCCAGAAATACCATCTGACCGAACTCGGCGCCGCTCGCGTGCGAGCTCAGAGCTAAAGAACGGGAGAGACAGTGGACGAGGAAGCAAGCATCATCCTGGGGGATGCCATCGCCTTTTGCCAGCGCGACGGCCAAGATGCACGCCTCATCAACATGCTGGGGCAATCGCGGGCCATAAGCCTGACCGAAGATACGCTCACGATCGAGGCCCCCTCGCGCTTTGCCATCGCGCAGCTCAAAAAGCATCAGCCGACTATTGAGGCCTATCTGGAAGAAATCGCCTTTGCACCGATTGCGCTCGACATCGTGGCACCGCAAGGCGTCGCGACGGAATCCGCCGCCGCGACGGCGCCCTCCGCGGCTCCCGCTGCTTCCCCGACGGTGCCGGCCTCCGCAGGCGACGTGCCGACAATCGAGCACCAGCACAGCGATGTTTCCCGTGAAACCATGGCGCCGTTGCCGACCGCGGCAGCGACGTCAACGAACGCACCCGTCACGCACATGCCCATCGCTCACGACGCAGCGGCAGGCGCGGATTCGGGCATTGCAATCAAGAACACGCTCTCGGCCGACGATTTTCGCCGCATGATGAACCAGATGAAGGGCGAAGCGCCGACTAAATCCACGCAAGCTGCGACCCCCGCTTCACCCATGCCAGCACCGACCGTGCCGGCCGAGCAGAATACGGATGGAGCCCCGCTCGCCGCGAACTCAAAATTTACCTTTGAGAACTTTGTCTACGGCCCCGAGAACAGCCATGCCTATCGCTCGGCACTCAAGTTTGCCGCCCTCGCGGACGAGCGCGGCACATGCACATCACTGTTCATCTACGGCAAATCAGGCCTGGGCAAGACGCACCTGCTGCTTGCCATCAAAAACGAGCTCGCCGAGAAGTCGCCCGAGATCAAGGTCAAGTATGCCAACTCTCAGGCATATCTGGACGATCTGATGACCGAGTTCGACCGTCAAAAGAAGAGCAACGCCCCCATCATGCAGGCGTACCACGGCGTGGACGTGCTCATCATCGATGACATCCAAAACATCATCGGCAAGCGCGCGAGCGTGGACTACTTTTTCCAGCTCATGGACGAGTTCATCCGCAACAACAAGAAGGTCGTCATCGCGGCAGACCGCGCCCCCAAGGACCTGAGCATGGACGAGCGTCTGACCAGCCGCTTCAACGCCGGCATGCTCTGCCTAGTCGCAGAGCCCAGCTACGAGATGAAATACAAGATCTTGCAGCGCTATTACGAGAACACCATCGTCGCCGCTCCCGAGGCAGGCGACGACTCGCTGCTGGCGGCCTATGGGGGCGACGGCGGGCACCTGACCGATGAGCACTTTAAGCACATGGCAGAGGTGTCGGGCACCAACATCCGCGAACTCGAGAGCTTCTGCGAGCGCTGCGCCGGCGAGGCGGGCGACCGCGAACGCGAGGGCGGGGAGCTCACCTTTGACGATATCGACGCCATCGCCAGCCAGTACTTCGACACATCGGCCAAAAAGATCAACGTGCAAACGGTTCAGTCCGTCATCGAAGAGCAGTACGGCGTGACGCACGAGGAGCTCATCGGCCCGCGGCGCAACGCCAATATCGCCAAAGCACGCCATATCGCTATCTACCTGGCCATCGAGATGTGCGAGATGACGACCACGGCGGTGGGCGCCGAATTTGGCAACCGCAACCACTCGACCGTCAGCACGAGCTACAAAAAGGTCCAGAAGATGATCCAGGAAGACCGCACCGTCACCGAAGACCTTAAGTCGCTGCGCGATAAAATTACACTGCGCTCGTAGGGAAATAGAGACACCTGTTGAAAACTTGTCGAAACCACGGGCATAAGGTGTCTAAAACCCAACCCGCGGTGATGAAAAGTTTTGCGCAGGTTTTGAACGTGGAAAACCACCCCTGTTGCACACAGGTTGCTGTCGATTCTCTTCTTGGGTCTGACCTGCGTCTTTGGGAGTAATCAACAGTTTCGTCAGTGCTATTACTATTATTAAGATATTTATATCTATAGAAAGGTATTAAAAGATGAAGTTCACCGTCAGCCAGAGCTCGCTTACACAAGCCATCGGCGTCGTTATGAAGGGTGTCGCTTCGGCATCCACCCTCCCCATCCTGTCGGGCGTGCTCGTTAAGGCCCAAGACGGCATCTTGGAATTCCAGACCTCTAACTACACCATCTCGATCCGTCATCGCATCGCGGCGCATGTCGAAGAAGAGGGCGAGATGGTTATCCCCTGTAAGATGCTCTCCAATATCACCAAGACTCTCCCTGATGCCCCGGTCACCTTTGAGCTGTCCGAACGCCAGGTGCTGATCAGTTGCGAGAAGAGCTCTTTCCGCCTGAACACGCTCGATGCCAATGACTTCCCCGAGTTTCCGGCCTATGCCATCGAGAGTGCCGTGGAGCTGCCGACTGATATCTTGTCCGAAATGGTCGGCCGCGTGTGGCGCGTCACCTCGACCGACAAGGCTCGCCCCATTCTGGGCGGCGTGCACATGAAAGTCGAGAACAACACCGTGCGCCTGGTGGCGACCGATTCCTTCCGTTTGGCCGTGTGCGATACGCAGGTCGAGACCTCGACCCTCGAAGGCTCCTTTGAGCTCAACGTTCCGGCCGACGCCTTTAACGACGCGCTGAACATCATGGCCAGCCAGGCGACCATCATGATCGGGGCTACCGACACCCAGGTCGTCTTTGAGGCCGGCAACACCACCTACGTGTCGCGCCGCATCGAGGGCGTGTATCCCAACTACAAGCAGCTCATCCCCGATTCGTGCGTGACGAGCGTCAAGATCGACGTTGCCGCCTTTAACGCCGCCCTCAAGCGCGTAGCCGTTATTGCGAGCGCCAATCCCGCCGTCAAGTTCGAGATAGATGTCGAGAACGGGCAGATGGGCCTGTCCTCCATTTCCAATGACCAGGACCTTGCACAGGAGACGATCGATGTCGAGGCCGAGGGCGAGTCGGGCACCATCGCCTTCAACTACCACTACATCTTCGGCTGCCTCAATGCTCTGTCCAAGGAGAAGGAGATCACGCTGGAGCTCAAGAGCTACTCGCAGGCGGGCATCTTCAAGTCCTACGACAAGATCAACTACCTGTACCTGGTCATGCCGGTCCGCATCTAGCGCTGCGCCATGACCATGTTCGCCCGCGATCTTTCCGTCGCGCACTACCGCAGTTTTGAGAGCTATTGCCTTGCCCTGGACGAGGGCGTGACGATACTTGCGGGACCCAACGCGGCGGGAAAGACCAATCTCATAGAGGCACTGCAGCTGCTGACGAGCGGCGCCTCGTTTAGGCATCCGACCGCAGCCGAGCTCGTCCATGACGGCGTGGGCTCGTGCAAGGTCGAGCTGAGGCTCGAGGGCGACGGCCGCGTGCTTGATATGGGATTGAGCGCGGAGGACGGTAAGCGCTCGTTTAGCCGCAACGGCAAGAGATGCTCTGCCGCCGGTGTGCGCGGGGTTCTGCCGAGCGTGCTGTTTTGCCCCGACCATCTGGACATGGTTAAGCGGGGCGCCAGTGTGCGCCGCGCCGCCCTCGATGACTTTGGCATGCAACTGAGCGCACGCTATGCCGATCTTGCGAGCACCTATGGGCGCTGCGTGACCCAGCGCAACGCCTTGCTCAAGGAAACCTGGTGCTGCCGTGAGATGCTCGGCGCGTGGAACGATTCGATTGCCCGCGCGGGCTCGGCTCTGCTTGTGCACCGGTTGGCCCTGCTCGACCGGCTGGCGGGCCATGTGCGCACTGCCTACGGGCAAGTGGCGTCCGGTGAAGCCGCCAACGTGTCCTATGCGTCCACGCTGGGGGATTTGCCCCAGGTCGAGGATCGCGAAGAGCTGAAGGGCTGGGCGTACGAGCGCATGCTGGCCGCCCTTGATGAGCACGCCGACGAGGAAATTCGCCGCGGCGTGACGTTGGTGGGACCGCATCGCGACGAGATTGAATTTACCGTGGCGGGTCGCTCCGCTCGTTCATTTGCCAGCCAAGGACAGCAACGAACGTTGGTTCTGGCCTGGAAGGTGGCCGAGGTGGCCGTGGCTCGCGATGTTCTGGGTACTGCTCCGCTGTTGCTTCTGGACGACGTGATGAGCGAGCTCGACGGCGAGCGCCGCGGTGCTTTTCTGCGGCTGATCGGCGATGATATCCAGACGGTCATAACCACGACCAACCTGGGATACTTTACCGATGACCTGCTTGATCGAGCCAAGGTGGTGAGCATGGGTGAGACGTGCTAATTACGAGCGCGAGAGCGAGACGGTCGCCTTCAGTGGGTTTTTGAACGCAGAGCGCCAGCGCATCCTGGCGTCGGCGACGCCTGAGCGCCGTGCGCAGATGGAGGCTGCCGAGGAGTCGCGCGCGGTCTATCGCGCGTGGAACGCGGTGTGCTCGGGCACGCGCGAGGGGCGGCATGTGAC
>CAJMRP010000012.1 GCA_905215765.1 uncultured bacterium
CTGGGCGGCCGCACCGGCCGCGATGGCATCGGTGGCGCCACCGGCTCCTCCAAGACCCAGAACACCGAGTCCATCGAGACCTCGGGTGCCGAGGTCCAGAAGGGCAACGCCCCTGTCGAGCGCAAGCTGCAGCGCCTCTTCCGCCGCGGCGACGCCTGCCGTCTGATCAAGCGCTGCAACGACTTTGGCGCCGGCGGCGTCTCAGTCGCCGTGGGCGAGCTTGCCGACGGCCTGTACGTGGACCTGGACACCGTGACCAAGAAGTACGACGGCCTGGACGGCACCGAGCTCGCTATCTCCGAGTCCCAGGAGCGCATGGCTTGCGCCGTCGCCGACGGTGACGTCGAGGAGTTCATGGGCTACGCCGCCGAGGAAAACCTGGAGGCTACCGTTATCGCCGAGGTTACCGCCGAGCCGCGCATGCGCATGGCCTGGAACGGCGTCGCTATCGTCGACCTGTCCCGCGAGTTCCTCAACTCCAACGGCGCACCCAAGCACCAGGTCGCCCACGTCTGTGCCCGCAGCGTGTGGCAGCCCAGCTGGGCCGGCACCACGCTCGCCGAGCGCATGATCTCGCTCGTCACCGACCTCAACGTCGCTTCCAACAAGGGTCTTTCCGAGCGCTTTGACTCCACCATCGGCGCCGCGACCGTGCTCATGCCCTTTGGCGGCAAGACGCAGCTCACCCCAAGCTCGGCCATGGTCGCCAAGTTCCCCGTGGACGGCGAGACCACCACGGCGAGCGCCATGGCATGGGGCTTCAACCCCTATCTGATGGAGGCCGACCAGTTTGCGGGCGCCTACCTGTCCGTGGTCGAGTCCATCGCCAAGCTCGTGGCTGCCGGCTTTGAGCACAAGCGCGCCTATCTCTCCTTCCAGGAGTACTTCGAGCGTCTGCGCACCGAGGCCGAGCGCTGGGGCAAGCCCACGGCAGCCGTCCTGGGCGCCCTCATGGCCCAAGTCGACCTGGGTGCCGGCGCCATCGGCGGCAAGGACTCCATGAGCGGTTCGTTTGAGGACGAGACCGGCGAGCTCAACGTTCCGCCGACCCTGATCAGCTTCGCCGTCGCCGTGGGCAAGGCCGCCCGCGCCGTCTCGCCCGAGTTCAAGGGCCTCACGCACCGCGTCGTCCGCATCGCCCCCGCCACCTATGGCGAGGACTACCGTCCCGACGCCCAGCAGTTGCTCGCCGCGTTTGACGCCGTCGAGGCGCTCACTGCTACCGGCAACGCCCTGGCCATATCCACGCCCGGCTACGGCTGCGGCGCCGAGAGCCTCTTTAAGATGTGCGTCGGTAACCAGATCGGTATCGAGCTTGCCGAGGATGTAGACGTGGAGAGCCTCTTCACCCCGCTCTACGGCAGCTTTATCGTCGAGCTCGCCGAGGACGCCGAGCTGCCCGAGGTCGCCGACGGCGTTGTCGTCGAGCCCCTGGGCACCACCGTCGAGGGCTATGTCATCGACACCGGCTCCGAGGTCATCGAGCTCGCCGAGCTCCAGGAGGCCTGGGAGAGCGGCATCGAGGGCGTCTTCGCCTACCGCAGCGCCGGCGAGACCCCCGAGGTCGAGACCATCGACTTCCGCGCCAAGGACATCCACGTGTACGGCGGCGCCATGATCGCCCGCCCGCGCGTGATCATCCCCGTGTTCCCCGGCAACAACTGCGAGTACGACAGCGCCCGCGCCTTCCGTGCCGCCGGTGCCAAGGCCGACACCTTCGTGATCAACAACCTCACGCCCGAGGCCGTCGCCGAGAGCACCCACGAGCTTGCCCGCCGCATCCGCGCAAGCCAGATCGTCATGATCCCCGGCGGCTTCTCGGGCGGCGACGAGCCCGACGGCTCTGCCAAGTTCATCACGGCGTTCTTCCGCGCTCCCGAGGTCACCGAGGCAGTCCGCGACCTGCTCAAGGCCCGCGATGGCCTGATGCTGGGCATCTGCAACGGCTTCCAGGCCCTGATCAAGCTCGGCCTGGTGCCCTACGGCGACATCGTCGACGCCACGCCCGATGCGCCCACGTTGACGTTCAACACCATCGGTCGCCACCAGAGCCGTCTGGTGCGCACCCGCATCTCGTCCAACTTGTCCCCGTGGCTGTCGCAGTGCAGCCTGGACGACCCCTACACCGTCGCCATCAGCCACGGCGAGGGCCGCTTTGTCGCCAACGATGAAGTGCTCGCCCAGCTGATCGCCAACGGCCAGGTCGCCACGCAGTACGTGGGCGAGAACGGTAAGCCCAGCATGGATCTCTCCGTCAACCCCAACGGCTCCGCACTCGCCATCGAGGGCATCACGAGCCCCGACGGCCGCGTCCTGGGCAAGATGGGCCATGCCGAGCGTCGCGGCGACAACCTGTACCGCAACGTGCCCGAGCATGTCCCCGGCGATAAGTTCATGCCGATCTTTGAGAGCGGCGTGGCCTACTTCGCTTAAACCTTTCCCATCGGGTACAATCCCTTCGGGTAACATCACCCGCCACCGACACATCCGGTGGCGGGTTCTTTTTTGCTTCGCGCATGTAGGAAGGACATCATGGAAAGCCGCAAGCCGTATCTCGCCACCCTGCCCGGACTCATCCTGGGCTGTCTCGTTTGCTGCGCGCTCTGGGGCTCCGCCTTCCCCTGCATCAAGATCGGCTACGGCCTCTTTGGTATTCCCGCGCACGACAGCGCCTCGCAGCTGCTCTTTGCGGGCTTGCGCTTCACGCTTGCCGGCGCCCTGGTTATCGTTGGGATGAGTGCGGCCCAACGCCGCCCCCTCATTCCGCAGGCTCGCGACATCAAGCCCATCTTTGTCTTGTCGCTCTTCCAGACTATCGGGCAGTACTTCTTTTTCTATCTGGGCCTCTCGCGCGCCAGCGCCATGTCGAGCTCCATCATCGAGGCCAGCGCCAACTTCCTCGCAATCCTCTTTGCCGCCCTGGCGTTTCGCACCGAGAAGCTCAATACGGCCAAGGTGCTTGGCTGTGCGCTGGGCTTTGCCGGCGTCGCGCTCGTCAACCTTTCGGGCGCGGATGGCACCTTTGGCTTCAGGCTCGATGGCGAGGGCTTTATCCTAGCCTCCACCGTCGCGGGTGCCCTTTCGACCTGCCTGATTGGCATCTTCTCGCGCGAGCACGACGGCGTCTTGCTTGCCGGGTGGCAGTTCTTGGTCGGCGGCCTTGTCCTCACCGCCATCGGCTTTTTGATGGGTGGCGCGCTCTCCCCCACGGCGATTGCCCCCGCCATCGCGCTCATCATCTACATGGCGCTTATCTCCGCGGTCGCCTACTCGCTGTGGTCGCGCCTGCTTGCCGTCAACCCCGTCAGCCGCGTCTCGGTCTTTGGGTTTATGAACCCCGTCTTTGGTGTGCTGCTGAGCGCGCTGCTGCTCGGCGAAGGCGCGGGCACGAGCCCCGTTACCGTCATCGTTGCCCTGCTGTTGGTCTGCGGCGGCATCATCATCGTCAACAAACCCAAAAAAGCCTAGCGAACTCACCTTTTTAGGGAGGGCATTCGCATACTTTAGCTTAATGGAGCACACTGGTTCTCGTTGATTTCGTACCGAGTCGCGGCGGCAGACGCCCGTCTTGCCGCACCGCGCCTGGGCATTATGGCCGGTGGCCCCCACAAACGCAAAAGGGGCGCACGACCATCGCAACGGTCGTGTGCCCCTTTTCCTAGCGTATCTGAACGCCAGCTTTCTTTTTCTCGGCCTTGACGCGGTAAAGCTCCGCATCGGCAGCGCGAAGTAAGTCTTGCCAGGTATCAACACTATCGCCGACCCGCGCGTAACCGATGGACATCCGCAATGCATACGGCACCTCGGCATGCGCGAGCTCGTCGTTGATTGTCGCGCACAGATGCATGATATCCCGTTCCGCCACTGCCTTTTGGAGCACCACGAACTCATCGCCACCGTAGCGTGCGATAAAGCCACCAGACGCCGAGCAGACCTCTTTGAGCGCAGCGGATATAACCTGAAGAGCATGGTCGCCCTCCACATGTCCATAGCGATCGTTAATCTGCTTAAAGCCGTCGGCGTCCATCATGAGCAGATACACATCTTCGGCCTGATCCACATTTGAGAAGAGCGACAGGATATAGGTCTCAAAACGGTTGCGATTGTTGAGGCCAGTCAACGGGTCGGTCGAGATGAGCTGCTCCTGGCAGATAATGTAGAGCAGCAACATGCTAATCATTATGCCGACACAAAGGCCAGGCACCGAGTATACGATCTGAAAGGTACCGCCCACCAGGGCCGGAATGGCGAAAAATGCCAAGGTTCGATAGATAGCCTTCGTCTGCAGGCTCTCGACCCTGCGAGATTGCACAAACGCATGCAGGGACGTATGTATAACGTAACAGTAGCTGACAATGGGCTGGATCATATAGGCAAAGCCGCGACGATACACGCCCTGCGAATCGATATAGAACAAGGCGTGCGTCCAGTAACTGGTAAAAGCCAGCACGACCACCAGAGCCGTAGGCAACGTTACAAGCACCACCCTATAGCGCGAGGTCACAAGGCGAGAGCCCTGCATCGTCTCGGAATAGATAAACCAAATGAGACACGCGATGGCAAAGAGCGAAAACGAAACCGCGTTGGAAATCCAGTTGGCAGCAATACCCAACGTGCCGTCCGCACCATCCGAAAGCGTCCAGATCATATCGAATAATATGTACGCGGCAGAGGTGTAGCCAAGCATGCTAAACAATAGCTGCAGGGTGCTCGAGAACAAGGAGCGACGACTTCGCGCGGCAAGCCCGATAAGAACAATCATGCATAGCAGGAATATCTCAATCTTGAGTGCCTTAACCACTAGACGCCATCCCTTCAATATCCGAATGGTCAGAATCGCCCAATTCGAATCAGGGCAATAAACACCCCTTTACTCCGCAGGGGTAAAGGGAATCATAGCAAAGCGCCCGAACATCACTGCAAAACAGTTTCTGTTCGGGCGCTCGGACGGCGCGAATTGCACGCCGGAATCAATTATCGGTAACGGCCGTTACTCGTCATCGATGTCGGTCGCGACGGCCTCCTCGATGGCCTCGACACCGGCAGGCGACAGGTCCTCCTTGCCCTGGCAGAACTTCTTGTCGACCCAGCCGGTCAGAATCGGAGCCATGATTGCCGTGATGATAACGGCAGTGGCGATCTGGGCGTACGCGGTGGGCGCAAGCTCGGCGTAGCGCGGCGCGACCTCGGCGAGAGCAACCGGCGTGGTCATAGCCGTGCCGGCGATGGTGGAACAAGCCACGGCAGCCTTGCCGTTACCACCGCACAGGCGCTCGAACGCAAAGGTGATGGGACCGACGACAAACAGCGTGACAAGGCCCAGCAAGATGCCGGAAATACCACCGGTGATAAAGCTCGACAGGCTCATGGACGCGCCAAGCTGAAATCCGATGACGGCAATCGCAGGGTTGGCACCGGGAACTAGCAGGTTCTTGATAAACGGGAACAGGTTGCCCAGAACCATGCCGATAACGAGCGGCAAAATGGAGCCGATGATAGTACCGACAGGGATGTTGGCAAGGCCCGAAACACCAAGGATGATCATCGTGACGGCGGGGCCGGCCGTAAAGAACAGGATACCGACGGCGCCCTGCTCGGACTCATCGCCGAACTCGCCCATGATGCCCGTATAGAGCGCCATGTTGCAAAACGTGATGCCGCCGATGATAGACACGGAGCTCAGACCCAGGAAGTTGTCGTTAAAGAAATATGCCACGCCTAGGCCGAGAGCCGCTGCGACGACCAGCTTGGGGATCAGCACGACAATGCCGGTCTTGATGGCGCCCGGCGTGGACTTGAAGCTGATGCCGGCGCCCACAAACAGCAGGATCGCGGCGACGATGGTATTGGAGCCACCGCGGCAGGCAGCCGTAAAGAAGCCGCCGATCTCAAAAACCTGCGGGCAGAAGGTGTTGAGCAAAAGACCGACGATCATCGGATAGATCATGATGTCGCCCGGGATGCGCGGAACCTTGAATTTCTTTTGCTCGTTGGCAGTCGCTTCCTGTGCCATGAAACCCCCATTTCCGCTGACGCGGAACAAAAGCCCACGTCATGCTTTGCTACAGTAAAGTTTGACCATGGTACCAGAAGAAATAGACCAGCTCGGTGAAAAATTCGACAAGTTGGGATGGAATGAGATTCGGCGCCCGCGACGCCACCCCTATATAAGGCTCAAGACAATATAGAGTACGATGCCCGAGACGCAGCACCACAGCATCGATTTTGTCTTGACCGCCACGACCACGACGCCGACGGCCGCAATCCAGGGAACCAAGGCAGGCCAGAGTCCCGCGTCGAACGCGCCGGGGCTCACCAAGTCGTTGGCGACCAGCGCGGCAAAGGCAGCGGGCGGGATATAGCCCAGGGCCTCGGTAATGCGGGGCGACAGGGTCCGCCCGCGCAAGGCGAACGCCGGCGCGATGCGAAAGAACGCGATAGCAGCCCACGACGACAGCCACAGAACCAAGAACTCGTTAACGGGCATCGCGGGCACCTCTTCCGTCAAATACAGCATCGCACGCCAACGCAATGGCAATGCCGGCCACGACGCTTGCCGGCACGGCAATATTCGTGAGGCCCAAGAACTTGCATACGGCGACGGACACCGCGCCCGAAACCGCCGCGACAACGTTGCCGCGCGACAGCCGCTGCGAAAAGAGCAGGCAGATAAAGAGCGAGGTGCAGACAAAGGCTGCAATGGCGGTGGGAACATCGACAACGGCGCCGACGATGGTGCCCATCGTACACGAAACGCCCCATGTTGCGATGAGGATCACGTTGAGCACAAAGGACTCGCGCGGGCCCCAATCCTCCCCTTCAACCAACTTGGCAAGCGAGATGCCATATGCCTCCTCGGTAAGTGTCGCGGCAACAGCCAGCGTCTGACGCTTCGAGGCACCCGTCAGATGCGGCGCGATCGATGCCGAGTAAAGCGCAAAACGCGAGGAGATGGCGGCAACGCTCGCGATAATCGAAGGTGCCGCCACGTCCGCCAGCCAAAGATTGCAGATCATAAACTGGCCGCTGCCCGTCACAAACGTGCTGCTCAGGGCAAAGACCATCCAGGGCTCCATTCCCGTCTGCCCCATGATCATTCCGCACGGCGCGCCTATTGCAACATAGGTAAGCATCACCGGCCAGACGGTTCTAACGATTTTGAACACCATACGCTTCTCATCCTGACAAGGTCTCCGAGCCGCATGTAGCGATACGGCAGAATCATCATCCGACAGCAACCGAGTTCACCTACAATTGCCACCGGATCGAAAGACACAACTTTTTAGGAAGTCATTATGACAGCTATCGATCGAGACCGGGCGCGCGCGGCCTTCAAAAGCTACACCGATGCCTACGACGCTACCAACCCACGCATCGCGCTCAAAATCGAGCATACGTACCACGTGGCCGAGGCATGCGATGCCGTAGCGCGCGAGCAGGGCTGGTCGTCAGAAGATATTGACCTGGCATGGCTTTGCGGCCTGCTACACGATATGGGCCGCTTTGAGCAGCTGCGACGCTGGGACACCTTTAAGGACGCCGAGAGCATGAGCCATGCGGCGCTGGGCATCGAGGTCCTCTTTGGCGAGAATCCCGCCGATGCACCCGCCACGACAAACATCCGTGACTTTATCGAAACCGGTGCGCATGACGAGCTCATCCGAGCGAGCATCGCCTATCACAGCGACTTTCGCCTGCCGGCACAACTCGACGAGCGTACACGGTGCTTCTGCGATATCGTGCGCGATGGCGACAAGATCGACATTATGCGCACCATCGCCGACAGCACCGTCGATACCATCCTCAAGGTGGATGAGGACGCGTTTCTAGCCAGTCGCTTCTCGGTACCGACGCTTGCCGCCTTTGACGAGCATCGGTGCGTCGCGCGCGACGAGCGCAACGAGCCGGCGGACTACCTGGTGGGACTCATCTGCTTTATGTTTGAGCTCGTCTATCCAGCGAGCCGCACGCTGGCGCGCGAGCAGGGCGATATCTACCGCCTGCTCGACGCGCCCTTTGGCATTACGCGGCCCTTTACCGACCCCGCCACGCAGGCGAC
Source organism: uncultured bacterium (assembly GCA_905215765.1). Classification (GTDB taxonomy): domain Bacteria; phylum Actinomycetota; class Coriobacteriia; order Coriobacteriales; family Coriobacteriaceae; genus Collinsella. The sequence goes on from CAJMRP010000012.1 coordinate 8,060, forward strand.
TTGGAGCCGCCTTAAGGACGAGATGCGCGACTGGCTGGCGCGCGCCTAGCGCTCAAGCTGGGCCAGCAGTTCCTCGACGACCTCGACGGCATCGCCGACAACCTTGTACTGGGCAGCACCAAAGATGGGGGCATCCGGGTCCTCGTTGATGGCGATAATGCACTCTGCCCCACCGATGCCGGCAAGATGCTGGATGGCGCCCGAAACACCGATACTCACGAGAAGCTTGGGCGAAACCGATACGCCGGTCTGGCCAATCTGATGGCGACACTCCAACCAGCCGGCCTCCACGACAGGTCGCGTGCAACCAAGCTCGGCTCCCAGAGCCTCGGCGAGCCTTCGCATCAGGGGCAGATTCTTCTTGGAGCCAATGCCGCGGCCCACCACGACCAAGCGCTCGGCATCGGCGATCGAGGCCTGCTGCCTCCACTCCTCGGCGGGAATCGAGATCTCGACACGAGCCTTAGCATCATCCGCAAGCGATATCTGGGTGATCGTGCCGGAGCGGTCGTAGTCAAAGTCGGGCGCCTTAAAGATGCCGGGACGAACCGTTGCCATCTGGGGACGATGATTGGGGCAGACGATGGTGGCCATCAGGTTGCCGCCAAACGCCGGGCGTGTCTGCTGCAGCAGCCCCGTCTCCGTATCCATCGAAAGTACGGTGCAGTCAGCCGTAAGGCCCGTCTGCAAGCGCACGGCAACGCCGGGTGCCAGTTCGCGGCCAAAAGCGGTCGCACCGTATAGGATGGCCTCGGGTTTGCGTTCGGCTACCAAATCGCAGATCAAGCGGGCGTAGACCTCCGCATCGTTTTGGCGCAGGCGCTCGTCGCGACAGGCCAGGACTTCGTCGGCGCCCGCGCAAACCAGATGCTCCAGGTCGCCGAGAGAACCCTCGGGACCCATACCGATCAGTGCCACCAGACGGCAGTCGCGAGCATCGGCAAGCTCGCGGCCCTTGCCCATAAGCTCATAGGCAACGGGAATCACCGTATCGTGCTCGTCGGTCTGCGCGAATACCCAAATGTCTCGATATGCATCAAGGTCCACCGTACCAGCGGCCTCGTCACGCTCGATCGAGATAGCGTTGACGGGGCAGGCGTCGACGCATCCACCGCATAGGATGCAGCCGTCGGTTACGCGGGCGCATCGGCTGGGTCGCTCGCCTTCCACTACGATGCCACCCGAGGCACAGGCGCGAACGCAGCGACCGCAGCCGATACAGGCTTCGCTATCGATAATCAGTCCGCTCATCTATGCCATCCCCTCGATAATCTTGGCAAGCTTTGCCGCCTGCTCGGACGCCGTCCCCTCAACGGTCTCGCACGTTTGGTCACGGTCGGGCACAAACGAGCGCACGACCTGTGTCGGCGACCCGGCAAGGCCGCAACGCGCGGGGTCGGCGTTCACGTCGGCGGCACTGACCACGCGCACGTCCGCCTCCTCCGCCGCACGAATACCGGCAATACTTGGCATACGCAACTGGCCAATCTCCTTGGCAGTCGTCATCGCGCACGGCATCTCAAGATACACCGTCTCCTCGCCGGCATCGCATCCGTGAACGAGCGCCAGCGAGCCACACGTCGTAAAGCCCGCGCTTTGCACGCAGCTCACGTCGGTCACGCAGGGAATCTCAAAGGCACCGGCAAGCTCGGGACCGATCTGGGCCGTATCGCCATCCACCGCCATCTTGCCGCAAATGAGCAGGTCGAAGTCCTCGTCGAGCGCTTCGATGCCGCACTTGAGGGCATAGGTGGTTGCCAGGGTATCGGCACCTGCAAAGGCGCGATCGGTCAGCAGCAGCGCGTCGTCGGCACCGCGGGCGATGCAGTCGCGCAGCAGTGACTCGGTCGCGGGGATGTCCATCGACACCACCGTCACGCGCACATCCATGCCAAAGCCGATAAAGTCGTCCTTCAGCGCCAGCGCGCATTCCAAAGCACTCGCGTCAAAGGGATTAATGACCGCCTGCTTGCCATCGCGCACGATGGTATTGGTCTTGGGGTCCATCTTGACCTCGGTGCTGCCCGGCACGGCCTTGACGCACACCACCATATGGAAATCGCTCATCTTCACGCGCCCCCTTTCTGGACGAGCTCATCCAAGAGCTTCTCCGAAAACAGGTTACCGCGACCCAGCTGCCCGTCAGGATCGAGCTGGAGCTTGAGCCGCGCCGACTCGACCATGGCCTCGTGACCGTACATCGTCTCCAAGAAGCCCGCCTTGATCTTGCCGACGCCGTGTTCTGCGGAGACGGCGCCGCCCATGGCCGTGACCTCGGCCGCCCACTGGGCAAAGAGCTCTCCACCGCGGCGATAGTCCCGTGCATCGCGCGGCAGGATGTTCACGTGCAGATGGTTGTTGCCGATATGTCCCCAGGCGGCAGACTCAAGCCCGCTTTCGGCCAGCGTACGGCGATAGAGGGCAACAACATCGGCCAGGCGCGCGTTGGGCACCGACATGTCCGAGCCCAGTTTGGTGATGGTGGGATCCGTGCGGCGGCGCTCGTCGATAAGCATGTTGACGCTCTCGGGGACCGCATGGCGGAAGAATCGCTGACACTCGCGATCGACCTCGGTGCGCGCGACCCATGTCGCATCGTCACTGCCGCCCGCAAGCTCCAGTACCCACCCCAAGTGATACAGCTCCTCAGTCGCCTGCGCCTCGTCGTCGCAGTCGAGCTCCACATAGACACAGACCTTGGCGTCTTTGTCGAGCGCCGGCAGCGAGGCAAACGCCGTCGACTGCTCGCGCTGGCGACGTAGAATATCCAGGGCGCCAGCATCGAAGTACTCGATGGCAGCCGCATGGGACAGGACGGGACGCACGGAATCGGTAAAGGACACGGCCTTGTCTTCGCTATCGAAAAAGCAGCTCACACCCCAAACGACCGCAGGCGCCGCCTGCAGGGCGATCTCGAGCTCGGTAATGACGCCGAGCGTGCCGCACGCACCGATAAAGAGGTCGATGGCGTCCATTTCGTCCGCAACGAAATAGCCTGAGGCATTTTTTGTCTTGGGCATGGTATATCCGGGAAGATCGAGTTCGAGTGCACGGCCCGCTGCCGTCACGAGCGACAGGTGGCGGCCCTGGGCAAAAGCCTCGCCGCGCTGAAGCTCAAGCAAATCGCCATCAGCCAGCGCGACGTGGAGTCCCGTGATATGTGGGCGCATGGGGCCGTAAGCGTAGCTGCGGGCGCCGGAGGCGTTGCATGCCGCCATGCCGCCCAGACAGGCAGACGTCTCGGTGGGATCGGTGGGAAAGAACTGCTCGGGGGCCTCTTGGAACTCCTCGTAGGCCTCAAGCGATGCCTGGTCCCAACCAGCAGTCGGCAGCACCTTCTTGCTCAGCTGCTTGCGCAGCTCCGAGAGCACAACGCCCGGCTCCACGCGCAGCAGAAATTGGCCTTGTTCATCGCGACGAAGGCCCAAGTAGCGATTCATACGGGAAGTATTGAGGATATGCCCGCCGTGGGGCACGGCGCCGGCGGCAAGGCCGGTTCGGGCGCCCTGAACCGTTACCGGAACACGCTCGGCATGGAGCTTTTCCAAAATGGCACGGACCTCGTTTTCCGTTGTCGGAAACGAGATGCTCGAGGCCTCGCCCGATGCGCGAGATTCATCGCGGCCATACTCTTCGAACTCGTCGGTGAAGGGTTTGATGGTTGCAGACACGCGAACTCCCCCTTTAGCTAACTACAGTGTTTGCAGGGAGATGTTACCGCATCGTTTCGTCGACGTGTTCGAGACCGTCTCCATAATTGGCGTTTTTTACGTTCGTGCAATTCGGCGAGCGGCTTGATTTCCTCGGCAGACGATGCTTTTAACACATATGGCCCCGCCGTCACTGACCGCGCGATTGCCGCTCGAAAAAAGTTGGAGTATTTTTTGCCGCCTTTTACCTGCGGAGACGCCAATCCGTCAAGCATTTGGTCAGCAATTGGTCAAGTAACGGCTGATACGGTCGGCGTCGACAGCCAAAACCGATAGAAGTTTTGGCCCAGAAGCAGGGAGGTTCCCATGGCATATTACTGGCCCCAGTACGGCATCGCCATCGAAGTCGACGACGATCCCCATCTCCTGCCTTTCGACGAAGAGGCATTCCCCGATACGACGGTCTACCACGTTACCACCGATGTGATCTGCGACCCCGAGTCGTTCTCGGCGCTCGCCCACCACATCGCGCATATCCACGACATCGAGCTCCCTCCCGACTTCGACGAGCTCGTCTACTCGCGCCGTCTGATGCTTCACATGCTCTTTGGAGCGGACCCGTCCACCTTTGCGCGCGTCTATACCGCCAAGGATGCCGCATGAGCGCGAAGAAGCCACCCCACTTTGCAGGCCTGGGTCGTCGCAAGAAGCTCATCGTTGCCTGCTTGGCCATCGTCTGTGCCCTTGTCGCCGTAGGACTATACGTTTGGCAGTCGCAGCCCGTACCCGAGGCGGGCGCTTCGGTTACGACGGCCGAGGGCAAAACGCGCCAGGAAATCCAAGATGAGCTCGACGCCATCGTCCGCGACAACATGATGACGATTTCGGTCGCGCCGGTCGCTCAGCTGCAGGAGGACGGCAAACTGCGCGTCAACGTGCAAAACGTCCAAGACAATAAATTTCCCCAGCGATTCCGCGTCATCCAAAACGACGAGACCATGTACGAATCCGGTGTGGTCGAGACCGGCAAGACAATCGAGACGTGCCCCGCCGGCGACATCAAAGAAGGCGAGGCGTACATCGAGATCCAGGCACTCGATGCAAAGACCCTCGACAGCCACGGCAATCCGACACGTGTCAAGGTACGGGTTGAGCAAACCGAGAACTAGCCTTCCGGCCGACACGGCACCGCATGCAATTCACCAGCATTCGTCCAATCATCGCGGGGACGGCCCGCGGCGAATAAAAAGGAACGACCATGGACATCACCAGGAACATGAACGGAGTCAGAGCGCTCGTCGTGGGCACAGGGCTCGCGCTCGCGCTCGCAATGGGCGCCGCCCCGACGCCAGCTATGGCAGCCGGGCGCGTTGGAACCACGAAGGTAATGGTCAGGACCGAGATCGACAACATCAAGTTCAACGCACCGACGGTTATTCCCTTCGTCGCCCAAGCCGACGGCACGCTTCAGGGTCCCTCAGAAGACGCGATCACCATCGACAATCTTTCGGCCTACGGCATCCATGTCACCAACATGAAAATCGACGCCATGAACACCTGGACCATTGCCGCCGACGCCAAGGCCGGAACCGCGCAGAACTCCATCGACTTTAAGGTCGGCCCCGACGGCGCACTCCAGAACGCCAGTGCCGCAACGCAGGGGACAGGCCTCGATCTTTCCAAGAATGCAGCCTTCGACATGGGCTACCAGGGCATTGCCGGCGGCACGGACAAAATTAAGCTCAAGACAAGCGGAAACGTCGCCCGCGTCACGCGCGATATCTTCCACGTAACCGGCGAAGGCGATCAGGTTGCAACGATCACCTGGACGGTCGAGCCCGGTGCGCACACGGCATAAGGCCGTCGCCCTGGCCGCCGCCGTCAGCATCCTAGCGTTTGGCCCAGCCATGGCCTTTGCCCAGCAAGAACAGGCGCAGGCCGCCACGCAAGTGACGGTCGACCTCTCGGGGCTCGACCGCGGCGACCGCGAGGAACCATTGGCGCAGACAGGCGATGGACGATGGCTCTTGGCAGCAGGCGCCACAGCAGCAGGCGCGGGAACCGCCGGCCTCGGCCTGCACATCAAACGCAGCCAGAAACAAAACACGGACAGGCCGCACTAAATTAGCTAAGGAGACCCCATGGCATCGAAGAACCTTTTGCCCGTCGTCGCACTCTGCGGCGCGCTCGCAACCGGAACGCCTGTCGCCGCTTGGGCGACTCCTGTCATGGCAGACTCCTTACCAGCAGCCCTAAGCTCCGCATCAAATCCGTCGAGCGCCATTGCGTGCAAGCGTTTTTCGATCGCACAGGCTGCAATCTCAACCTCGGGATGCCTTCGTCGTAATACGGACGGTTCGATAGTCGTGGATATCAATCGTTCGAACAAGGCAAACGGCTCCCAGGCGGGGTACGCCGTCTGCACGTGGCGCTCGGTTGTGCTCGACGCAGATGGCGATCCATGCAATTTAGAGCTGCGCATCGACATCGCTTCGATCGATGACTCGGCGAACGGAGCGAAGGTCGCCTTCGACGGTACGTTTTTTGAGAAAGGAGGCGGTATATGTCTGGGCTGCGCCGCCGCGAATGCAGACGACACGCAGCCCACCCTCTCATTCACGGCATCGTTGCGGCTGACCAAAGCCGACACCGATGCCATCGCGGCGGGAGAAGCGTCCCTGCTGTTCTACGCCGTCAGCACCAAAGACACAGACGCTCATTTCGAGAAGCCAGCCGGATCACTCAGCCTTACACGAGGGATAGAGGCAGGCCCTATTGAAATCGATGCCCACGCGCAAAGCAGGCAACGCATTCTTGCCGACCCGGCGCTTCTCGAAATGGAGTGGAACGGATCCGGAGCCATCGGAATTCTCCCCTCCGCGCTTGACGCCAAGACGCTCCCCCCAAACGACGAACCCATCAACGCAACCATACAAGAGGAGAGCGCGGTCAAAGAAGCAGGTGCGGGCGACACGCCGTCGCCGACAAACGGCATCCCAGCTTCTTTCGAAGCACCGAATGAGCCCGCTGCCGATCCAAACGATCCCGAGCTCGCGGACAGTCTGGGGCTTGCTGATCCTCAAGAGATCGATGAAGGTAACTGCTGCGTGCTTGCCGCGCTCGACCACACGGAGGTCATCGACGCTGCGAACATCGAAGTTGCCGCCGCCAATCAGCCCGTCCGCAAGTCGGCTATCATCGCATTTCCTGAATCCATCGAAGTCGTCTTTTTGCCATCGGGCGAGGTCGTGGCCCCAACACTACTCACCTTGTTGGGCGCCAAGAATACTCGAAACGAAATTAAAAAGGTCACAGTTGTCGACCCTGCAACCACCGCCAAGCTGCGTCTATACGCCGTTGCTCCAGACGGAGGCAAGACCTTGGAATTCGATGGTGACACACTCCTAGCCTGGCGACGTCTGGACATTATGCAAGACGTCTCGTATCAGATCGAACTCGAAGGGTTTGATCGTGCCCGCGATGCCAATATCATCGCCGCGGCTATTGAATCCCCGCAGCGGCTTATGACACTGCGCTTTGAATACTATCCCTATGTCCCGACAACCACCTGAGGCTTAAATGCTGCACATCATTCCTAACACCACTTATATAACGTATTAGATGAGTCGCGATGTACCTCGCATTCCACTCTGCTACGATTGCCACGTTGGCATCAATACAGGAGGGCTCATGCCGGGCTTGGGAACAATCATCAACGTTGTGCTTTTAGTTGCGGGCGGTCTTTTGGGATTAGCGGGCGGTCGCTTCATTACACCGCGCATCCAAGACACGCTCATGAAAGCATCGGGGCTGTGCGTCCTGTTTATCGGCCTTGGCGGCACCATGCAAAAGATGCTCCTTATCGATGGAAAGGCGCTGGCGACCACCGGTACCACCATGCTCATTGTCTCGTTCGCCCTCGGCTCGCTCATCGGCGAGGCCATCAACTTGGAGGCTGCCATCGAGAACCTTGGCGAAATGCTCAAGCGCAAAACCGGCAGCGAGAGCGATAACGAGTTCACCAACGCTTTTGTCTCGACATCGCTGACCGTCTGCATCGGTGCCATGGCTATCGTGGGATCAATCCAAGACGGCCTGCTCGGCGACTGGTCCACGCTCGCCCTCAAGGGAGCGCTGGACTGCATCATCGTCTGCACCATGACGGCGTCGCTCGGACGCGGCTGCATCTTCTCGGCCCTGCCCGTAGCCGTGTTCCAGGGGACGATCACGTTGTTTGCCGGCGCGCTCTCCCCCATCATGACCACAGCAGCCCTCAACAGCCTTTCGCTCGTAGGCTCCATGCTCATCTTCTGCGTCGGCGTCAACCTCATCCGTCCTCAGACCTTCCGCACGGCCAATATGCTCCCCTCCGTCGTCATCGCCGTCATCTACGCCCTCCTGTTCTAAATCTATCTACGCAGCAGTATCTCGAACACCTGTTTGATGCTGTGCTATGATATGAGGTCACCGAAGCGGCGTTAGGAGAGGAGAAGCGGTGGCCGACCAGGACATCAAAATGCTCATCGAGCGCATTATGGCCGAGGCCCGGACCCATCAGTCTGCCCGCTTCTCACATGAAGTCTACGCAGACGAGCCGATTCTCAAAACCGGTCGCCAGATGCAGAACTTCCTTCCCGACCAATACCGCAAGATGCGCGAGATATCGCGCTGGCAGGATGACCCCAAGGGCGGTGCGGGCCGCTGGCTTTCGGAAGCCGAGCTTTTTTACCGCCAGGGCCTGCTGATGGCCGACTTTGAGGACGATTGCCCCTACAACGGCACCTTTAAGTCGTACTTTCCCACCTACAACGCCATGAGCGACCGGCAGCTGCGCGGCTACTTTACCTGGCGTGCCCAAGTGCGCCGCGGAACCGTCGAGGAAACGTCTACGTCCTTTGCTTTTCTGTATCTCTATGAGCTGATTTGCGGCATTGGCGTAGATGACCCACTCGATGGTTTTAACATGATCAAGGCCTTTTGGGATGTCTATCGCGCCTTCGAGCCCGGCATTGATCGGTTTGCACGCGTGTGGTTGCAGGATTACGCCGTATTCCATGGGCTCAACCCCAAGCTGCTTCGTGACTCTAAAACCGTCATGTTCGATAACGCCCTTATCGAGCTGCGGCGCGCGGCACGAGACCTTGTACCGGCACCGGCACCGTCCGACCAGACCCCCAAACGTCGCAAAACCTCCGAGCCCACGCTCCCCCTTCCGCCCGATGAGGTGCGCGAGGAGCGACTCATGGCCGCCATCAACGCCCTCTCCACGTACAACCTAAGTAACTCGCGGCTTGACCGCAGCCACCACCGCGATCTGCGCCACGTGGCATGCGCCGTGTATGTCCGCATGGCGCGCTACTATGACACGCACCGAAAGACCGGCATCGTAGCGAGCTTGTTTGGGGAGGAGACGGCCATGCCCTACACCATGTTTGCCTCGGCCGTATTCTTTGCGCCCGAGCGCCACGAGGACTGCGAATACCGCCTGGATCCCATCCATATCTACCGTTGCCAAAACGGCTTTTGGGAATGTATGCGTATCCATGGTAGTAGGCAAAAGAGCAGCAAGCTCGGTGAAATGATGCGCGCCTGCGACCAACGCCTGCGCCTGGCGCTGGACCCCGCCCATCCCCTTAAGGAAGAAAAGGTCCCCAAATATATGTCCAAGATTATCGATGACGAGATTGTGGCATGGCTTTCGTGGGACGCCGCACACCAGCCCGTCAAGATCGATATCGACCTGACTCAGCTGGGGCACATTCGGAGCGCCGCTGCGCAAACGCGCGAAGCGCTTTTGATCGACGAAGAGCGCGAGGACGATGTGCCCACAGAGGTCGATACGGCGGAATCCGAGCAACCGGAAGCCAAGCCTGCGACCGACGTGATGGCCGAGCCGATCGCGGCGCCTACGGAGCGCAACAAAGCCGACGAGCCAACCATTTCCACCGAACAGTTTGGCGTCGTGGCACCGCTCCTCGCACCGACGCCAGCGGTCGTATCGACTGCACCCGCTGGCACCGCAACCGAACTCGCGCCTGCCGCAGACGCCTATCTCCGCGCGCTGCTCGAGCACAACGCAGTACAGGCGGAATCGGCGGTAGTGCAATCGGGGCAGAGCGAGGACATGCTCGTCGACAGCATCAACGAGGCGCTCTTTGACCTGGTGGGCGACACCGTAATTGAATTTAGCGCGGCAGGGCCGCAGATTATCGAGGACTACGAAGCAGACGTGAGAGGATACCTAGACCATGAGTGATACCGCATCCGCAGCGCCCCGTGTACCCAAACGCGTCGCCGCCGTCATTCTCAACTCACTCAAGGGCGGCGTGGTCCCGCGCATCGGCCTTCCCTATATCACCGTGGGTCGCGAGGTCGAGATTCGCGCCCTGCTCACCGATTTGAGTCTCATCGCCGATGGCGGCGCGAGCTTCCGCTTCTTAGTCGGTCGCTACGGCGCCGGCAAGAGCTTCTTGCTTCAGACCATCCGAACGCATGCCATGGGCGAGGGATTCGTCGTCGCTGATGCCGACCTTTCCCCTGAGCGCCGCCTGCAGGGCGGTCAGGGACAGGGCCTTGCCACCTACCGCGAGCTCATCCGCAACATATCGACCAAGACGCGCCCTGAGGGCGGTGCGCTCAACCTTATTCTGGATCGCTGGGTCGCCTCGTGCGCCGACGTCGACGAGTCGGTCGTCAATGCCCAACTGGCCCCGCTCGAGGAGATGGTCCACGGCTTCGACTTCACCCGCATGCTCCGCCGCTATCGCACGGCCGTATCCGAGGGCGACGAAGAGGCCATGAGCCGCGTGACCAAATGGATCCGCGGCGAATACCGCACCAAGAGCGAGGCACGCGCTGAGCTGGGCTCCTCGACCATCATCAGCGATGACGACTGGTACGACTACGTTAAGCTCATTGCACGCTTTTTGGTCTGCAGCGGATACAAGGGCATGCTGGTGCTCATCGACGAACTCGTAAACCTGTACAAGATTCCCAACGCCATCACGCGCCAGTACAACTACGAGAAAATCCTCACCATGTACAACGACACGCTCCAGGGCAAGGCGCAGTACTTGGGCATGATCATGGGCGGCACGCCGACCTCCATCGAGGACCGCCGCCGCGGCGTATTCTCCTACGAGGCTCTGCGCAGCCGGCTCGCTCAGGGTCGCTTTGCACGCGAGGACCTTAAGGACATGCTCGCGCCCATCATCCGCTTGCAGCCGCTCACCTACGAGGAGCTACTGGTGCTGATCGAAAAACTCATGCAAATTCACGCCGGCTACTTTGGCTGGACGCCCACGCTTACCGAGAACGACTTGGTGGACTTCCTCAAGATTGAGTTTGGCCGCGTGGGAGCCGATATGCACTTGACACCGCGTGAGGTCATCCGTGACTTTATCGAGCTGCTCGATATCCTGTGTCAGAACCCCGATGCAAATGTGGCCGAGCTGCTGCAAAGCGTCGGCGGCGACGCGCTGGTGCCAGCAGCCGCAACAGGCGACACCGGCACCGCAGACGGCGACCGCAACTTCGCCGAATTCACCATCTAACCTGCCAAAAAGGGACAGGTTTATTTTGGCTGGTTTTATCTGGGCAAACGTTGAGGCGGTAATGCAGCAAACCCTTGGCCACCGCGTTAAGAGGTTCGTATTTGAGAGGAGGCCCCGTGAACGCCTTTGACCGATATGCTCCGTTTATCCAAGACTTCATCTACTCCCACGATTGGGAGAGTCTGCGCTCTATCCAGGTTGCAGCGGCAGACGCCATCTTTAACACGCAAGACAATGTGCTCCTGACGGCATCCACGGCTTCCGGCAAAACCGAGGCAGCCTTCTTTCCCATCCTGACCGAGTTTTGGGAGAACCCGCCCGCGAGCGTGGGCGCCCTCTACATCGGCCCCCTCAAGGCGCTCATCAATGATCAGTTCGTCCGTCTCAACGACCTCTGCGAAGAGGCCGATATCCCTGTCTGGCACTGGCATGGCGATGTCTCGCAGTCGCACAAGGCTAAGCTCATCAAAAAACCGAGCGGCATCTTGCAGATTACACCCGAGTCGCTCGAGGCGCTCCTGATCCATAAGCACATGGCGATCCCGCGCATGTTTTGCGACCTGCGCTACGTGGTCATCGATGAGGTCCACTCGCTCATGCGCGGCGACCGTGGCGGGCAGACGCTCTGCCTTATCGAGCGGCTCTCGCGCATGGCCGGCGTGCAGCCTCGACGCATTGGCCTTTCGGCCACCATCGGCGACCCCGAGCGCACGGGCGCTTTTCTCTCACAGGGAACGGGGCGCAACTGCGTTATCCCCCGCTTTGAAGAACCGCGTCGCGTGTGGCGCATCTCCATGGAGCACTTCTACAACTCGGGCCCCCAGGCACAGCAGCGGGGATTCATGGGCACAGGTCCGCAGGAAGCCGAAGTGCTCGCATGCGAGCGCATCGAGGCGGCATCCGCGGCACTGCCCGCCGGCGCCCAAGACATGCGTCACAGCGGACAACTCACACAAGAGGAGCGCCGTCAACGTCGTGAGCGGGCACGGGGCAAGGCCGCTCCCAAGGACCGCCGAACTTCCTCAGCCCCCGAGGGCGAAGTCGACATCCCGCAGGCAACCGAACAGGCACTGCTCAACCCCACCGACACCGCACCCGACAACGCCGACCCCGGCATGGGCTACATCTTTGAGCATACCCGCGGCCGCAAGTGCCTGGTCTTTGCCAACTCGCGCGAGGAGGCAGAGGCCGTGTGCTCCATGTTGCGCAGCTACTGCGAGAGCCGGCACGAGCCAGACCGCTTTCTCATCCACCACGGCAACCTTTCGGCATCGCTGCGCGAGACGGCCGAGGAGCTCATGCGCGACGAAGAGCAGGCGCAGACGACCGTCACCACCTCCACGCTGGAGCTCGGCATTGATATCGGTCGCCTGGAGCGCGCGTTCCAGATTGACGCGCCGTTTACCGTCAGCTCCTTTTTGCAGCGCATGGGGCGCACAGGCCGTCGCGACCTTCCGCCCGAGATGTGGTTTGTCATGCGCGAGGAAGAACCCGAGCCGCGCACGATGATGCCCGAAACGATACCCTGGAAGCTCCTGCAGGGCATCGCGCTCGTACAACTCTATCGCGAGGAAAAGTGGGTCGAGCCGCCCGAGCTCGATCGACTCCCCTACAGCCTGCTCTACCACCAGACCATGTCGACGCTCGCCAGCACCGGCGAGCTCACGCCGGCCGAGCTAGCCCAGCGCGTGCTCACGCTCAGTTATTTCCACCGTGTCTCGGCAGACGATTACCGTGTGCTGCTACGTCACCTCATTAAGATCGACCATATCCAGGTCACCGAAGGTGGCGGGCTCATCGTGGGTCTCGCGGGCGAGCGCATCATCAACAACTTTAAGTTCTACGCTGTGTTCCAGGAAAACGAGGAGTTCACCGTTCGCAGCGAATCGGCCGAGCTGGGCACGATTGTTAATCCGCCCCCGCCCGGTGAGCGCATCGCCATCGCCGGACACTGCTGGATAGTCGAGGAAGTGGACTGGAAGCGACACACCGTCTTTGCCACGCAAGTCAAAGGTCGTGTGCCGGCATACTTTGGCGACTGCCCCGGCGACATTAACACGCATGTACTCGAGCGCATACGCAAGGCGCTCAACGAGCACGCGGCATATCCGTACCTCATGGGCAACGCACGGGCACGCCTTGCACAGGCTCGTCATACCGCCGAGATTTCGGGTGCGGGGACCAAACCGCTCATCAACCTGGGTGGCGACACCTGGGTGCTCTTCCCCTGGTTGGGCAGCTACGCCTTTCTGGCGCTCGAACGTATGCTCAAGATTAAGTGTGCCGCGGAGCTGGGCCTTCGCGGGCTCGATCCGTCGCGTCCATACTTTATGCAGTTTAAGATGAAGGCCGACGAGGAGACGTTCTTTGAGGTGCTCGCAGCCGAGGCCGAAAAGGACTTCGACCCCATCGAGCTCGTCTATCCCGGCGAGGTACCTTATTTTGATCGCTACGACGAGTACGTTCCCGAGGAGCTCGTGCGCAAAGGCTTCGCCGAAGGCGTGCTCGACATCGAGGGCATGAAACAGCGCGTCCTCAGCTGGCGCGACCACGCCTAAGACCAGTCTTTTTGGGACGGAAAGACTTACTTGTCGTGAAGGACGGTGCCGAGGAAGTCGGTGTCGAAGGGCACAGCTTCGGCAAAGGCGTAGTCGCCGTCGCTGGCGATAAGCAGGTAGTTCTCCTCGCCGCCGAACTCCGCATCGCCACATGGGACCACCCAAGCATGGTCGAACACCTCAAGCGCCGTGGCGGCACAGTCGCGCAGGAACGCCACATCGCTCCCCTCGTTTGCACTCACGATATTGGCAACGTAGACGCCACCGACATTTAGGCTGCCCCGCACCAAACGCAACGCCTCAACCGTCGCCAGCTCGCGTACGGGCTCGGCACCGCCAAAGCAATCGCTCACGACCACGTCGTAGCGACGATGGCCCACACTCGTCACGCCCAGATATGAGCGAGCCTCAGCGGTAATCACCCGCAAGCGGTCGCCCACCGCGCGCTCCAGCTCGTCCAGGTAGAACCAACGGCGCGCCAGGCGCGTAATCTCGGCATCGTACTCAATGACGTCCATGCGCAAGCTCTCGTGCGACATCAGCGCGAACTTGGGATAGGCAAACCCACCGCCGCCCAGCATAAGCGTACGGTCGATACCGTGACCATAAGCGTCACGCATTGCGTCCTCGGCCTCAAACACATCGTCAAATGCACGATAATACGCAAAGACGGGCTCTGCCCAACGATCGCCAACATAGCTTGCGCTTTGGTAGACGCCGCCCTGCACGAGCACGCGAATCTCATCGCCGCCCTCATCGTGCACGCGTTTCACGCGCGCCAACCCATTGCGGGTTCGCGCAACCTGCAGACAGGCAGCACGAACAGCGACAGCGGCCGCACCAAGCGCCGCGGCTCCCAGAGCAACGCCGGCAACGACGCCGGCAGAAACACTCGGCTTGTTCATCTAGAGCTCCTTTTGCAGATAAAGGCCATGGTCATAAAATCCAAGATGGCGATAGTACTCGCGTGTGCCAATCGCGCTAATCACGTTGATGCGCGCATAGCCCGCATCTCGGGCAATCTCGCACGCACGCTCTACGAGCAAACGCCCCAACCCGTGATGCTGCGCCGCCTGGCCTTGATCCCCCACGCGCGCCGCCATGCCATACACGTGTACCTCGCGAATCATCGCCTCGTCCGGCGTCGTCGGCAACTCGTCCGCATGCGCGGCAACAAACGAATGGTCGGGCAGCGACAACCGCAAAAAGCCCGCGATCTTGCCCCGCGGCGTCACCCACTGCAAAAAGCGCTCGTAAGTCACCGGCGTCTCGTACGCCACTTCCTCATCAAGAGATAGCTCATCCAAGTCGGCACCCGCCGTGCTGATCTCGCGGTAACGGATCTCGCGCACCGTCGCACCGTCACCCCGAGCAGCCAGGCGGTTCTCAACGAGCTGACGCAGGTTAGGCTTCTTGTTGCCCACCATGATGTCGTCGGAGCTAAAGTCGCGGATCATGCGACTGATACGGCAGAACGCCGGCGTCACCACGATGTCGTTGGCCAACACATCGAGCAGCTCGTCCTCGGTATAGGGACGCCACTCGCCGCGCTCATAGCAGCCCACCAGACGCGAACCCTCAATGAGCGCACACGGGTAGACCTTGACCTCGTCGGGCATAAAGGCCCCCTCGGTCATAAAGCGCTCGTAGTCGCGCTTGTCCCCCTCGGGTGTGGCGCCCAGTAAGTTGAGCATAAAATGCGCATGGATCTTAAAGCCAAACAGGCGCGCAAGCGAAAACGCCTGCTCGATCTGAGCCACCGAAATGCGGCGCTCGTTGATATCGAGCAGGTGCTGGTCGAGGCTCTGGATGCCCATCTGAATCTTGGTGCAACCCAGGCGGCGGATGAGCTTGAGGGCCTGCGGCGTTACAGCATCGGGGCGCGTCTCGATAACGAGCCCCACCACGCGATGCTTCGCCGTCTCGTTGATGCGCTGCTGGCGCTCAAGCTCCTCCATCGTTGTCGTCTGCCACTCGGCAACCTCGCCCCACGGCGTACCGGGGCCGTACAGACGACGCACCGCGTGGTTATAGCCGCCCACGGCAGCATCCACACGCCCCTGCTCGTCGGTAACACCGCTCGCAAGCTCGGCCTCGTCGGTCGCAATACCGACGGCCCGATAGCGTTCGCGACGCTCCGCCACCACCGGCGGCAGGGCATCGGCGGGAGCGTCATCGAGCAGGCGCCCTGCCTCGGCACGGCTGATGCCCGGACGCGCCAACATGGGGTTGGCCGCCACGCCGGCCACGGCATCGTCATTGAGCGCGCGGAAGAGCTCCGACATAAACCACATCTGATACCCTTGCGGATAGTCGCTCCAGGTACCGCCAAGCACAATGAGCTCGATCTTATCGGTCGCATGACCCATCTGCGAAAGCGCGGTCAAACGGGCGCTCACCTGCAGATATGGATCGAAGCAGTTTTGCTCTGCACGGGCACACGCCGGCTCGGCATGTAAATAGCTTTTGGGCATGCGCAGGTCGTTGGGGCAAAACAGGCAATCGCCCGAGCACGGCCACGGCTTGGTGATGACGGTAATGGTTGCCACGCCCGAAGCCGTGCGACGAGGCTTCATACGCAGCACCTTCAGCAGTTGACGCTCCAGCTCGGCATCGACATTCCACCCAGCCCAACGAGCCGGCTCCTCACGTTTAACCCGCTGGTAGAACGGCAGCAGACGGCGCTTGGCCAAATCGCGTTTGTCGGCACCCTCACGGCGCGCCTCGGCATGTATCAGTTTGACGAGCGCTTTGTCATCCACGGTCTCGCCGCGACGCAGAGCCTCGAGTATGTTCAAGATAATCTGTTCCATGCCCCCATTGTAAAGGCAAAGGCGCCGGAGCCGATCTCGGCTTCGGCGCCTTCATCAAACAGCGCGTCTATATCTTCGCCTAGGCTTTCGTCTGCCTCAATACTCCGAATCAAACGACATGTCGCCCGAACCGACCTCAAAACGATACGTGGCAGACTTGTCACCGTTATCGAATTCAAGATTCAAAATGGTCTCGCCGTCGTAGCCAAGCGGAAGGAAATCGCTCTCGAAGTCGCCGCTGCCCAAGGTGAGGCTCGCCTTAAAGCCCGTCGAGTTCGGAACCGTCATCTCCACATCGCCCGAGCCCACACTCACGTCCATCGACTTCGTGGGGGCCGGGTAAAGCTCGAACGTCACATCGCCCGAACCGACCTCGGCATTCAGGGTATCGGTCACGGTGCCCGTAAACTCAACGTCTCCCGAGTCCAGAGTCAGGTTGAGGTCATGACACGCAATGCCCGCGACCGTCAGATCACCCGATCCTACATTCGCTGTAATGCCCACCATGTTATCGGCAACTTTGCGCGGCAGTTCGACGGTAACCGTGCGGTCAATGGCGCGCTCGTCATCGCAATCGAACTGGCGAATCTTGAGTGTAGAGCCCTCGATCTTAACCAGATTCTGAGTGGCGGCATCGGAAGCAGACGCCCCCTTTGCAACGCGCCCGCTTTCGATGACACGTACCGGTCCGCCAGAGACACGTTTAACCTCGACCGTCCCCGACGTCACATCCAAGTCGAGCGATTGGAACGCGTCTTCGTCAAAAGTCGTGCTCGAAAGCTGCTGAGGCCGAGCGGAATAGTTACCGCCATCGTTCATAAAATCGTCGTCATCAACCACATCGTCCATACCGGACAAGCCGGGTATAACATCGTCGAGATCCCACGGGCCATCAAAATGAATCAAAGTCCGCGAAACGCCAAAAACAAGCCCGATAATCAGTACAAACGCTCCGATGCCGACGCCCAGGCGCAGCTTGGATTCATGCGAAAGCTTCATCATTCGTCACCTTCTTTGGCACATGGCTCAGCGGTGGCCGCGGTAGCCACGTCAGCATCAGGTTCCGCAGAAGTATCCTTCCCCTGGGCCCTGACCGCCACCGGTGCCGGACCAACCTGAATATCCCCGCGCGCCCAATCGCCATCGAGTGCACGCGCCACCCAGTGATAGATGGGAATCGTGAAGAAGATCAGCGCAGCAAAGGGGCCGGCACCAAACAGGAACATCAGTAAAAAGAACAGCAGCCAGCACACGGCCCAATACGGGAACGACTGGAACGGGCCCTTCACCGGAGTCGAGCCAACTGCGCC
>CAJMRP010000013.1 GCA_905215765.1 uncultured bacterium
TGACTTGAAGAAGGGGGAGGCCTCGCGGCCTCCCCCTTTTTGCGTTTATGGGGCGTAAATGACTCTATTACACCAGACGATCTTATCGTTTTTGGTATTGAGCCTTTATTTAAAGAAGATAAATCGAATAACAAGGGCAACTGCTATGGCCACAATGATCAAAAGCAGGATTGTCAGTCGATGCTGCTTGCGTCGTTTACTTGATGAAACGAAGATTGATTTTCCCTGTTTTGGCGTTTCGAGATAGCGAGCCGAATGCGTCAAGGTTTGCTTTGGTCGAGGACCTCTTTGTTGATGAGTGGCGGATGCTTTCATCGGCTCATCACTAGCTGCGCTGTTTTTAGATAATGGTGCGTCTTTCAGATATACAGGGTCTCCCGAGGCGACGCCCATATGTTTACGCCCCGTTTGGGCATCCTCGAGTGTTTGATATCGATTTCTCGTCACATACTCGGGCTCCGGATCATTAATGGGCTCTTGCGAGATGTGGGGGCGATGGAACCGTGGCGGCTGCGTGGAAGTATCTTCCCCCTGCGTCGGCATAAACATTTTGTTCTGGTTTTGGTCGTCCATGATGCCCTTTAGCTCGTTACCAACAACGTGTACGCGCTCATTGTAAGCCCCTTGTTATTTGTAGCTGGGGACATACTCGGTATTTAAGCTCTGGTTCAAAGAACCTTAACCTTCCTAAAACCTAAGTCATACGCACTTAGATATGCTTATAGTACTGGACTCAAAAAACTTTATAGTCGATGTATATATGAGCACTGGGTGGGCATATATAAGAGCGTCAAAAGAAGTCCCAGTCACCTGGAAGATGACTCGGCAGTCCTATAAAGGAGTGGTAAACATGGCAAGCATGGTTCCTTATCGTTCGGTTTTTGGCGTTCGTCCCTCTGCAAGCTCGCTGTTCGATCTGTTTGATGATATGAGCGACCTAGCGAACAGCTCGATTGCCTCTAAGGCGTTCCCCGTTGACGTTGAGGATAAGGGCGATGGCTATGAGGTCAAGGCTTATCTGACCGGCGTCGCCAAGGACGATATCGATGTCGAGCTTAACGAGGGCCGTCTGTCCATTAGCGTGAATGTCGAGGAAGACGAGGAGAACGAGGGCAAGAACTTCCTGCAGAAGGAGTTCAGCTCGTACAGCGCGACGCGTGGCGTGTATCTTAAGGACGCTTCGAGCGAGGGCCTCTCGGCTAAGTACGCTGACGGCATCCTGACCGTTACGGTTCCCAAGATCGTCGAGAAGAAGAACGTTACGAAGATCTCCATCGAATAACTTCGTTGGTGTTCTTCGCTATTAAAAGACAACAAAAGGGACTGGGAAGCGATTCCCGGCCCCTTTTGCTGTTTAGGACAGTCTATTGAATGGTTGCTGGCCGATACTGGCTTGCGGGGCGTATCGAGAGTTTTCGCGATCCTTGGAGAAGGGTGGCGGAGCTGTCGAGCTCGTCATCTAGGGTTGCGGCTAGAGCTTTGGCATAGCTTTTGACGGTAAGGCTCGGACGATTGTTGTCTTGGCTGATATGCATGGCAATGAGCTGTTCGGTGCGATCGGTAACAAGTTCGCGCGCGGCTTCGGCGGCTTGGCCGTTGGAGAGGTGTCCCCTTGCAGACAGGATGCGCTCCTGAAGAAAGCGGGGATATTCTCCCTCGCGCAGCATGGTCACATCGTGGTTGTTTTCGAGCGCGAGGACTCGACAATCTTTGAGGGTGTTCATGGCTTGGCTCGATAGCTCTCCGGTGTCGGTAGCAAAGCCGATGGAATCATCGAGGGCGTCGAATCGAAAGCCGATTGGATTTATGACATCGTGTGATGTTGAGTAGGTTTGCACGTGGATGCCGGCAATGGATAGGGTGTCACCGGGGTCGAATTCCTCGACAGGCAGATGCGAAAGATTTTCTTTGCTCGAAAGTGTGCCCCTGCTGGCAAAGAGGGGACCGTGCCAGTGCTTGCACCAGACATCGAGACCCTTGATGTGATCGCTATGCTCATGAGTAATGAGAAGAGCCGAGACGTTGTCTGTCGAGAGCCCCAGTTCTGCCATGCGCTTTAATGTCTCGCGGCGAGACAGTCCGTCATCGACCATAATGAGCCCCTGCGGGCCCTCGATGAGTGCGCAGTTGCCTTTAGAGCCACTGCCGAGGATATGAAGGTGCAGACGAGACATAAGATTCCAAAGGATACAATGGGTGCGGACGAATGGAGGAGGAAGCGAATGCCAACGGTATCACAGCATTACGGACACCATGCCGTGCCCGGGGCAGTCGATGAGACCCGAACGAGGCAGCAGGCTGCTCCTGTCGTGCTCATGGTATCAGGCGGCGCGGACTCGACGGCACTGCTTCTTATGGCGTGCACATCAAAGCTGGATATCCAAGACGGGCGCGGTGTTGCCCCCATTGCTCGCGAGCGCCTGCATGTGCTGCATGTAAACCATCATCTGCGCGGCAAGGCGTCCGATGGCGACGAGGCCTTTGTGCGTGAGCTCTGCGCGAAATATGGTTTACCGCTGTGCGTGGAGCACGCTTATTTTGATGGGGAGTCGGGCAATATTGAGGCCGCGGCCCGCGAAGTGCGCTATGCCGCGGCGCGGAGGTATGTTCGCGAGCTCTGCGCCCAGACGGGGGCACCGCGAACGGCGGCTCGTATCTGCACCGCGCACACGTCTTCGGATCGCGCGGAAACGTTTTTGATGAACGCGATTAAGGGTTCGGGGCCCGCTGGCCTATCGAGCATTCCTCGCCGGAGGAATATCGTGGTGCGTCCCTTGCTCGACCTAACTCATGGCGAGCTCGTGGGCTATCTACAGGTACATGGTCAGCCGTGGCGTGAAGACGAGAGCAATGAGGATATCTCGTATCTGCGAAACTACGTGCGCCATCGAGTAATGCCAGTGGTGGCGCAGCGCAACGCGAGCGTCTGCAAGACGATTGGCGCCGCCTGCGAGATCTTAGGCGATGAGGACGCGTTTTTGTCTCAGCTTTCGGCACAGGCGTTTCGAAGCTGTTTGCGCAAAGAGGCAGCGGGTGCGCTGGTGCTCGATGCCAGGCGCTTGGCTGCGGCCGAGGTGGTAATCGCGCGGCGCATCGTGCGACTGGCGATTAAGCGCATCGATCCGGACGCTCGTCCCGAGATGCGACATGTGGAGCGAGTCCTTTCCTGCGTTGCCGAGGGCACCGGCTCGGTCACGCTTCCGGCGGGGATTGACGCACGCATTGAGTTTGGCATGCTGGCGTTTAAGGCGCCGGCGGCTCGCGAGGGCCTGGTCGCGGACTGGGTTACCGTACCCGGTCGTTTGCCGTTGGGCGGGGGACGTATGCTGGTCACAGAACCGATGGCTGTTGAGCCGGGATGCGATATCGTGCGCCGCGCCCGTGAGCTTGCGGCTGCCGGGGAAGTGACAGCTTTGGTAGACGCGGCTGCCCTGGGTTTTGCCGACAGCGATAGTGAGCGGATCCTGGCGGGCTCGCGTGGCGAGATCCCTGCCGAGGCGCGATTGGCGCGCCTGTGGGTGGACGGTCCCGCGCCGGGAGACGTGATGTGCCCGTTAGGGATGAGTGGCCGAAGCAAGAAAGTATCCGATTTGCTAGGTGAGGCTCGCATTCCCGTTTCCGAGCGCGCCGGCGTGCCCATGGTGAGGACGGCGCCGGGGGGTGCCGTGGTGTGGGTCGCCGGAGTTCGCGCGGACGAGCGTTTTAAGTGCACGGCCGCAACGCGCGTGGCATATCTGCTCCGCGTGGTCGATGCGGAATAGCGTCCCACGCCTGCTATTCTGTGCGACGTTGACGGTATTCCCGCGCTGATGGCGCACGGGCTGGTAAATTTACCCCGTGCGCTGCTAGAATGTGTAGTTCGCGTCCATACGGCGGTGTGTGGGCGATAAGCACAAGAAAGGGTTGTCATGGCTTCTCAACATCCGGATATCGAGAAGGTTCTGTTCACGCAGGAGGATATCGACGGTATCGTCTCTCGCCTGGGCGAGGAGATTACGCGCGACTACGCGGGTAAGGATCTGGTGCTGATTGCGGTCCTGCGCGGCGCCGTGGTCTTTATGGGCGACCTGATGCGTAAGATCGAGCTGCCGACCAACATCGATTTCATGGCTGTTTCGAGCTACGGCGACGGTGTGAAGTCCTCGGGTATCGTGCGTATCATTAAGGACCTGGATATCGACATCCGCGGTCGCGACGTGCTGATCGTCGAGGACATTCTGGACTCGGGCCTGACGCTCAAGTATCTGATGAAGAACCTCGAGAGCCGCAAGCCCGCTTCTCTGGAGGTCGCCGCCTTCCTGTGGAAGGACGTTGAGGACCGCGTCTCGGCCATCACGCCCAAGTATGTTGGAACCCATTGCCCCGATGCCTTTGTGGTGGGCTACGGCCTCGACTATGCCGAGCGCTATCGCAACCTTCCGTATCTGGGCATTTTGAAACCGGAGGTTTATTCGTAAGATGCCCGACGACCGTAACGACAACAATTCCCAGACTCCCCGGGACCCAAAGATCCCGGGGATGCCCGGAGGCAAGAAGCCCACGCGTACGGGCTGGCTGTATTTTCTTTTGGCTTGCGCGCTTCTGGGCTATGCCTTCTTTAATATGGGTTCCGGCTTTGCCAGCTCCAGCAATACCGTTAAGCTCGCGACGAGCGAGATGGTGAGCGCCATCAAGCAGGATCGCGTCGAAGATCTGACCTATACGGTTCAAGACGGAAGCGTGACGGGTCATTACTGGAAGACAAAAAAGGACAAGGGCGATACGAGCGAGCTCAAGAGCTTCTCTTCGACCTATGTCGGCTCCGATTCGCTTGCCGAGCTCATGGCGGAGCACCCCGATACCAAGTACATCGTCAACACCAACGATCCCGATTTTTGGGGCGACTTGGCGATGAGTGTGCTTCCGACGATCGCCCTTATCGCCATCATGTTCTACTTTATGCGCCAGATGATGGGCGCCAACAACAGGAACATGCAGTTTGGCAAGACCAACGCCAAGACCAACGAGGCCACACGCCCCAAGGTCAAGTTTGAAGACGTTGCCGGAGTGGACGAGGCAGTCGAGGAGCTCGAGGAGATCCGTGACTTTTTGAGCGATCCGGATCGCTATCGCAAGCTGGGCGCCAAGATCCCGCGTGGCGTGTTGCTGGTTGGCCCTCCGGGCACCGGTAAAACGCTGCTGGCCAAGGCCGTTGCCGGCGAGGCGGGCGTGCCGTTCTTTAGCATCTCGGGTTCCGACTTTGTCGAGATGTTCGTAGGTGTCGGCGCCAGCCGTGTGCGTGACCTCTTTAAGGAGGCCAAGTCCCAGGCCCCGTCGATCATCTTCATCGATGAGATCGATGCCGTGGGACGTCAGCGCGGAGCTGGCTTGGGCGGCGGTCACGACGAGCGCGAGCAGACGCTCAACCAGCTGCTGGTCGAGATGGACGGCTTTGAGGAAAGCGAGTCGGTCATCCTGATCGCTGCGACCAACCGTCCTGACATCCTGGATCCGGCATTGCTGCGTCCCGGCCGTTTTGACCGTCAGGTTACGGTCGACCGTCCGGATGTGAAGGGCCGCGAGCAGATCTTGCGCGTGCATGCCGAGAACAAGCCGATGGACGAGGACGTTAAGTTTGAGAAACTCGCCCAGATGACCGTTGGCTTTACTGGCGCCGATTTGGCGAACCTGCTCAACGAGTCTGCGCTGCTGGCTGCCCGCCGCCATCGTTCCGTGATCTCGATGGACGAGGTCGAGGAATCGATGGAGCGTGTGATTGCCGGACCGCAGCGTAAGGGTCGCGTGATGACCGAGGCCGAGCGCACCACGATTGCCTACCACGAGAGCGGTCACGCTTTGGTGGGCCACATCCTGGAGCACTCCGATCCGGTCCACAAGATCTCGATCGTCAGCCGCGGTCAGGCTCTGGGCTACACGCTGCAGCTTCCGCAGGAGGACCACTTCCTCAAGACCAAGAACGAGATGCTCGACGAGCTCGCCGTGTTCTTGGGCGGTCGCGTTGCCGAGGAGCTCATGTGCGATGACATTACGTCGGGCGCGAGCAACGATCTGGAGCGCGCAACCAAGATGGCGCGCGAGATGGTCACGCGCTTGGGCATGAGCGAGGAGCTGGGCACGCAAGTGTTTGGCGAGGCGCAACATCAGGTGTTCCTTGGTCGCGATTACGCCGATCACCAGGATTACTCCGAGGAGACGGCGCGCCGCATCGATATCGAGGTTCGGCGCATTATGCGTGAGGCCCATCGTCGTGCGGTCGAGATCCTGGACGCCCGTCGCGATCAGCTCGATCTGATGGCGAAGGTGCTGCTTGAGCGCGAGACTGTCGAGGGCGATGCCGTGAACGCCCTGCTCGATAACGAGTGGGACGCCTACCTTGAGCGCGAGGACGATATCCTGGCGGCCAAGGAGGAGCGCAATGCCAAGGCGGCCGGCATGCCGACCAAGAAGCGCGCGCCTCGTATGAGCGAGGAGGAGCTGGCGGCTGATGCCGCGGCCTTTGCGCAGGCGGCCATGCAGGAGGATGCCGAAGCCGCATCCGATGGTGCTGACGATGACCGTGCCGTCGTCGATGCCGATGCCGACACCGACGCCGACAAATAGTCTTTGTGGCGAAAGCCTCCGCGGGGAAACCTGCGGAGGCTTTTTTTGAGCGATATAGGGCCGTCTGTTGATTGGGGACAGACTTAAATGAGCGTTTTCACGCATTTAAGTCTGTCCCCAATCAACATTGCTGCGGCACTTTGCTCAACTAAAGCGTACAATAGCGCCTATGCGAAAGGGGAACAGATGATCAACGAAACTATGTATGCTCGCGGTGCGGAAAGCTCCATCATCCGTGAGATTTTTAGCTATGGTCTTGAGCGCAAGGCACAGATCGGTGCGGAGAACGTATTCGATTTTTCGCTGGGCAACCCGAGTGTTCCGGCGCCGGCTGCCGTGGCGGAGTCCATTAAGAAGGCCTTGGGGCTGCCGAGTGACCAGTTGCACGGCTACACCCCCGCTCCGGGCCTGCCGCAATGTCGAGCAGCCGTCGCCGAATCGCTCAACCGCCGCTTTGGCACAAGCTATGAGGGCAAAGACGTCTTTATGACGGTGGGTGCCGCGGCTTCGCTCACCTGCACGCTCAACGCCGTTACGAACCCGGGCGACGAGGTTATTGTTATCGCCCCGTACTTTCCGGAGTATCGCGTTTGGATTGAGAAGGCCGGCTGTACGTGTGTTGAGGCGCTCGCCGATGAAGATACGTTCCAGCTGAGCGTGGACAACGTGCTCAAGGCGATCAGCGATAAGACGGCGGCCGTCATCATCGACTCTCCCAACAATCCGACCGGTGCCGTATATACATGCGACACGCTGACGCGACTGGCCAATGTTCTGCGCGAGGCCAACGCTCAGCGCGATCCCGAGAATCCGATTATGCTCATCTCGGATGAGCCGTACCGTGAGATTGTGTACGGTGCCGAGGTGCCTTGGGTGCCCTCGATCTACGAGCACACCATCGTGTGCTACTCGTATTCCAAGTCGCTGTCGCTGCCGGGTGAGCGCGTGGGGTGGATCTTGGTTCCCAACACCAATCCGCAGGCTGCCCGTCTGATGCCGGCTGTTGCGGGTGCTGCCCGTACGCTGGGTTTTGTATGCGCACCGGCACTCTTCCAGCGCGTAATTATCGACTGCATCGATGAGCCGAGTGACGTTGAGGCCTATGCACGCAACCGCACCGCGCTTACCGACGCACTAGCGGAGTACGGCTACACCTATGTTGAGCCGGATGGCGCGTTCTACCTATGGGTGAAAGCGTTGGAGCCCGATGCGAATGCGTTTTGCGAGCGCGCAAAGAAGTATGAGTTGCTTGCGGTTCCCTCGGACAGCTTTGGTATGCCGGGTTGGTTCCGCCTGGGCTATTGCGTGAGTTACGAAACGATTGTCAATTCGCTACCCGCTTGGAAACAGTTGGCGGACGAGTATCGTTAAAAGTAAAGCGCTCTGCCTACAATGTTTTACGTGAAACGGGGTTTGGTGTTAAGCCGGACCCCGTTGTCATGGACGTTGTGTCTTTGGGATGGAGTGGTTTTACGACTATCGAAGGCTATGCGTACAATGAATATAAGCGACGGCCGTGCCAGATAAGGAGACCTGATGCCCTACCTGCTTTCTTGTGACATTCATACCCATACGATGTTCTCTGCGCATGCATATTCGACCATTGAGGAGAATGTGTACTGGGCGGCAGAGCGTGGCCTGCAGGTGCTCGGATCTGCCGACCATCTGAGCTCTATGGTTGCGGCTTGCCCCAATGACCTGCGCAGTTACCAATTCTTTATCAACCAGGATATCTGGCCGCGCATTTGGAGCGGCGTGCTGGTGCTGCGTGGTGCCGAGGTCGATATCGTTTCGCTGGACGGAAGTCTGTTTGGCGAGGACACTCCTGTCACGCTCGATATCGCCGGCGATTCGTACAGCCGTCAGCATTCACTGTTCGATTTGGTTACGCGTAATTTGGATTATTTGGTTGCAAGCGTGCATAATCCGCAGATTGCTGAGGGCGCGACGCTGGCCCAGGCGACCGAGATGTATATCAATGCCCTGGAGCACCCCAAGGTGTTCATGCTGGGTCACACGGGGCGTTCGGGCGTGCCGTTCGATATCGACGAGGTGCTGTTGGCGGCTAAGGCCAAGCACAAGATTATCGAGATCAACAACCATAGTCTTGAACACGGTGTCGACACTGAGCATTGGGCCGTATGCCGCAAGATCGCCGAGCGCTGCGCCGAGCTGGGCGTGGGCATTGGCGTTTCGACCGATGCGCACATTGGCATGGCCATTGGCAAGCTCGATTACGCTCGCAAGATGCTCGACGAGATTCACTTCCCGTTGGATCTGATCGTGACGCGCGATCGCGAGACGCTGCTGCGCGAGATGGCGGCAGCCGGCGTGTGCGACCTGCGCAAGGGGATGTAGCGGAGTTTATAAACCAAGCGAAGGGGGCGGCCCAGATGGGTCGCCCCCTTTCTTGTCCCAAAAATCTACTGAGGTTGGTTAGCGGCGTTCGAGGACCGCTACGGTTTCGGTGTGGTCGGTGTGAGGGAACATGTCGACGGGCATGATCTTGAGCAGGCGATAGCCTCCGTCGAGGAGCTGATGCAGGTCGCGCTCTTGAGTCACGGGGTTGCAGCTGATATAGGTGATGCGGCGCGGCTTAAGCGCGCAGGCAGCTTCGAGGAACTCGGGGGTAGAGCCGGCGCGCGGCGGATCGATGGAAAGGACATCGATCCGCTCGTTGTTATCGGCAGCATCCAGGATGTAATCGGTGGCGTCGTCGGCCATAAACCAAGCGCTGCGGGTGAGGCCGTTGAGCTCGGCATTGCGGCGTGCGTCGGCAATGCCCGCCGGGTTGCGCTCCACGCCGAGCAGCATAATGCCGATACCCTTGTTTTGGGCATCTTTAGCTGCGCAAAGACCGATAGTTCCGCTACCGCAATAGGCATCCATGAGTACGTCGCCCTGCTGCAGGTCCATGCCGTCAATCGCGAGCTGATAGAGCAGCTCGGTCTGCTGCGGGTTGGTCTGATAGAACGCGGTAGGGGAGATATCGAATTCGCAGCCGAGCAGCTGATCGCGCATGCATTCGGCGCCATAGACGATGCGGGTCTCCTCGCCCAGGATGGCATTGCCGGGGCGGCCGTTGATATTCTGCGCAACGGTGACGATGTGCGGATCGAGCGAGGCGACGGCCTCAAAGAACTCCTTTGCATGCGGTAAGTCACGCTGGGCGGTCACGAGCGTAACCATGACCTGGTCAGTACGCCAACCGCAGCGGACGACGGCATAGCGAAGCAAACCAAGATGCTTGTCCTCATTAAAGGCGGGAATATGCAGCCGCTCAGCTTCGCGTGCGATGCCGTTGAGAATCTGACGGGCGCCCGGTGCCTCGACGGGGCATTCGGGTACGGCAACGATCTTGTGTGTGCCGCGCTCAAAGAAGCCGCAGCGGACAGCGCCCTCCTTACCAGGAGCAAACGGAGTGGCAGCCTTATGACGAAAGCCACGCGGCGCAGGATATTTACCCGGGTCGCCAAGGGTGACGCCCATACCGCGAATAGGATCGACAGCAATGCTCTCGCGCTCACAAAGCTCGGCAAACAGCTCCTCCATAGCAGCCTGCTTAGCCGCCAACTGCTTTTTATAAGGACGATTGAGCGCCGTGCACCCACCGCAAGATTTCATGATCGAACAGGGAGACTTGGGGTCCACGGCCTTACGCGCAGACGAAACCCGATCTTTATGCGAGCGCTTGGAGCGAGTCTGAGATGCCTTATCCTCGTTCCGACGAGAGCCGGGACGCTTGGCCTTAGCCTTGCCCTTGGCCGACTTACCCTTCGCGTCCTGAGACGACTTGGATTTCTTAGAAGATTTTTTCTCCTCTGACCCCTCAGCCGCCTCGATCAAAGCACGACGAGCCTTACGCTCCGCACGAGATTCTGCCATGAATTAACCCCACTAATTTACAAATTGAAATCTGAAAGCATTGTACCGTGCCAAGTTAGCAGACGATATGCAAGCGCCCATTTCATGTCAGTGATAAGTCCAACGATGTTTGCCCGGCGTGGGCGGGGAGCGGCGCGTAATTAAGTTTATCGCGAGTTCCGCACGCAAAGGAAAGCACTTAATGTGCTTTCCGTCTTGCGCAGGACTGTAGAGCAGGAAACTTAATTACGCGCCGCTCCCCGCCCACGCCGGGCAACCTCTCCCTTGTACTTTATCAAGGTAGAGTGTATGATTCTGGACGTTACACGACTCACTTTACTTAACTAAAGTGCCATCAAGGGGGAATACCATGAACACCGATATGTCTCGTCGTCAGTTTGTTGGTCTAGCCGGCTCGCTCGCCACGGTTCTAGGCCTTGGCCTGGTTGGTTGTGGCGGCGGTGCCGATAAGGGCTCTGCTGCCGGTTCTGCCGCAGCCAAGGATGTGAAGGGCGCTGCGGAGTCCAAGAAGCTCGTCGTGGGCTTTGACAAGTCCTATCCTCCGTACGGCTTTGTGGGCGACGACGGAGAGTACACTGGTTTTGACCTCGATCTGGCCAAGGCTGTTGCCGATAAGCAGGGCTGGGAGGTCAAATACGAGGCCATCGATTGGGATGCCAAGGACACGCTGCTTAACTCGGGCGCCATCAACTGCATCTGGAACGGCTTTACCATGGAGGGCCGTGAGGACGACTACACGTTCTCCGAGCCGTACATGCTCAACGAGCAGGTGCTGGTGGTCAAGAAGGATGCGGGCATCAAGGGCTGGGACGATCTTGCCGGCAAGACTGTGATTACCCAGACTGATTCCGCTGCGCAGGACGTGCTTGAGGGTGACCAGAAGGATCTGGCAGCGACGTTTGCCACGCTCGACACGATCGGCGAGTACAACACGGCCTTTATGCAGCTCGAGAGCGGCGCGGTCGATGCCGTGGCGTGCGATCTTTCGATTGCCCAGTATCAGCTTGCCGCCAAGCCCGATGCCTATACGCAGCTTAATGAGCCGCTGTCCAGCGAGCACTACGCCGTTGGCTTTAAGAAGGGCGACACCAAGTCGGCCGATGCTGTAGCCGAGTCGCTCAAGGCGCTCTACGAGGACGGCACGGTCAAGGACCTGTGCGACAAGTATTCAAGCTATGGTCTATCTTTCGATAATTGGGTGCTCAAGTAATGTCTATTCAAGTCATGATGCAAATGCTTGGCCAGGGATTCTTGGTCAGTTTGCAGTTGTTTGTGCTGACGCTGCTGGGGTCGATTCCGCTGGGAATTCCCGTGGCGTTTATGCGCATGAGCAAAATCGCGCCGCTTCGCTGGATTGCGCGCATCTATATCTCGGTCATGCGCGGTACGCCGCTCATGCTGCAGATGTTTGCCATCTACTTTGCCCCGTACTACGTGTTTGGCATTTCGCTCACGCCCGATTCCAAGTGGACGGCGTGCGTCGTGGCGTTCATCATCAACTACGCCGGTTACTTTGCCGAGATCTATCGCTCGGGCCTGCAGTCCATTCCGCGCGGTCAATACGAGGCCGCCGAGGTGCTGGGCTACTCGCGCCTGCAGACGTTTCTGTATATCGTGATGCCGCAGGTCGCCAAGCGTATTCTGCCGGCGATGGGCAACGAGATCATCACGCTGGTCAAGGACACGTCGCTGGCGTTTGCCATTGGCGTGGGTGAGATGTTCTCGACGGCCAAGGCGCTGGTCGCCTCGCAGGTGAGCATGGTGCCGTTTGCGATCGCGGCGCTGATCTACTGGGTCTTTAACTTTGTGGTCGAGATGCTGCTGGGCGCCGCCGAGAAAAAATTGGATTACTACCATGATTAATTCGGTAATGAATATAGCGAACGCTCGCAAGGCGTTTGGTGGCAATGAGGTGCTCAAGGATATCTCGCTCGAGGTCAAGCGTGGCGAGGTCGTGGCGATTATCGGGCCTTCGGGTGGCGGCAAGTCCACGCTGCTGCGGTGTGCCACGCTGCTCGAGACACTCGACGGAGGCTCGCTCTCGTTTGGTGACCTTGCCGTTGCGACGGATGCGGGTTCGGGCGCAGTCTATGCGAAGGGCGATGTGCCCAAGCGGGCACGCTCGCGATTCGGCCTGGTGTTCCAAAATTACAACCTGTTCCCGCACTATACCGTGATGAAAAACATCATCGACGCGCCGATCCGCGTGCTTAAGCGCCCGTGCGAACAGGCGGAAGCTCGTGCGCGCGAGTTGATCGCGCAGATGGGGCTTACGGGCAACGAGAACAAGGTGCCATGTGAGCTTTCGGGCGGCCAGCAACAGCGTGTGAGTATCGCCCGCGCCTTGGCGCTCGACCCGGAGATCCTGTTCTTTGACGAGCCGACCTCGGCGCTCGATCCCGAGCTAACGGCCGAGGTGCTGCGTGTCATTAAAGACCTTGCGTCGCAGAATATGACGATGGTGATCGTGACCCACGCAATGCAGTTTGCGCGCGATGTTGCCGATCGCGTGGTCTTTATGGATGGCGGCCGCATTGTCGAGGAAGGTCCTGCCGAGCAGGTCATCGACCATCCGCGTGAGCAGCGCACCCGTGAGTTCTTGAGCCGTATCGAGGGATAGGCTCAGGTATTTACTCAACTATTAATTGAGGTGAAGCCGTCGCAGGTCTTACGGTCTGTGGCGGCTTTTTGTTTGCATCGACGGGGTTCAATAATCGCCTCACAAGCTTGTCTCTTCCTCTCGCCGCCTGTATTCATACGTGCGCCGAAAGGTATGCATGGACGGCCGCCCGTGAGGGTAGGGTGGTGGCATAGGACATTTGGAGGGTGAGTCGGCTCGGTTGCCGACCATGCTGCTCCCGGGATGGCACCGACCGCGAACTCTCCCCGTTGGCGTCGCGCATTGCGCGCGGCCCTGCAAGGAGGTCATCATGGGTGCTCCCAAGACCGGCAATGTAAGGAACGTGGTGCTCGTAGGCCAAGGCGGGGTGGGCAAGACTTCACTCGCCGAGGCCATGCTCCACCTTTCCGGCAAGACCGCCCGCCTGGGCGGCCACGACGGCACCAAGCCCACGCTCGACTATGACCCTGAAGAGGTCAAGCGTTCATTCTCCATCTCGACGACCATCGCGCCGATCGACTGGAAGGGCGCGCGCATCAATGTGCTCGATGCCCCGTGCTACCCCGATTTTATCGGCGACGCCTTTGCCGCGATGAGCGTCTGCGAGACGGCTCTGTTTGTGGTCGACGCCGAGGCCGGCCCGCAGCCTACGACGGTTAAGCTCTGGTATGCCGCCGAGGACCTGCGCCTGGCGCGTGCGGTGTTCGTAAACCGCCTGTCGCGCTCCGAGGCCAGCTTTGCGACCACGATGGACCTGCTGCAAGAGCGCTTTGGCACGCGCCTGGGCGCCGTGACCCTTCCCTGGGGCGAGGGCGAGGACTTTGACGGCATCATCGACCTGGTGCGCATGAAGGCGCGCCATTGCAACGGCACCGAAGCCGTTGAGTCGGAGATTCCCGAGGAGTATCGTGCTCAGGCCGAGGAAGCCCATGACCATCTGTGCGAGCTGGTGGCCGAGGCTGACGACGAACTGATGATGAAGTACTTGGAAGGCGAGGAGACGCTGACGCAGGAGGAGCTCGAAGGCCTGCTGTCGAAGGCGATCGCCGAGCGCATCTTTGTGCCGGTCTTTGCGGGCGATT
Source organism: uncultured bacterium (assembly GCA_905215765.1). Classification (GTDB taxonomy): domain Bacteria; phylum Actinomycetota; class Coriobacteriia; order Coriobacteriales; family Coriobacteriaceae; genus Collinsella. The sequence goes on from CAJMRP010000013.1 coordinate 14,188, forward strand.
GCATCAAGGAGCAGGGCGTCAACTCGCTGATGGACGACATCGCCACGTACTTCCCGGCGCCGACCGACTATGGCGAGATGCCGCTCATTGACGGCGATTCGCTTAAGATCTCGAGTGACGATGACCGCCCGGTGGCCTTTGTGTTTAAGACCCTGGCCGATCCTCAGCAGGGTCGCATCAGCTTTATCAAGGTGCTGACGGGCACGCTTGAGCCGGGCCTTGAGCTGATCAACGCGCGCACCCGCAAGAGCGATCGTCTGGCCCACCTGTATGTGATGTGCGGCCGTGACATGACCGAGGTCGGCCACGCTTATGCCGGCGACATTATCGTGGCGCCCAAGCTGGCTGCCGAGACGGGCGATACGCTCTCCATTACCGGTAAGGTCGAGGCTGCGGCGTTTAAGTTCCCCAACTCGCAGTACCGCATTGCCATCGAGGCCGAGAATCGCGGCGACGAAGAGAAGCTCTACACGTTTATCGAGAAGGCCTGCAAGGCCGATCCGACCATGAGCATCGACCGCGACGAGGAGACTGGTCAGACCATTATCTCCGCCGTTGGTGAGGCGCAGGTTTCGGTGCTGCTCAACCGTCTGGAGGACCGCACCAAGGTCGCTGCCAAGAGCGTGCCGATCCGTATTCCGTATCGTGAGACCATTCGCCGCACGGCAAGTGCCCAGGGCCGCCACAAGAAGCAGACAGGCGGTGCCGGTCAGTACGGCGACTGCTGGCTGCGCGTGGAGCCGCTTATTGGGCCCGACGGCACGAGCGACGGCTACGAGTTTGTGGATGAGGTCGTAGGCGGCCGCATTCCGCGCTCGCTGATTCCCGCCGTGGACAAGGGCGTCCAGGAGACCATGAAGGACGGCATCATTGCCGGCTACCCGCTCACGGGCATTCGCGTGGCTGTGTACGACGGCTCGTATCACAGCGTCGACTCCAACGAGATGGCGTTTCGCGCGGCGGCTCGCATCGGCCTGCGCAAGGCATGTGCCGATGCCGACCCAGTGGTGCTGGAGCCCATCGAGGAAATTACGGTGACTATCCCCGAGAGCTACGCCGGCGCCGTGATGGGCGACATCTCGGCCTCGCGCGGTCGCGTGACGGGCATGGAGACCGATGAGCGCGGAGACACCGTGGTCATTGCCCAGGCGCCGCTGGCAGAGCTGGCGGATTACTCGACGCGCCTGCGCTCTATCACGCGCGGCACGGGTGACTTTACCATGAAGCCCGCTGGCTACGAGCAGGTTCCCTATGACGTTCAGGCCAAGCTGGTCGAGCGCTATGAGGAGGGTCGCGCCAAGTAGCGTGTGGCGTTGCCTGCAACATATATGCCGATGCAAGGGCCGCTCTGGGTAACCGGGGCGGCCTTATTTGATTCCTTGGGGACGGAGGAAAACGGATCATTTTTTGGGTTACGGGCAGCTTGGTCGGCCCTAAACTCCCGAGGTCTGATTGCGGCCGGTGGCGTAGTCGATCTGCACGTGCGGCTGCAGGTTGTAGCAGTATACGTGGAAGCAGAGGGTCTTGCCGTGGTCCTCGACCGATTGCGCCTCAAGGCGCACGCCACGGCAGACAAGTTCCTCTTCGTTATACATGGGCGTGACACGGTAGAGCACATGGTTACCCGTATCGCGGATGTAGCCGAGAATCTGCTCTTCAAACGGTAGCATGCCCGTCTCGTTGAGATAGCGCGTGCCGGTGAGGAGATTCTTACGGTTGGCATTTTCGCCGCAGAGCGACCAGGCGATGAGATGGCAGCGATTGTAGAGGCTCTGGCCCGGAATAAAGTCGTAGCGCTGCTGGTGCCATCCGGCGGGGTGGATACGCGAGATGTCGCCGCGCTTTCCCTGTCCGAGCGACTCGGGGCCCACGCAGGCGAGCGCCTTGCGAGTGCGGCCCAGGCTGTCGAGCTTGGAGAATTTCTTAAAGCAGCCCTCTTCGGTGGCGCGATCGTATTCATCGAGTGTGAATGACGGCGTGCCGAGCGGGTGCGTGCTGTCGGCGCGAAGGGCAACGTAGGGGTTGCCGGCGTAGTCGGGAATGCTGCTGAGATAAACACCGCGGGCGCGGTTGAGGTCGGGGTTTTCGACCTCGTCGATGGGGGTGGCGACGCTGTCCGCGGAAGCGCCGTCGCCGGTGTCGGTTGCGGCGGAATCGGAGCCATTGCCAGAGTCCTGGCTGTTTTGAGGGTCCGGGGAGCTCGCCGTTCCCGATTCGAGCCGAGCGACCAGGCCTGCCTCGTCCTCGGTGCGGCTGGGACTCTCGTTTTGCTTTTCGGCCAGAGCCGCCGCCTGTTCATTGCTTTGCGGCGACAGCAGCTTGGGCGCCCCGTCGAGCGATCCCGTAAACAGCGCAAACCCCAGCACCACGGCGGTGCCGATGGAAAGGACTTGCTTGTAGGCGGACTTGCGCGACATTGAGGCTCCTGGATGGACGGTTGGGAATCTACCAGTCTAGCAGGAGCCGCCGAGGGTCGTTCTATCGAACAAATACTCAAGATTTGGGATAGACGCTACAGATTCATTTGTCTCATATGGAGCTGCGGCAGTTGTTGATGTGGGGCTATTCGGCGTTTCCCCAGATAAAACCTGCCAAAATAAGCCTGTCCCTTTTTGGCAGGTTAATCGTGAGTTATTTCACCGCAGCTTAAGGTACGGTTGGGATGTGCGCACTTTAAAGAGAGGAACCCATGATTAGAGAGGTTGCGTTCGTCTCTCTAAATGTCTCTCTAAATGTCTCTCTAAAATAAGATGCTTATCTCTCTAAAGTTAGAGAGATAAGCTATACTTTAGAGAGATAAATCTATCGTTTTAGAGAGACGGAATGCCAATGCTGCTGGATGAACCTCTTGGCCTTATTGTTGAGCGCCTTCGCAGGCGGGGGACTGATGACGCATCGGTAGAAGTTAAAGCCTGCACGAATAAATTGAGCGCAGACGTATGGGAGACAGTGAGCGCTTTTGCGAACACTGCGGGTGGGCTCATTATTTTGGGCCTGAACGAAGCCGAAGGATTTGTTCCTTCGGCTAACTTTGCTATCGATAGGGTGCGCGATCAGTTTGTTTCGGGTATCGGAGACGGAGGCTCAGCGGCAGTGGTGACCCATGCGCCGCGGTACGAGCTTGATCGAGGCGAGGTCGACGGGCTCCAGGTGCTTCTGGTGCGCATCTTTGAACTTGAGCTTAAAGCGAAGCCTTGCTATATCGGCGCGCGCGGCGTGCAGAACGGTAGCTACAAGCGCGTGGATGATAAAGATATCAAGATGTCACCCGCTGAGCTATATGAGCTGCAGAGTGCGTTGCTTCCGAGCGATGCAGACGGCACGGTGGTTTCGGAGGCAACGGTCGAGGATTTGGATCCAGATGTCGTGCGGTCTATTATCGCAAATCGCCGGCTGCAGACCCCGCGCGTTTTGCGCGGGGCCGATACGCTGGAAAAGCAGCTGGTCAGACTCAATATCACTACAAAGGATGGTGCCGTGAAGCTCGCGGGGCTTCTGTCGGCGGGAATTTACCCCCAGCAGTTCTATCCCAAACTGATGATCGATGTCGCCGTTCATTCCGATGTGGAAAAATCTGCACCCGGGCAACCCCGGTTTATTGACCGCCAGTTGTGCGATGGCCCGATTCCGGCTTGCATCGAAGATGCCCTTGCCGCGATTGGACGAAACTTGCGCAAAGCGACGATAGTGCAAGGCGCTGGCAGAAGGGAGGATTGGGAAGTTCCCCAGGAGGTTTTGCGCGAGGCCTTGGCAAATGCCTGCATCCATCGAGAATATTCGCCCATGTTTGTGGGGCAGGCCGTGAGTGTCGATATCTATCCAGACAGAATAGAGATCAAAAACCCTGGCGGGCTTTGGGGCGGAAAGACGGTGGACAATCTTGCAGACGGGGAATCGCGCTGCCGAAACCCAAAGCTCATGAGCCTAATGGGGGCGACGCCGTTAGAGCATGCCGAGGGGGCCGTTGCGGAAAGCCAGGGATCTGGTATCCCGGCTATGATTCGCGAGATGGAGTCTCGTTCGCTTGGCAGGCCGAAATTTATCGTTAAGGCTGATTCGTTTACGGTGCTGCTTTCCCGGCACGGGGCGGAGCTTGCTGAAAACCGCACGTGGATTCAGAGCCATGTGGGCGCCGAGCTGACGGATCGCGAAGAAACATTGCTCATGTTTATGCGGGAGCATGGGTGCGTATGCGATGTTCAAAAAATACGAGAGGCCCTGAAGTGGGATTCGGATGACATTCGTCTGATCTGCGGGGACCTTGTCGATAAACATGTCCTGTCAAAATGTGGCAAAGACACGTTTGAGATTATCGATATGAGCAGAGAACCGTCAGCTTCGACAGCGGATAGGATCCTGGAGGCTCTCAGCGCCGAAGTGGATATGACGGCGCGAGAAATAGCGGTTGCATCGGGGGTCAAAATTTCGTCCGTCCGCTACCATCTGCCAAAAATGGCGGATAAAGGGCTCATCGAAGTAATGGGTTCATCGACGAGCCGCAACCGCCGCTATCGGAAGAAGTAGATGCAGCCGAGTCGCCCCTCTTGTGTCTCTCGAAGTTAGATGGGTGCTAGGGGGGCGACTGCCTCGCGATATTTCCCCAGATAAAACCTGCCAAAACAAACCTGTCCCTTTTTGGCAGGTCAGTTAACGCAGTGCAGGTTGAGCATATGCGAGCGAGCGGGCTCCGGGTGCGGCAAGGTGACGTGAAACAAGCGGGCGCTGACCTTTTGGTCGCGCCCGTGAAGTTGAACGTCAGATTGCCGTGCCCGGAGCCCGTGCAGCGCCGAGCAGTTGCGCCGTTTGTAAAACGGCGCAACCTACAGGTTCATGTTGCCGTGGATGTAGGGGGTGACCTCAGGGGAGATATGGTCGCAGCCCAGCTCGCGCAGCGCGGACTCGATAACGGCGGGCAGCGGGGTCTTGCCCTTGTCGTCGATGGCGGCACCGCCGAGGGCGGCAATCTTGGCAACATCTGCGGGTGCGGCCTCGATATGCATGCAGCCGCTGATCAAGCGCGCGCGTACCTGTGCCAGATCAAGATCGTGCAGGTAATCCTCGCAGGCGCGGATTAAATCGACCTTCTCGCGCGTAAGCTCCTCGCCCGTGGGAACGCGCGTGGCAAGACATGCTCCCGCCGGCAGGTTCCAAACGGGATAGCCCCATGCGCGCAGCAGCTCGCGCTCTTCGTCCTTGGTAAAGCCGACCTCCATAAGGGGTGAGCGTACGCCGAGCTCTTCTGCTGCACGCATGCCGGGGCGGTAGTCACCGCGATCGCTTGCATTGCTGCCATCGATGACGGTGGGAAAGCCGAGCGACTTGGCGTGGTTGACGATGGCGGTAAAGCCGGCGTGCTTGCAGTGGTAGCAGCGATTGGCATCGTTGCAGGCTACCTGGGGGAGCTGCAGCTGATCGACCGAAAGATTGAGCACGGGGAGCTTAAAATGCGGCCCCTCATTGGCCTGTCCATCAACGGACTGCTCAAACGAAGCCTGTTCGGGCGTGCCGATGAGCGGCGTGGTGAGATGGACGAGGAGGGTATTGGTAGGCATGATGCGGGCGCAGACCGCGGCCAAAAAGCTGCTGTCGACACCACCGGAAAAGCCGATGGCGACGCGTCCGTATGCCAAAAGCAGCTGCTCGAGTGCTGCGAGTTTGTCCTGAAGCTCCTCTGCGGGTGCGGCGGTGTCTGAAAGCATGAAAGTTCCTTACAGTTATTAAAGCTCGGATGAAACTATAATCCCACCGAGCTGCTTGTCATAAGACTTCCAGCTATGTAACGAAAGTGCAATATGCTATATACGTTATATACAAGCTTGTAAAGTGCGGTAGAGTGGCAGTAATGCAATCCGGCGAGGGGGACCGATATGATCAAGGCTGTTATTTTTGACATGGATGGAACGCTGGTCGATACCGAGCGTTTGGGGATTAGGGCCTGGAAGGCAGGCGCCGCTGAGCTGGGGCTCGCGATTGATGATGCGCTGATCCATCAGTTTATCGGACGCACGCTACCCGATGTCATGGACATCCTCGATAAGCATTACGGCAGCCACGAGACCGCCGAGGCGATCTATGTCCGCCACAAGGAGATTCGCGACGAGATGGTCAAGACCGATCTGGAGCTTAAGGCCGGCGCTGCCGAGTGCATAGACGAGCTGTTGGCTGCGGGCTATCACGTAGGCCTTGCAACGTCATCGCGCCATGTTACGGCCGAGCGCAACCTTAAAGCATTCGGTCTTTTTGACAAGTTTGAAACGGTGACCTGCGGCGAGGACGTCGCGCACGGCAAGCCTGACCCCGAGATGTATCTGCTTGCCTGCGAGCGCGCGGGTTTTGCCCCCGAGGAATGTGCCGTGGTCGAGGATTCGCGCAACGGCTGCGTCTCGGGCATCACGGCCGGATGCCATGTCTTTGCCGTTCCCGATATCGTGCCGCTGCCGCAAGACGTGGTGGATGGCTGCGAGGCCGTGCTCGATACGTTGTTCGACCTGGCGGCGGCGGTCAAGGCCGTGCGCTAGACAATTGCGGTGTTGAAACGAGCAATTGCCCACGTTTGCGCTTAAGCAAAAGGGGCCCGGCAATGGTCGGGCCCCTTTTGCTTAAGCGGCGACATAGCATACTTGCGGGCGTGCTATAGATATGCACCGAGGTTGATGGCCGTGGCGTCGGTCTGGGTGCTTGCCTGGGTGCTGGCGCGCTCCAGTAGGAACGGACGTACCAGTTCCTGGCGGTTGATGTCCTCGATGGCCGTGACCGCGGTGACGGTGCGCGCGGCAGAGCCGATGTGGACGTGCTTGGTCTTCGCCGGCGCCTTGTTCTCGATTTGCTCCATGAGCAATTGAACGCCCTTGCGGCCAATCTCGTAGCCCGGGGGCGCTACCGTAGTGAGCGGGACCGATCCGCTCCAAGCGAGCGGGTTGCCATCGCAGCCTGCTACGCGTACCTGCCCGGGGACAGAGATGCCCTTGTCGACCAGCGCCGAGATAACGCCCGAGGCCAACACGTCGGTCAGGCCGACGACAAAATCGGGGCGTTCGTTCGCGGGGCGCTCGGCGATTTGGGCACCGATGCCGTAGCCGTCGGCAGCGGTATTCCATTCGCCGGCGTCGATGACTTCGATCTTGATGTCGGGATGTAGGGCGAGCGCCTTATGAATGCCAAGGACGCGCAGGGTGAGTTGCATAAATGCTGCTCGGCCGACGACGACAATATGGTGCGCGCCGCGGGCGATGGCGAGTTCGGCAATGATGCGACCCTGGGCCTCGTTGTCGGCCGCTACGTAGTAGCCGGGTTCGGAGCAATGGATGTCCAGATGGACGATCGGCACGGGCATCTTGGTCATGGCGGGGTGCCAGTCGGGGGACGCCATGGGCTGAACCATGACGCCGGACATCTGGGTGCCCATAAAGTAGCGCAGGTAATGGTCCTCGAGAATATCGTCGTTATCGGCGTTGGCGATGAGCAGGTCGTAGCCGTGCTTGCGGGCCTCGTTGTGGGCGCCGCTGGCGATTTGGAGTGAAAAGCCGTGGTCGAGACGGGGGAGCACCAGGCCAAAGGACTTGGTGGCGCCGCCCGCGAGCTGACGAGCGCTTTGGTTGGGCAGGTAGCCAAGGCGATTGATGGTTTCGTTAATGAGCTTGAGGGTCTCGGGACGCAACTTTTCGGGATGGTTGAGCGCGTTGGAAACCGTGCCCAACGAAACCCCGGCCTCGCGCGCGACGTCGCTGATTTTAACCTTTGCCATAGCGGCCCCTTTGATGCGTTTCAAGTACAAGCCAGATTGTAGCATCCTAAACCTACCAAAAAGGGACAGGTTTATTTTGGCAGGTTTATCTGGGGAAACGCCGTTGCCAGCGCGACTGCCACGAAGGGGACAGGTACCTTTGTGGTGGTTTGGACCGGCTGGACGTGTGTGCATCGGGTGGTATCTAAGTTGAGATACCACTTCTGGTATATCAGCTTGTGCTTGCGTGAGTACAATACTCGAACGTTATACGTCTCAGCGCCCCTTGTGCGTGGACGTCTTGCAGTCACGCGAACGAAGGGATTTATCCTATGTGCGGAATTGTCGGCTACACCGGCTCTGATATTGCAAAGAACATCCTGGTTACGGGCCTCAAGCGTATGGAGTATCGCGGCTATGACTCCTCGGGCGTCGCGCTCGAGGTGGGCGAGGGCGCCGCGGCGCACCTCGACGTCATCCGCCGCGTGGGCAAGGTCGCGGGCCTGGAGAGCGAGCTTTCCAACATCGACAGCGACGCTACCTGCGGTATCGGCCATACCCGTTGGGCCACCCACGGCAAGCCCTCCGTCGTTAACGCTCACCCCCACACCAGCTGCGACGGTCGTATCGCCATCGTCCACAACGGCATCATCGAGAACTTCGCCGAGCTGCGCGAAGAGCTGGAGGGCCGCGGCCATCACTTTAAGAGCGAGACCGATACTGAGGTCTTCGCGCATCTGATCGAAGAGGCTTATGCCGAGACGCACGACCTGATGGCCTCCGTGCGCGAGGCTTGCACCCACGTGGTCGGTGCCTATGGTCTGGCCGCCGTGTGCGCTGACGAGCCCGGCGTGATCGCCGTGGCCCGCAAGGATTCCCCGATCGTGGTCGGCGCGGGCGAGACCGGCGCCTATGTCGCCTCCGACGTCATCGCGCTCATCGACGCAACCCGCGACGTCGTGGTGCTCGAGGACGGTCAGTTTGCCAAGCTCACGCCCGCAGGCGTCGAGTATACCGACGAGGCCGGCAACGTGATTGAGCCCAAGGTCACCCACATCGACTGGGACCTGGACATGGCAGAAAAGGGCGGTTATCCCGACTTTATGCTCAAGGAAATTCACGAGCAGCCGCGCGTCGTGCGCGACACGCTGGTCGGTCGTATGACGCCGGCCGGCGAGCTCGACATCGACGAGCTGGGCCTTTCGCTCGAGGAGCTCAACGACATCGACCGCGTCTACGTGATCGCTTGCGGCACCAGCTATCATGCTGGCCTCATTGCTAAGAATCTCATTGAGGGCTGGGCTCGCATCCCCACCGAGGTGGAGGCGGCCAGCGAGTTCCGTTATCGCAATCCCATCATTACGCCGACGACGCTTGTCGTTGCCGTGTCCCAGTCGGGCGAGACGGCCGATACCCTTGCCGCCATTCGCGACGCGCGCATCAAGGGTGCCAAGGTCTTCGGCATCACCAACGTGGTGGGCAGCCCCGTGGCGCGTGAGAGCGACGGCGTCATCTACACCAAGGCCAACAAGGAGATCGCGGTCGCCTCGACCAAGAGCTTCATCGGCCAGGTTGTGAGCCTGACGCTGCTGGCTCTGCTGCTGGCGCAGGTCAAGTACCGCCTGACCACCAAACAGGCACGCATGCTGTTCCGCGAGCTTTCCGATACTGCCGAGCAGATCCAGTGGATTTTGGACACGCAGACCGATGCCGTGCATGAGGCTGCCCTGCTGTGCAAGGATGCGCAGTCGGCGCTGTTCGTGGGCCGCGGCATGGGTGCCGCTATTTCCTACGAGGGTGCGCTCAAGCTCAAGGAGGTCAGCTACCTGCACGCCGAGGCCTACGCCGCCGGCGAGATGAAGCACGGCCCCATTGCCCTGATCGACCCGGGCTTCCCTGTCATCGCTGTGGCCACCAAGAGTGCCACCTACGACAAGACCGTGTCGAACCTTATGGAGTGCAAGGCGCGCGGTGCCAAGGTCATCGTCGTTGCCACCGAGGGCGACGAGGAGATCAGCAAGATCGCCGACTGCATTATCCGCGTGCCGGCAGTCCGCGACGTGTTCAGCCCCATCACGGCGAGCGTTCCTCTGCAGCTGCTCGCACGCGAGGTCGCCATCCTGCGCGGCTGCGACGTCGACCAGCCCCGTAACCTGGCGAAAAGCGTCACGGTGGAATAAAAGGCAGGCCTTGCTGAAAAAGCGGCGTCGGAATGGAAGCATTTTGACGCCGCTCCTCTTTACCCGCCCTGATGTTTTATGGTATACTATAGAAAACCCGATGGGTTTTCTAAACAAAAATGCTGTCGCTGCGAGGCAGCTCCCGGTGCTGGCGCACCAACGCATTTTTGCAGTCTCTGCGTATCTTCATGGATGATAGACACACTCCCTAAGTACAGCTTGCCGCCATGAAAGCGGCTGTGTCTCC
>CAJMRP010000014.1 GCA_905215765.1 uncultured bacterium
TCAAAGACTTCTATTGCACGGTGTGCCCATCCGAATGCCACCTTACGGTAACGCTCGACGAGACCGGCTCCGTAGTTTCCGTCGCCGGCAACAGCTGCCCACGCGGCGAGCGTTTTGGGCGCCAGGAGGCAACGTGCCCCATGCGCGTCCTCGCCTCGACCGTACGCCTTGAGGGGGCACATACCGGCGAGCCCCTCATCCCCGTGCGCACGCGCGAAGCCATCCCCCTATCGCTGCAGGCACAAGCAATGGATGCCATTCGCAAGGCTCGCGTGACCGCTCCCGTCAAAATGGGCGATATCGTACTTGCAAACGTATGCGATACTGGAGTAGACGTGGTCGCCTCTTGCAGCGCCCGTTAATTCAAGATCTAGCCATCTGGCATGCGAGGGTCCCTTTTCACCCTTCTCTTCTCCCCTCGCCCCAGGTGCATGCGGACGCGCCCGCGGCTCCATACCCGGGCGCGTCCGTTTTCTTTTGTTTGTACACCCTCATTGGCCGTCTTCCTTGCAAGGACGCGAGAGCGACGCCCCTCTCCTCGATTGCCCAGGTTGTGGACACCTGCGCGGCACAGCGGCTTCAAGCGAAAAGACGTCTACAGCAAAGAATATCGCCATGCGCAACACAAACTTCCTGATTTCAGTACCAGTATTCGAATTTCTCAAGTAGAGCGTCTTTTGAAAGCACTATTTCCTGCTGTTTTCCTTCCAAATAGATGTCTCTACTTGAAAAAGTGCCGGACTGCTACTGAAATCAAGAACTTTGTTATCAACCTAACCTTTTGTGAACGGAAAGATCCCCAAAGGAGCAAGGTCCCGCCACAAGACCACGCCGCACATACACGATTCCGAGCCCCGTTCCCGCAAAACGCACTCGAAACAGTCAAAACATGACCGCTCACCTTATGTTATGCACCTTTTGGAAACTCCTGCCGCCCAAACGGAACGCAAACGGGTTGCCACGCGCACGGCCACGATGCTACGATGCAGTCGCTGTTTCAGGGCGGGGCGAAATTCCCCACTGGCGGTAAATCGGGCGGTGCCAAAGGGGTGCCGTGGCGCAGGCGAGGTGCCTGCGACCGAGCCGATGAGTCCGCGACCCGGGTGTGCGTTGGTTCGCATGCCGGCTGAACTGGTGAGATCCCAGTACCAACGGTTAGAGTCCGGATGAAAGAGGCAGGTGATCTTATGTCTGAACAGTCGCAGCATATCCATTTTGAGAACACGAATAGGTGGAGCACCAAACAGCTCGTTACCATGGCGTTGATGTGCGCCTTGGGCGCCCTGTTTATGTACGTGCAGCTGCCCATCCTTCCTTCGGCGCCGTTTTTGACGTATGACCCGTCGCTGGTGCCGGCGATGGTGTGCGGGTTTGCGTACGGTCCCGGTGCCGGTACTGCTGTTGCCGCCATGGCGATCGTTATCCATGCGCTCACCACGGGTGACTGGGTCGGCGCGCTTATGAACTTGGTCGCTACGCTGGGCTTTATTCTGCCCGCGGCGATCGTCTACCAAAAGATGCACACCTACAAGGGTGCCGTGATTGGTCTGGTGCTCGGCGTCATTGCCGCTACGGCGCTGTCCATGGTTGCGAACCTGACCATCGGCGTTTGGTTCTGGTATGGCTCGGTCGATGTGATCGCCCCGCTCATGATTCCTGCCGTGCTGCCGTTCAACCTTATCAAGACCGTGCTTAATTCGGTATTGACGCTTGCGGTGTACAAGGCGGTCTCCAACCTCATCACGCCTAAAAAGGACCAGGTCAAAGGCCGCGCATGATTGAGTGTCGGGGCGTTTCCTTTAGCTATGACGGTGCCGTACCGGCGCTCGACGGCGTCGATCTGAATATCGAGGACGGCGAGTTTTTCTGCATCCTCGGTGGTAATGGGTCGGGCAAGTCGACGTTTGCCAAGCATCTGAATGCACTGCTGCAGCCCGACGCGGGCACGGTACGCATCAACGGCATGGATGCGTCCGACCCCGAGCTGGTCTACGACATTCGTTCGACCGCGGGCATGGTGTTCCAGAATCCCGATGATCAGCTGGTGGCAACGCTTGTCGAAGATGACGTTGCGTTCGGTCCCGAAAACCTTGGCGTGCCATCGGCGCAAATTGCGCAGCGCGTACGCGAGGCGCTGAAGGGCGTGGGCCTGGTGGGCTTTGAGCACCACGAGACCCATGCGCTTTCGGGTGGTCAAAAGCAACGCGTGGCGCTTGCCGGCGTGCTCGCCATGGAGCCGCGCGTTCTCATTTTGGATGAGGCCTCCTCGATGCTCGATCCGCGCGGGCGCAAGGGCCTTATGAAAGCCTGTCACGCGCTGCACGAACGCGGCATGACCATCGTGATGATTACGCACTTTATGGAAGAGGCCGCTGAGGCCGATCGCGTTGCTGTCTTCCAAGCGGGCCGCGTTGCCATGTTGGGCACGCCCGAGGAGATCTTGACGCAGGCGAATGAACTCGCTCAGCTCAACCTTGACATGCCAGAGTCGTGCCGTTTGGGCATGGCGCTTCGTGCGAAGGGCGTGCCTGTTCATTCGCAGGTGCGTGAGGCAGATATGGTTGCCGAGGTTGCGCAGGTCTATACCGAGCGAAGTGAGGCGGGCACCGCGGGGCAGCCTTCCGCGCCCCAGTTGGAAATCGCTGACGGCACTGTTTCGGCAGACAACGAGGAAAACGCGTCGGAGCCTGTCATTGAGCTATCCCATGTTTCGTACAGTTATTCGCTCAGTCCGCGCGAGCGCCACCGCTGGCGCAAGCGCTCGACCACTGCGGACACATCGAGCAAACAGGCTCTCTGGGGAAACGACCCCAGCAGCCCGTGGGCGCTGCGCGATGTATCGCTGACGGTGCGTCGCGGCGAGTTCCTGGGCTTGGCAGGTCATACCGGTTCGGGTAAGTCGACGCTGGTCCAGCATCTCAACGGTTTGATTCGCCCCCAGGAGGGATCCGTTCGCGCGCTGGGGCTCGATCTGTCAAACAAGAAAGACGCCGCCGCGGTTAAGGCCAAGGTCGGCGTGGTGTTTCAATATCCTGAGCGTCAGCTGTTTGCCGAAACCGTGGCGCAGGACGTGGCGTTTGGTCCGCATAACCTTGGCTTGCCGCAAGATGAAGTCGACCGTCGTGTCGAGTCATCGCTCTCACGCGTGGGCCTCGACCTTTCCACGGTCGGCGACAAGAGTCCCTTTGAGCTTTCGGGCGGTCAGCAACGGCGTGTGGCATTCGCCGGCGTGCTCGCCATGGAGCCCGAAGTCCTGGTGCTCGATGAACCCATGGCGGGGCTCGATCCGGCTGCGCGCAGGGATTTCCTAGGACTCATCGATCGACTTCACCGCGATGGCCTGACCGTTGTCATGGTTTCGCACAGCATGGATGACCTGGCCAATTGCTGCGACCGTATTGTCGTGATGAACGAGGGCGCGGTGTTTGCCGAGGGCACGCCCGCTCAGGTTTTTGCGCATGCGGATGAGCTCAAGTCGATCGGCTTGGGCGTTCCCGCTGCCCAACGCATGGCGCTGGCGCTTGCGAAGGCAGGCGTGCCGCTGCGCTTTGACGGCCTCTATACGGTTGAGTCGCTGGCAGATGAGTTGGTGGACCTGCTAATCGGTCGCTCGGGCGGTTCCTCTAACGTTGCGGACATTGCTAAATCCAAGACGGTCGTGCGAGAGGAGGACTGCTGATGGAGGCGTTTTCGTTTGGCAGCTACTATCCCGGCGATAGTGCAATCCACCGCCTGGACCCGCGAACCAAGTTGCTCTTGGGCTTTGTGTTTCTGATCACGACGCTCACGGTCAGTGGCTTCCGCGGACTGGCCCCGGTCGCAATTTTCGTTGTGCTGACCTATGCCGTGTCTCGGGTGCCGGTTCGTCGCGTTTTGTCGTCGATGGCGCCGCTGCTGGCAATCGTCGTCGTGGTCGCGGTGCTCAACTTGTTTACCGATCAGAGTGGGCGCATCCTGTGGCAGCTCGGCTTTCTGCAGATAAGCGAGGGCTCACTGCGTTCTGCCGCCTTTATGGCGTGCCGCCTGACGTTGATGATGGCCGGCATGAGCGCCATTACACTCACCACGCCGACGCTCGACCTCACCGCGGGCTTTGAGCGCCTGCTCGCGCCGTTTGCGCGTGTGGGACTTCCTGCGCACGAGCTCGGCATGATCATGGGTATCGCGCTACGCTTTATGCCGCAGTTTGCCACTGAGATGAAACAGACGGCCGATGCACAGGCAAGCCGCGGCGCGCGCGTGACGGGCGGTCCGCTCGGCGGCGTGCGTATGCTCGGCAGTGTGGCGATTCCGCTGTTCACGGGCGTGTTCCGCCATGCCGAGACGCTGTCTGCCGCCATGGATGCACGCTGCTATCACGGCGAGCAGGGCCGCACGCGCCTGCATGCGCTTGCATTTGGCCGCGGCGATGCGTTGGCGGCGGTGGTGACGGCGTTGCTGCTCATCTGCGTCATCGTCATCAATCTTCAACTTGTTTAGGCGCGATTCGAGCGCAAGAAAGGGGTCCCTATGACCGACAACGACCGCACGGCTCAGCTTGAGCGCGCCTGTTCGTATCTCAGGCGCATTCCGGCGTGGTATCTGGCCACGACCGATGTGGCCGACGGACATCAGCCCCGCGTGAGGCCGTTTTCGTTTGCCATGGTCGATGACGGTAAACTGTGGTTTTGCACGTCGCGCGACAAGGATGTGTGGGCCGAGCTCAGCGCGAATCCCAAGTTTGAGCTCTCGGGCTGGAAGCCGGGGGAATGTTGGATCGTGTTGACCGGCGAGGCCGCACTTGAGGACGACGCAGTTGCGAGCGACAAGGTGCGTCAAGCGGGTTTTAAGCACATGGTGGGCATTGGCGAGGAACACGAGAGTGCCAACGACGGCCGCCTTGCTTTCTTTTCGGTCCGCAATATTGCCGTGCGCTTCTGTGATATCGACGGCAGCGAGGAGCGCCTGGAGCTCTAGCTCGCACAAACCAGGTTCCCAAACTAGCTAGTACAGGAGGAAACGTGGACGGATTGAATACGGTTTTGGAGTATCTGACGTCGGTGCCGGCGTGGTATCTGGCGACGAGCGTGGACGGACAGCCACATGTGCGTCCGTTCTCGTTTGCACAGATTCAGGACGGCAAACTGTGGTTTGTAACGGCGCGCACCAAAGATGTGTGGCAGGAGCTGCTGCAGAATCAGCGCTTTGAGGCCACGAGTTGGTGGCCGGGCCATGGCTGGCTCATCTTGCGTGGGCGTGCCGGCTTGGATGACCGGGCTTTAGACGAAATGCGCGAAGCCGGGTGGAAGCATCTAGAGCGCCTGGGCGAGCACTATGAGGGGCCTAACGACCCCGCGCTTGTCTTCTTTAGCGTCGAGGATCCCGAGGCTTTTATCTGCAATCACGACGAATGGGTGCCGGTCGAACTCTAGCCAGCTGGCTCATCCTAACAACTTGGTTTTCGCATGGGCGGGCCCCGTATTGCCCGGCGCCGTTAGGAGCGCCGGTCAATACGGGGCCCGCTCCATTTGTCAATTCCTTCAAGCGAATGTGTCGGGAATGTTTCAATGCATGAATATGCAAGCCATTTACGTGTTCATGCATCTTTTGGTGCTAAAGTTTCAACCCACTTCATAACGACCGCTGCGAAATGCGCATCGGTGCATAAATCGCAGACAAGGAGTCTGATATGTCTTTCAAGGTTGGAATCGTCGGCGCGGCTGGATATGCCGGCGCCGAACTCATTCGCCTCGTGCTTGGCCATCCCGAGTTTGAACTTGTTGCCATTACGTCCAACGCCGATGCCGGCCAGCCGCTGTCCGCGGTGTATCCGAGCTTTGCTGGCGTGAGCGATCTGGTTTTCACCACGCATGACGCCCCCGAGCTCAAGAGCTGCGATGCGGTTTTTCTTGCCGTGCCGCACACGGCTGCCATGGCACAGGTGCCCGCGCTCCTTGCCGCAGGCGTTTCCTGCTTTGATCTTTCGGCCGACTACCGCCTGAACGACGCGTCCGTCTTTGAGACGTGGTATGCCGCCGAGCATACGAGCCCCGAGCTGCTCAAGACCCGTGCCTTTGGCCTGCCCGAGCTATTCTGCCGGGACTTGGAGACCGCCGCATCCGACCATGCCGACGGCAAACCCGTGCTGGTCGCCTGCGCCGGTTGCTATCCCACCGCAACGAGCCTTGCCGCCGCGCCCGCCGTGCGCGCTGGCTGGGTTGCCCAGAGCGGCCCCGTGATCGTTGATGCCATCAGCGGTGTGACGGGTGCCGGCAAGTCCTGCAACGCTCGTACGCATTTTTGCAGCGCTGACGAGAACTTGGAGGCCTACGGCGTGGGCAAGCATCGCCACACGCCCGAGATTGAGCAAATCCTTGGCCTGACCGATCGCGTCGTCTTCACCCCGCATCTGGCACCGCTCAAGCGCGGCCTGCTCTCCACGGTGACGCTGCCGCTCACGCCGCAGGCCATCGACTCCCTGGCTCTTGAGGATGTCGTCGACTATTACAAGCAGTTCTACGCTGGACGCACCTTTGTGCGCGTGCTCGATGCCGGCCAGCAGCCCAAGACGGCTTCGGTCGTCGGCACCAACGCCGCCCAGATTGGCCTTGCGTTCAACAAGCGCGCGGGCGTGCTGGTGGCGACGGGCGCCATCGACAATCTGTGCAAGGGCGCTGCGGGCCAAGCGGTCCAGTGCGCAAATATCGTCTTTGGCTTTGACGAGCGACGAGGCTTGCCCACAGTGGCGTGCCCGGTGTAGCACATTCGATTGTTAACGATTTGGTAGTCGGGCATCGAGTGGGGCGCCACTCTTAAGCTGGTCTCATGATTACGACTGGCATGGCGCACCAACCGATGTCCGTTTTTTGTTTGACATAAGGAGTCATGAAGACGATGAATACCGAGCTGTTTGATATCAAGATTCGCGCTGTCGAGGGTGGCGTTACGGCTGCGGCTGGTTTTAAGGCTGCAGGCATCCACGCTGGGTTCCGCAAGAACCCCGAGCGTCTGGATTACGCGCTCGTCGTGCCCGATAAACCCTGTCCCGGCGCCGGCGTGTTTACCACCAATCGCTTTTGCGCGGCGCCCGTGCAGGTGAGCCGTGCCAACCTGGGCGGTGCCGACAAGGGCTATGGCGTCATCGCCGGCGTTTCGGTCAACTCTGGCAATGCCAACGCCGCTACGGGTGAGACCGGCCTTGCATGCGCGCGCGAGACCTGCAACATCGCATCGCAGGTCATCGGCTGCGAGCCCCAGCAGATTCTGGTTGCCTCCACGGGTGTGATTGGCCAGATTCTGCCGATCGACACGTTTGAGACCGCCATTCCTGCTGCCTACGAGGCACTCTCTGCCCACGGTGGCGCCGATGCCGCTCGCGCCATCATGACGACCGACACGCACTCCAAGGAGTACGCCGTGTCCTACGTCAGTGAGGCTGCGGGTCATGCGGGCAATGTCTATACGGTAGGCGGAATGTGCAAGGGCTCGGGCATGATCATGCCCAACATGGCCACCATGATCGCAGTTATCACCACCGATGCCCCCGTCGAGCCTGCGGCACTTCATGCCCTGCTGCTCTCGACCGTCAAGCAGACCTTTAATAGGGTGACGGTCGATTCCGACACCTCGACCAACGACACCTGCATCATGCTTGCCTCCGGCGTCGCTGCCGCGGATGCCGAGCCCATCGTCAAGGGTTCCGATGCCTTTGACGAGTTGGCATTTGCCGTGCACGAGGTGTGCGAGAGCCTGGCGCGCAACATCGCCGCCGATGGTGAGGGCGCATCCAAGCTTGTTACGGTCAACGTTACCGGCGCCGTGAACGACGAGGAGGCCGATATCGCCGCCCGTGCCGTTGCCAACTCGCCGCTCGTTAAGACTTGCATCGCCGGCCACGACTGCAACTGGGGCCGCGTTGCTATGGCGCTTGGCAAGTGCGGCGTGAAGTTTAATCAGGAAGACGTTTCCATCGACATGATGGGCATGCCTGTCTGTCGCGACGGTCTGACTGTTCCCTTTGACGAGGACGAGGCTCTACGACGTTTCGAGGCGCCCGAGATCGTGATCTCGGCCGACCTGGGCGCAGGCGACGCGGCAACGACCGTGTGGACCTGCGACCTCA
Organism: uncultured bacterium; assembly: GCA_905215765.1. Taxonomy (GTDB): domain Bacteria; phylum Actinomycetota; class Coriobacteriia; order Coriobacteriales; family Coriobacteriaceae; genus Collinsella. The sequence goes on from CAJMRP010000014.1 coordinate 8,102, forward strand.
CGCATGAGTATATCTCCATCAACGGCGACTACCGTTCCTAGATTCCGGGCACGCTGCGCATCTTGCCGCGATTGCGGACAGCGGAGCACGGCGCGATAACGATACGAAAGACGAGGCAGATTATGAAATTCGCACGAGATTGTCGTTCGAGCGAATCCAACGAAGCAACCGCGCAGCTGCTGTTCGAAGCGCTGCCGTGGATTAAGAACCTGACCGGCAAGACGGTTGTTATCAAATATGGCGGAGCCGCCATGGTTGATGAGCAGCTGCGCCGCGACGTGATGAGCGACATCGTTTTGCTCAAGATCATCGGTATGCGCCCCGTTATCGTGCACGGCGGCGGCAAGGCCATCAACGAGGCACTCAGCCACTACGACATCCCCGTCGAGTTTAAGAACGGCCAGCGTGTGACCACGCCGGCGACTATGGATATCGTGCGCGAGGTGCTGGGCGGCAAGGTTAACCAGGAGCTGGTTGCTGCCATCAACCACCACGGCAACCTGGCCGTGGGCGTGTCGGGCAGCGATGCCGGCACGCTCATCGCCGAGCCGCTCGACCCCGAGCTCGGTCGCGTGGGCAAAGTGACGCACGTCAACACCGACTATATCGAGCGCTTACTCGATAGCGAGTACATCCCCGTCATCGCTACCGTCGCGGCGGGGGAGGACGGCGGTTTCTTCAACATCAACGCCGATACCGCCGCCGGTGCCGTTGCCGCGGCGCTCCACGCGCATAAGGCAATCTTTTTGACCGACGTCGATGGCCTGTACAAGGACTTTAGCGACAAGGACTCGCTTATCTCCAACCTAACGCTCGACGAGGTCAACGAAATGCTCTACGGCGGCGAGGTCGATAAGGGCATGATTCCTAAGCTGCGTGCGGCCGTCGATGCGCTTACCGGCGGCGTATTTCGTGCCCACATCATTAACGGTACCACGCCGCATTCGCTGCTCCTGGAGCTGCTGACCGATGCCGGCGTCGGCACCGTGATCCATTCCACCGAGACGGCTTACGAGTTCGATACGCATCCGCATCCGCTTTCGACGTTTGCTGCGCGTCTGACCGAGAACCTTGACGAGGTCGAGAAGCTTCAGACGGTCTAGCTGACCCGCAGCCGCCCCATTCCTGCACCCATAGCCCCGCGCCGTCTGGCGCCCAACGAAAGGCATCCCATGTCACTTGCAGCTCAGCAATCGCTTGAATCCCATTACGTTATGCATACCTTTGGTCGCTCTCCGGTCGAGTTTGTCGAGGGTCACGGCATGAAGCTCACCGGCGACGATGGCCGTGAGTACCTCGACTTTCTTGCCGGCATCGGCGTGTGCAGCCTAGGTCATGGCAACCTGGCTGTGCTCTCGGCGCTCGAGGCACAGACCAGAAAGCTCATGCATGTCTCCAATTACTTCTACATCGAGCAGCGCGGACAGGTCGCGGCGCTGCTGTCCAAGCTTGCTAACGACGACGTAGATGGTGCGCGCGTGCTTGCCGATGCCATTGTCGCCGGCGATGAGACCACGGCAGCTGCTCTTGGTGCCCCGGCTGCGGATGAGCAGGTTTGGGAGACCTTCTTTGCCAACTCTGGCGCCGAGGCCAACGAAGGCTCGATGAAGCTCGCGCGCCTGTACGCCAAGCGTGCCGGTAATGGCGGCAACACCATCGTGTGCATGCGCGGCGGCTTCCACGGCCGTACGCTCGAGACCATTGCCGCCACCATGCAGGATTGGCTGCAGGACAGCTTCCGCCCGCTGCCGGGTGGCTTTGTGGCCTGCACGCCCAACGATGCGGATGAGCTGCGTGCGATCTTTAAGCAGCTGGGGAGCGAAATTTGTGCCGTGATGCTCGAGCCGATCCAGGGTGAGAGCGGTGTGCATCCCATGACCGAGGAGTTTATGGCTACGGCGCGCGACTTGGCGCACGAGGTGGGTGCCGTGCTTATCGCCGACGAGGTCCAGTGCGGCATCTTCCGCTCCGGCAAGCCATTTGCATTCCAGACCTATGGCGTGGAGCCCGACATCATGAGCCTTGCCAAGGGCATTGCCGACGGCGTGCCCATGGGTGCCGTCGTGGCAAAGAAGGAGATTGCCGACGTGTTTAAGCCGGGCGACCACGGCTCGACCTTTGGCGGTAGCTGCTTGGCCATCGCGGCGTGCGCCGCGACGCTCTCCGCGCTCGTGCGCGGCGATTATGCCGACCATGCTGCCAAGGTAGGCGCCTATATGGAGGCAAAGCTCGCCAAGCTGCCGCACGTGACCGAGGTGCGTGGCCGCGGCTTGATGCTCGGCTGTGATTTGGATGATGCCGTGGGCGACGCGCATGATGTTGTTGCCCGCGCGCTGGCCGCCGGTGCCGTGATCAACGCTACAGGTGCGCATACGCTGCGTTTCCTGCCGCCACTTGTCTGCGAAGAAGCCGACGTGGACAGCCTGATCGAGATCCTGTCGGATGTCTTGGGCTAACGCGGCGCAATAACTCAATTTGGACCGGATTCCGGACTGCGGACGTGCCCTATGCGGCATGATTCAGCGGTCTGGAGCCCGTTTTGCCTTAGATTTGCTAAGGCAGGGAGACCTGCTGGTCAAAAAACATCAAATATGAGTACTGTTACCGATTTGGTAGCAGCAATTTTGGACTAATAAGGCCAGATGGCAAGTCGAAATGGCGATGAATACACGATTTTGATCTGACTGTTAGTCCTTATAATGGACATATGTTGCGTAACCTAAGCAAGCACTATCTGTTTATATGTTGCAAGCAAAGTAGCAGTACTCATTTTTGCCATTTTTTGACCACGGCCTTTGCGATAGATGTGCTGGCGGGTTCGAATCCCATGCGCTGGGCCCAAACAAAAAACGGTCCCCTTGCGAGGACCGTTTCCAATTCAGTGGTGGGCGATGAGGGATTCGAACCCCCAGCCTTGTGCGTGTAAAGCACCTGCGCTAACCGTTGCGCCAATCGCCCGTGCGGAGAGAGTATAGCAAAACAATCGCCTCATTCACCTCATATCCATTAAAGGTAACTGGCGCGTGTCACAGCGGAGCTGATTCAGTTGAGATTGCCTGAACATTCCGTCCCTCTTTACGCCCTCGGGTATACTCAAAAGCTACTGATTCGATTTGATGCCCAGCAACAGCAGAGGGGATAGTATATGTGCGGTTTTGTCGGTTTTGTCGGTGGGACGGATAACCAATCCGAGGTGCTCACCAAGATGATGGACCGCATCGTCCATCGCGGTCCCGACATGGGCGGTCAGTTTATCGACGGCCGCGTTGCCCTCGGCTTCCGCCGCCTGTCGATCCTCGACCTGACCGAGGCTGGCGCCCAACCCATGGCCAACGAGGACGGTAGCGTCGTCATTGTCTTCAACGGCGAGATCTACAACTTCCAAGAACTCCGTTCCGAGCTCGAGGCCAAGGGCTACAAGTTCCACTGCGGCGCCGACACCGAGAGCCTCCTGCACGGCTACGAGGAGTGGGGCGAGGCCGTCCTCGATCGCCTGCGCGGTATGTACGCCTTCGTCATCTGGGACAAAAAGAAGAACAAGCTTTTTGGCGCCCGCGACATCTTTGGCATCAAGCCGCTCTACTACTATCCCATGGCCGATGCGGGCGACGGCGCTCCGGGCGTGCTCTTTGGTTCCGAGATCAAGAGCTTCCTGGACTACCCGCACTTCCACAAGGCGGTCAACAAAAAGGCCCTGCGTCCGTACATGACGCTGCAGTATTCGGCAACCGAGGAGACCTTCTTCGAGGGTGTCTACAAGCTGCCGCCGGCGCACTACTTTACCGTCGATATCCCGACCGGCAAGATGAACATCGAGCGCTACTGGGATTGCGATTACTCTGCCGTCGAGAAGCCGTTCGAAGAGTATGTCGATGAGCTGGACGAGGTCGTGCACGAGAGTGTCGAGGCCCATCGTATCGCCGACGTCAAGGTCGCGTCGTTCCTCTCCGGTGGCGTCGACTCCAGCTACATCGCCGCTTGCCTTATGCCCGACAAGACCTTCTCGGTGGGCTTTGACTACAAGAACTTTAACGAGACCAACTACGCCAAGGAGCTTTCCGATAAGCTCGGCGTCGAAAACGTTCGCAAGATGATTACCGCCGACGAGTTCTTCGGTGCGCTCGAGGACATCCAGTATCACATGGACGAGCCGCAGTCCAACCTGTCTTCCGTGCCGCTGTGGTTCTTGGCCGAGATGGCCCGCAAGGACGTTACCGTCGTGCTTTCGGGCGAAGGCGCCGACGAACTCTTTGGCGGCTACGCCTACTACGAGGATACGGTCCCGGTGCGCAAGTACAAAAAGATGGTGCCGCTGCCCGTCCGTCGCGCGCTCGGTAACCTGGCGCTGCATATGCCGTACTTCAAGGGACATAACTTCCTGGTCAAGGGTGCCGAGATCCCCGAGAAGTCGTTCCTGGGACAGGCTCTGGTATGGCCGGAGCGCGAGGTCGACGGCGTGCTCAAGCCCGAGTACAACACCGGCGACGGCGCCTTCGAGCTCGCTGCACCCATCTACGCACGCGTGAAGGGTCAGCCCGAACTGGTCAAGAAGCAGTACCTGGACATGAACATGTGGCTCCCGGGCGACATTCTGCTCAAGGCCGACAAGATGTGCATGGCACACTCGCTGGAGCTGCGCGTGCCTTTCCTGGACCGCAAAGTCATGGAGTTCGCCGAGCACATTCCCGACCGCTACCGCATCAACGAGAACGGCAACAAACAGGTACTCCGCCACGCTGCCAACAAGTCGCTGCCCGATGAGTGGGCCACCCGTCCCAAGGTGGGCTTCCCGGTGCCGATTGTCTACTGGCTGCGCGAGCAAAAGTGGTACGACTATGTCAAGGAGTACTTCACCGCGCCGTGGGCAAGCGAGTTCTTCGATACCGACGAGCTCATGCACCTGCTCGATCTGCACTTTGCGGGCAAGGGCGATTTCCAGCGCAAGATCTATACGCCGCTCGTGTTCCTGGTGTGGTACAAGCGCTTCTTTATCGACGAGGACCAGCCCGCTGTTCAGGCTGCCTAGCCTCGGCTTACGAACGCCTGCGCGTAACGGCTCCTCCGGGAGCCGTTTTTGCGTGGGTGCGTTTCAGTTACTATAAAAACCGTCCCTGCCAAATGGTTGAGAAAGGTGAAAGATGCACCATTCGGATTCCGCGACCGTGACCACGGTCGATACGCTTGCCAAACTGCTCGATGTGTGCGGCGAGCTGCGCGCATCAGAGCAGGTTGACGAGCGTGCCGTGACCGGCTGCTCGTTTGATTCGCGCGCGGTCTCGGCAGGTGACGTGTTCTTTTGCAAAGGTGCTGCCTTTAAGCCCGCGTTTTTGAGCATGGCGCTCGATGCGGGCGCCGTCGCATTTGTGTGCGAGGAGTCGCTGGTCGAGTCTCTGGAGCCGCTGGCGCAGGAGAGCGGTGCTGCGATGCTGGTTGTTGATAGTGTTCGCACGGCCATGGCCCTGTTGCCGCCGGAGGTCTACGATCGTCCCGACCACGATGTCAAGATCGTGGGCATCACCGGCACCAAGGGAAAGACCACGGCCGCTTTTATGCTCCAGTCGATTATCAAAGCGGCGGGCGAGTCCTGCGGCATGATCGGCTCGGTGAGTACCGACGATGGCATCGAGTGCTACGAGAGCACCAATACTACGCCCGAGGCCCCCGAGGTTTGGCGCCATATCGCCAACTGTCGCACGTCCGGTCGCCAGTCCATGGTCATGGAGGTTTCGAGCCAGGCGCTCAAGTACCAACGCGTCGAGAATCTGCCGTTTGACGTGGCGTGCTTCCTCAACATCGGCCGCGACCACATCTCGCCGATCGAACACCCCACGTTTGAGGATTATTTTGAGAGCAAACTCAGGATCTTTGACCAGGCAAAGACCGCCGTGGTGAATCTGGGCACCGAAGAGGTCGACCGTGTGCTGGAGGCAGCGTCGACGGCCGAGCGCTTGGTGACCGTTGGTGTCGAGCATCCCGAGGCAAGCCTGTGGGCGAGCGACGTACGCATGGTCGGCTTTAGCATCGAGTTCAACTTGCATGGCCTGTGTGCCGACGAGTCCGAGGCGGGGGAGAAGATCCTGCTGGGTATCGCGGGAGACTTTAACGTGGAGAACGCGCTGGTCGCTATCGCCGCCGCGCGCGAGATCGGCATCGGTATCGAGGCCATCAAGAAGGGCCTCTCCAAACTGCGTGTGCCGGGCCGTATGGAGGTCGTGGAGTCGAAGGACGGCCGCGTGATCTGCGTCGTTGACTATGCGCATAACCAGCTTTCGTTCCGTTCGCTTTTCTCGTCGGTCAAGCGCGCGTTTCCCGCTAGTCCCGTCATTGCGGTGTTTGGCGCTGCCGGCGGCAAGGCGCAGGAGCGCCGCGAGCAGCTTCCGCGCGAGGCCGCACCATATTCCGACCTGATGATCTTTGCCAACGAGGATCCAGCTCACGAGGACCCGATGAAGGTCTGTCGCGAGCTTGCCGAGCATGTTCCCGACGATACGCCGAACAAGATCATCCTCGACCGCGAAGCCGCTGTGCATGCGGCGTTCAAGGCGGCGCGCGAGGAGTACGTCAACCCCGATGCTCCTACCATTGTCTTGCTGCTGGCAAAGGGTGACGAGGAGCTCATGCACGTGGGCGACGAGTTCGTGCCCATCGAGAGCGACCTTTCGCTGGCCAATCGCCTGATCGATGTTACCCAGTTTGACTAATGAACCATGATGGCGGCGGCGCCCTGAGTGCGCTGTCGCCATAAGCGTGTTCCCTCAATCAAAACATGCCGTCCAAGTCCAAACCCTTCTACGTAAACGGAGTAACCATGTCCCACAATACCCTGCCGACCGTTGCCGAGCTTTCGGGCGAGATGCGCGAGCGCTTGGCCAAGGTCAAGTACGTCTTTACCGACCTGGATGCCACGATGCTCGCACCCGGCTCGTGCGTGCTGCGCGACAACGACGGCAACCCCTCGACCAAACTCGTCGAGGCCGTCGTGGCGCTCGCTCGCGCTGGTATTCAGGTGGTTCCCACCTCGGGCCGCAACCGTACCATGATCCACGAGGATGCGCGCGTGCTCGGCCTCAACTCCTACATCGGCGAGATGGGCGGCCTGGTCATGTACGACCTCAAAGCCAACGATTGGGAGTATCTGACCGGCGACATGCCCTACGACTCCTCTTGCGGCCTCACGCCGCACCAGGTGATCGAGCAGACCGGCGTGTGCGAGAAGATCCTCGCCCGCTGGCCGCACAAGATCGAGTATCACAACGACATGTCGACCGGCTACAAGTACCGTGAGGTCACCGTCGGCATGCGCGGCGATGTGCCCGACGATGAGGTTCAGGCCATCCTGGACGAGGCCGGCTGCGGTCTGATCTGGGCTTGCAACGGCCATCTGACTCACCTGTCCAAGCCGACGACGCTCGAGCTCGATCGCGTCGAGGACGGTCGCGCATTCAACATCAACCCCGCGGGCCTCAACAAGGGCGTCGCTATTGCGCGCTTCTGCGAGCACCTAGGGATCGAGCGCGAGGAGACGTTGGCGCTCGGCGATTCCGAGTCCGATTTCTACATGGCCGATCACGTGGGCACGTTCTGCCTGGTCGAGAATGGCCTGACGAGCGCCGGCGCGCCCGAGTTCCTGGCTGCCTGCGAGAACGCTTTCGTTACGCGCGGCAAAATTGTCGACGGTTGGGCGGCGACGGCAGAGCTGCTGGTCGCGGCGCGTTCGTAGCGCGGCGTCGCCGCACTTGGACATGTCTTTTCGAGAGAGACTGGTGAGGTAATGTCCGATATCGAGAATCCGGCAGGCGACACGCGCCCGATTGGCGTGTTCGATTCTGGTTTGGGCGGTCTGACGGTTGCGCGCGCGATTGCGACGGCGCTGCCGCACGAGTCCGTCTACTACTTTGGCGACACCAAGCGCTGCCCCTACGGCACGCGCACCGAGGATGAAGTGCGCTCGTTTGCGCTGCAGGCGGGCCGTTGGCTTTCGAAGCACGACGTCAAGATTATGGTCATCGCCTGCAACACGGCGACCGCTGCGGCCTTGCGTTTGGCCCAGCAGGTGCTCGACGTTCCCGTGATCGGCGTGATCGCGCCGGGTGCCCGTGCAGCAATCAACAGCACGCGTACGCGTCGCGTGGGCGTGCTCGCTACCAACCTCACCATTCGCTCGGGCGCCTACACGCGCGCCATTCAGGATCTAGATGCCGGCGTCGATGTATACGGCTGTCCTGCCTCGAGCTTTGTCGAGGTTGTCGAACACGAGCTCGCCTCGGGTGCACATCTGCAGGAACAGTGGCTTGAGAACGAGGACATCTTCGATACGCCTGCCGTGCGTGCGCTGGTGGGTGCCACGGTTGAGCCGCTGCGCGACCACGGTATCGATACCGTGGTGCTCGGCTGTACGCATTTCCCGCTGTTGGTGGGACCTATCCGCCATGCGCTGGGGCCTGGGGTGCGCGTCGTGAGTTCCGCCGAGGAGACCACACGCGAGCTGACCGATATCCTCACGCGCCGCGAGCAGCTGGCGGGCGACGACGCCGAGCCGCAGCATCGTTTTGCCACGACGGCCGATAACATTGCCGAGTTTGCGGTGGCGGGCAGCTTTATCTTTGGTCAGCCGCTCAAGAGCATCGAACATATCGATATCGATGAGCTGAAATAGATGTAAGGCAGCCGCCAAAGCCTTCGCCACATCTTTTGCCGAAAGGAAATTTCTATGGAGTACATGCAGGTCAACCGCGCCAACGGTCGCGCCGCCAACGAGTTGCGCCCCGTTAAGCTCACTCGTGGCGTCATGAAGCACGCCCACGGCTCGTGTTTGGCCGAGTTCGGCGACACACGCGTGCTGTGCGCCGCCACTATCGAGGAGGGCGTGCCGGGCTGGCGAAAGGGAGCTAAGGCCGGCTGGGTGACCGCGGAATACGCCATGCTGCCGGCGTCGACCGGCAAGCGCTGCAAGCGCGAGCACGCCAACCGCAAGGGCCGCTCCATGGAGATCGAGCGCCTCATTGGCCGCAGCCTGCGTACCGTCGTCAACATGAAGGCGCTCGGCGAGTACACCGTCACCGTCGACTGCGATGTGATTCAGGCCGATGGCGGCACGCGTACAGCGAGCATCACCGGCGCCTGGGTGGCGCTGCGCGACGCCCTCGCCATGTGGGTCGAGGCGGGCAAGATCGAGCGCATCCCGCTTATCGGCCAGGTGGCTGCCATCTCCATGGGCGTTGTCGACGGCAATACGCTGCTTGACCTCGATTATTCCGAGGACAGCCATGCCGAGGTCGACATGAACCTCGTCGCCACCGATACCGGTGAGATGATCGAGCTCCAGGGCACCGGCGAGCAGGCGCCCTTCGACCGCAAACGCCTCAACGCCCTGCTTGACCTGGGTGACAAGGGTGTCGCCGAGCTCATCGAGCTTCAGCGCCAAGCCATCGCCTAACCTGCCAAAAAGGGACAGGTTTATTTTGGTAGGTTTTATCTGCTGAAATGCTGCGTTGAAAGGTCCGATCGCCTGAGAGGGGAGAGGTCAAGTGCCCAAACGCCCCTCACGCGGCTTGTTATAGAGACAAGGAGGCCAGTCATGGCACTTGAGAAGATTGACATCGACACCCTCGACCCGGCGGCGACCATCGTCGTGGCAACGGGCAACGCCCATAAGCTCACCGAGATCGAGGCCATTTTGGGCAAGGTCATGCCCGAGGTGCGCTTTGTGGCGCTCGGCCAGCTGGGCGATTTTGAGGATCCCGAGGAAAACGGCACGACGTTTTTGGAGAACGCCATCATCAAGGCCCAAGCCGCGGTTGAGGAGACGGGCCTTATGGCCATTGCCGACGATTCGGGCCTGGTCGTCGACGCGCTGGACGGTGAGCCCGGTGTGTATAGCGCGCGCTATGCGGGCGTGCACGGCGACGATGCCGCCAACAACGCCAAGCTTCTCGTTAACCTGGAAGGCGTGGCGGACGAGGATCGCACCGCGCGCTTTATGAGCGTCGTCGCGCTCATCGACACGGATGGTCTGGTTACCTATGGCGAGGGCGCCTGCGAGGGCGTTATCGCGCACGAGGGCCGCGGCAACCATGGTTTTGGCTATGACCCGCTGTTCCTGCCGGTCGACACGCCGGGCAAGACCATGGCCGAGCTGACGGCTGACGAGAAGAACGCCATCAGCCATCGTTTCCACGCGCTCGAGCATCTGTCCGCCAAGCTGACGGGCGAGGAGTAGGCCATGCGTGCGGTGGTGCAGCGCGTGCTCAACGCCGGCGTGACGGTCGACGGCGAGTGCGTGGGCCGCATTGGACGCGGCTACCTGGTGCTGCTGGGTGTGGGCCATGGCGATACGCGTGCCGAGGCCGACAAGCTGTGGGGCAAGCTCCGCGGGCTGCGTATCAACGAGGACGAGAACGGCAAGACCAACTTGGCGCTTGCCGATGTCGACGGCGAGGTGCTCGTGGTGTCGCAGTTCACGCTGTTCGCTGACTGCCGCCACGGTCGCCGTCCGTCGTTTACGGATGCCGGCGCACCCGATGTTGCCAACGAGCTCTACGAGTACTTCCTGACGCTCGTTCGTCAAGATGTCGAACATGTGGCGCACGGTATCTTTGGCGCCGACATGAAGGTCGACCTGGTCAACGACGGCCCATTCACCATCGTCTTGGACACCGACAACCTTTAGGTTACGCGGTTTTACCAAACCGCGTAACAACTGGTCATGCGAGATTGTCGTCTGGTACGTATTCGAGACCGGGCTTTTTTAGCTACTTGCGTATGGCCACAACAGGGTGCTATAGTATTAGAGTTTTGTCTATCTTAGGGGTATTATCCCCTTTTTGAATTGCACCTTCTGGAGGCCCTGTTCATGGAAGAGATGGAAGTCAATCACGTCGACGACATCCACGAGAAGCTGACCGATATGGTGGGCGATCGCGTCAAGGTTAAGGCCAACATGGGCCGTACCCGCGTCGTCGAGCGCATGGGCACCATCAAGAGCGTCCACCCGGCCGTCTTCATTGTCGAGGTTGACGAGCGTCGCGGCCGCAAGTCGCGTCAGTCCTACCAGTACATCGATGTCCTCACCGGCCAGGTCGAGCTGTTCGACCCCGAGAGCGGCGAGCATATCTTTACCCCGCTCGGCAATCAGCTCGAGGAGCATTAACGGTGACCGATCGGTCCCTGACTCTTTCCGCGCCGGCAAAGATCAACCTCTACCTGGGGGTTCATACCGAGCGCGATGACCGCGGCTACCACAGGGTCGATTCCCTGATGGCAGCCGTCGGTCTTTCCGATACCGTGACGGTCACGCCGGCGCAGGCGCTGACCGTCCAGACGGTTCCGGCATCAGATTTTCCCATGCAAAAGAATACGGCGTATCGGGCTGCGGTTGCTATGGCCGAGCATTATGGTCGCGAGGCAAACATCTGCGTGACGATTGAGAAGCGCATTCCATTGTGCGCCGGCTTGGGCGGCCCCTCGACGGATGCGGCCGCGGTCATTGTCGCCTTGGCGGAGCTCTGGGGCATTGATCGCACCGACCCAGCGCTCGACGATATTGCGCGGGGCATTGGTGCTGACGTCCCGTTCTTTTTGCACGCGAGTCCTGCGTTCTACGTAGGTGGGGGAGACGTGCTGGCAACTGAGTGCCCCGCGCTGCCCGCGACGCCCGTCGTGCTGGTCAAGCCGCGCGAGGCAAGCGTTTCGACAATTGAAGCCTATCGACGTTTTGACGAGGCCCCGGTGCCTGCGGACAAGCCCGGCGCGATAGCTTCTGCCTTGCGTGCTGGTGATGCCGAGACGGCATATGCACTCATCCATAACAACCTTGGTGTCATTTCCGCACAGATGGAGTCGCAGATTCAAACGGTCCTCGACTGGCTGCGTAAACAGGACGGAACCGTTGCTGTAGATGTGTGCGGATCGGGTGCCTGCTCGTTTGCCATTTGCGACACCGCTGCCACGGCCGAAAGGCTTGCCGATGCTGCCCAGCAAAATGGCTGGTGGGCCTGCGCGACTGAGCTTATTCCCAACACGGTTCAAATCGACGCGCCAAAGAAATAAAAATTTCTCTAGCACGCGGCGAAAATCTTTGTTACTATAGTCGAGCTAACGGGTTGTGGCTCAGTTTGGTAGAGCACTGCGTTCGGGACGCAGGGGTCGCTGGTTCAAATCCAGTCAACCCGACCAGAGCATGAGGAGGGACCGCTTCTTGCGGTCCCTTTTTTTAGCTAGTGTTGTGATACCGCGATACCCGCGGTATACTCATTCGAGCTTGTCTCGCTGTATTGTGGAGGTCTACATGTTTGGACTGAGGGCTCCTGAGCTCATCATTATTCTCGTCGTTGTCCTGATTATCTTCGGGCCCAAGAACCTGCCGAAGCTCGGCAAGTCCCTCGGCTCTACCGTCAAGAATATCCGTGAGGGTATGGAGGGCGACGATAAGGCCGAGACCAAGCAGGCCGAGGAGGTCGTGGTCGAGCAGTCCGAGGAGGACAAGGAGATCGCTGAGCTCGAGGCCAAGCTCGCTGCTGCCAAGAAGAAGCAGGCAGAGGACAGCGACGCGGACGCAGAGTAGTCCCATCCCTTTGGGGTGAGCACCTGACCGGCTTGCCCGCAGGCTAGCCGGTCTTTTTCGTTTTGTTGACAGTTGATTGTTTGATCAGAGTTGGGGAGATATCCGTATGGACGCAAGCCAGATCGTACTGACCGCTGAGGGCCGCCAGAAGCTCGTCGAGGAGCTCGCCTGGCGTGAGGGCGATTACGCCAAGGAGATCGTCGAGGACATCAAGGAAGCCCGCGCGTTCGGCGACCTTTCGGAGAACTCCGAGTACGACGCCGCTAAGGACAAGCAGGCCCAGAACGCCGCTCGTATTGCCGAGATCCAGGCCATCCTCGCCAACGCTCAGGTTGCTGCCACCACGGGCGACCTGACCGTCTCCATCGGTTCCACCGTTTCGCTGATTGATCCCAACGGCGAGGTCATGGAAGTCACGCTCGTCGGTACCACCGAGACCAACTCGCTTGAGCACAAGATTTCCAACGAGTCTCCGGTCGGTCACGCCATCATCGGTCACGGCGAGGGCGACTCCGTCGAGGTCGTTACGCCTTCCGGCAAGACTCGCGTCTACACCATCGCCAAGATCGCACGCTAGACCACGGTCCCGCGTAAAGGTATGTTTTCGCTCCCTGGGACCGAATCCTGGGGAGCGTTTTAGTTTGAGGAGCTAACTTATGGCAGAGAACCAGAACGCCGCAGATCAGGCATCGACGCTCAACGACGAGCGCGCCACCCGCCTGGCCAAGCGCGCCGCCCTGTTCGAGGCGGGCCAGAACCCCTATCCCGAGCACTCTGAGCTTGAGGACTACGTCGCCGATATCGAGACTAAGTACGCCGAGCTTGCCGATGGCGAGGACACCGAGGACGTCGTGAAGATCGCCGGCCGTGTGGTCGCCAAGCGCGGTCAGGGCAAGATCATGTTCATCGTCGTGCGCGATGCGACTGCCGAGATTCAGCTGTTCTGCCGTATTAACGACATGGACGAGGCGGCTTGGAGCACGCTTAAGGCCCTCGACTTGGGCGACATCCTGGGCGTGACCGGCGTGGTCGTGCGCACCAAGCGCGGCCAGCTTTCCGTTGCCCCTAAGAGCGCGACCCTGCTTTCCAAGGCCGTTCGTCCGCTGCCCGAGAAGTTCCACGGTCTTTCCGACAAGGAGACCCGCTATCGCCAGCGCTATGTCGATCTGATCGCCAACGACGACGTTCGCGAGACTTTCCGTAAGCGTTCGCAGATTCTCTCCACCTTCCGTCGCTTTATGGAGTCCGACGGCTACATGGAGGTCGAGACCCCCATCCTGCAGACCATCCAGGGCGGCGCTACGGCCAAGCCGTTCATTACCCACTTCAACGCGCTCGATCAGGAGTGCTACCTGCGTATTGCCACCGAGCTGCACCTCAAGCGCTGCATCGTCGGCGGTTTTGAGCGCGTGTTCGAGATCGGCCGCATCTTCCGTAACGAGGGCATGGACCTCACCCACAACCCCGAGTTCACCACGATGGAGGCCTACCGTGCCTTCTCCGACCTCGAGGGCATGAAGGCACTCGCCCAAGGTGTCATCAAGGCTGCCAACAAGGCCATCGGCAACCCCGAGGTCATCGAGTACCAGGGCCAGACCATCGACCTTTCTGGTGAGTGGGCCAGCCGTCCCATGACCGACATCGTCTCCGACGTGCTCGGCAAGCAGGTCACCATTGACACGCCAGTCGAGGAGCTTGCTGCCGCCGCGCGCGAGAAGGGCCTGGAGATCAAGCCCGAGTGGACTGCCGGCAAGATCATCGCCGAGATTTACGATGAGCTGGGCGAGGACACCATCGTCAACCCGACCTTCGTGTGCGATTACCCCATCGAGGTCAGCCCGCTCGCTAAGCGTTTTGAGGACGACCCGCGTTTGACTCACCGCTTTGAGCTGGTCATCGCCGGCCACGAGTACGCCAACGCATTCTCCGAGCTCAACGACCCGGTCGACCAGGCTGAGCGCTTTGCTGCCCAGATGGCCGAGAAGGCCGGCGGTGACGACGAGGCCATGGAGTACGACGAGGACTACGTGCGCGCCCTCGAGTACGGTATGCCTCCCGCGGGCGGCATTGGCATTGGTATCGACCGCGTGGTCATGCTGCTCACCAACCAGGCTTCTATCCGCGACGTGCTGCTGTTCCCGCACATGAAGCCCGAAAAGGGTTTCCAGTCCGGTGCCGCTGCCGCCAAGGCTGCAGAGGCCGGCAACGCCGCGAGCCCATTCGTTAAGTCGCTTAAGCCCACGCTCGATTACTCCAAGATCGCCGTTGAGCCGCTGTTTGAGGAGTTCGTCGACTTTGATACCTTCTCCAAGAGCGACTTCCGCGCTGTGAAGGTCAAGGCATGCGAGGCCGTCAAGAAGTCCAAGAAGCTGCTGAACTTTACGCTCGACGACGGTACCGGTACCGACCGCACCATCCTCTCCGGTATTCACGCTTATTACGAGCCCGAGGACCTGGTCGGCAAGACCTTGCTCGCCATCACCAACCTGCCTCCGCGCAAGATGATGGGCATCCCCAGCTGCGGCATGCTCATCAGTGCCATCCACGAGGAGGATGGTGAGGAGCGCCTCAACCTGATCCAGCTCGACGCCTCCATCCCCGCCGGCGCAAAGATGTACTAACTTGTTACGCGGTTCTACGGACCGCGTAACGGCTCGACGCTGCACGGGCCGCATTTGGACAATCTGACGTTCAACTTCAAGGGCGCGACCTAGGTGGTTACGCGGGTTTACCAACCCGCGTAACCAGTTGACGCTGCGCGCCGCCCAGGGCGACAATTTGTCATTCAAAAGACAAGGCATGACCAGAAGGTCTATGCCTTGCCTTTTTCATGCCAACTTGTTCGCCCTGGACGTCGCTCGCTCATATGACCCAATCCGCTGTCAAGAGCCACAATGGCCCCGCCGACCGCTTGCAATCGGTCGGCGGGGCCTGCCGTTAACCCGTCCCGGTCCGCCCCCGGCATGTCATCGACGCCTTCGGCTCAGTCTCATATCCGCGGATACCGTTCTGTCGGCCCGCACTCCATTCCTTCGGCGGGGTTCCCCAAGTCTGTCGAGGCGCATGCGGAGGGCTCCGCGCGCACAGCGAAATAGGGGGTATCCCCGAAGGCCGCCCGGCTCGCCGGGACGGGGGCTATGTCTATTCCGCGCCCTCCCGGCACATCATGCCGAGGGCCCAGAGCCACCTCACGAGCTCGGCCGCGGTGGCCGCGTTCGCCTTCGCCGCGGGCATGCCGC
>CAJMRP010000015.1 GCA_905215765.1 uncultured bacterium
AAAATGCACAGAAAAAGGGGGTCAGCCGCCGTGACGGGTCAGTATCAGCACACGATCGACGCCAAGGGGCGGCTCTTTATCCCCGCGAAGCTGCGCGAGGAGCTCGGCGACACGTTTTATGTCACCATGGGCATGGACTCCTGCCTGAGCATCTATTCCGACGCCTCCTGGGCGCGCTTCACCGAAAAGTTTGAAAGCCTGCCCTACACGAAGACCAAGGCCATGCGCCCGCTCTTCGCCAACGCCGCCAAGTGCGAGCCCGACGCGCAGGGGCGCATCGTGCTGCCGCAGAAGCTCAGAGCCTACGCCCACCTTGAAAAAGACGTGGTCGTGATCGGTGTTTCGAACCGCGCCGAGATCTGGAATGCGGAGAAGTGGGCAGAGATCGAGGCCGAGGAGCTCAATCCCGAGAATCTGGCCGCCGTGATGGAAGAGCTGGGATTCTGATATGGAAGAGAACTACGGCCATAAGCCGGTACTGCTGCACGAGTGCCTCGGCGCGCTCGCCATCAAGCCCGACGGCATCTATGTGGACGGCACGCTCGGTCGCGCCGGACATTCGCTCGAGATCGTGCGCCGCCTGACGACGGGCCGTCTCATTGCACTTGACCGTGACGAGACCGCGATCGAAGCGGCGAACCGCCGCCTCGGCGATTATTTGGACAGGGTCACGCTCGTCCACAGCAATTTCAGCGCGCTCGACTCCGTTTTGTACGAGCTGGGCGTCCACGGCGTGGACGGGATGCTTTTTGACCTCGGCGTTTCCTCCCCGCAGCTCGACGAAGCGCAGCGCGGGTTTTCCTACAAGCAGGACGCGCCGCTCGATATGCGCATGGACGAATCCGCCGCACTGACCGCGCGCGAGGTCGTGAATACCTATTCTTATGAAGAGCTGCGCCGCATCCTCTTTGAATACGGCGAGGAGCGCTATGCGCCCGCCATCGCGAAGAGAATTTGCCAGCACCGCGAGCAAAAGCCCATCGAAACGACGCTTGAGCTCGCCGATATCATCCGTTCGGCCATGCCCGCGAGCGCGCTGCGCGAAAAGCAGCACCCTGCCAAGCGCAGCTTTCAGGCCATCCGCATTGCCGTGAACGACGAGCTGGGCGAGCTTCCGCCGATGCTCGACGCGGCGGAGAAAAATCTGAAACCGGGCGGACGGCTCGCGGTCATCACGTTCCACTCGCTCGAAGACCGCATCGTCAAGAAGAAATTACAGGAGCTTGCACAGGGCTGCATCTGCCCGCCGGAATTTCCGGTGTGCGTGTGCGGACGAAAGCCAAAGGTCAAGCTCATCACAAGAAAGCCCATCGTTTCGGGCGAAGAAGAACTCGCAGAGAATCCCCGTGCCCGCAGCGCAAAGCTGCGCGTCGCAGAAAAGTGCTGACAACAGCAAAGAATACGCAAAAGAAAGGAGATCGCCATGGCCAGCCGCAGAGAGCAGAACATGAAATACCGCCGCTACAGCGGACGAGTCAATGGCAATCTCGCTTACGATCCCGCCTACGAAGAGCGCCAGCGCAGGCTGCGCCGCGAGCGTGAATATGAGCGCGAGCACGAGCGTCAGCGCGAGGAATTCATGCGTCCCCCGCAGCGGAAGGTGCAGAAAAAGGCTGCGCCCGTCCGCCGTCAACGCGAAAAGGTCTCGCTCGGCACGCTGTGCGGCTTTATGGCGCTGGCCGCAATGGTCGCGCTGATGATCATGTGCCGCGCACAGCTGACGGAAATCTCCGCGCAGGTCGTCTCCGTGCAGAAGGAGATCTCCGCGCTCGAGGACGAGCATGTCGCGCTGCTCACGCGCTACGAAAAAACCTTTGACCTCACCACCATCAAGGAGGCGGCGGCCGCGGCCGGTATGGCCAAGCCCAGCGCCTCGCAGGTCTACTACATCGACCTGTCGTAGCCCGACAGCGGGTCGATGACGACGGCATACATGGCCTCACGGTCGAGCGAACGGGCCATGGCGTCAGTGAGCTGGATCTCGCCGCCCTTGCCGGCCTGCTGATCTGCCAGCAGGTCCATGACCAGCGGGCTCAGCAGGTAACGACCGACGATGTACAGGTTGGACGGAGCCGCCTCGGGAGCGGGCTTCTCGACCAGACCGCCGATGCGCCAGACAGCGCCCGGCTCGGCATCGGCAACGCCCTCGGCGCCCTCGAGCGAACCGACGCGCTCGCCGGCGATAACGCCGTAGCGGCTGACTTCCTCGGGCGAGCAAGCAGCGACGGCAATAACCGAAGCGCCACCGTGCTCCTTGGAAACGGCGAGCATCTTGTCGCAGATGTCGCGGTTAGGCACAACGTAGTCGCCCAGAAGAACCAGGAAGTTCTCCCCTGCCACGGCGTCGGCAGCAGAACGAATAGCATGGCCGAGGCCCTTGGGCTCGTACTGATAACGGAAGTCGACCGGCATACCGCCAGCGTGGGCGACGGCATCGGCATAGGCATTCTTGCCGCGCTCGCGCAGCAGGTTCTCGAGCGAGCGATCGGGCTGGAAGTAGTTCAGTAGCTCGGGCTTGCCGGGAGAGGTAACGATGATGGCGTCGTCGACCTCCTCGGGCTCGAGTGCCTCCTCGACGACATACTGAATGACGGGCTTGTCGAGCACCGGCAGCATCTCTTTGGGCGTGCACTTGGTGCCAGGCAGAAAACGCGTGCCAAGACCGGCGGCGGGGATGATTGCCTTCATGTTATTCAAAGATCCTTTCGCAGGCGCAAAAGCGCCCCATGCGTGCGGCACACAGCCGCAGACCAAATTGCGATACCCAAGCATCTTACCGCTGGAACTATATGTCGCTACAAGGCAGAGACAATTCTTCAGCAGGTCAACGCAAATTATTGCTCGAATGGTGCAATTTTATTGCCCAACGGCAGGGCACCCGATACGACGCAAATCACAGAATATGGCAGTTTGAGCTACCGATGTCGAGGGACCGAAAAACAAAAAAGACGGGACTCGCAATGCGAGCCCCGTCTGCAATGAAATCTGGCGAGAAAGCCTGATTACTTGAGGGTGACAGCAGCGCCAGCAGCCTCGAGCTTCTCCTTGGCAGCCTCGGCGTCCTCCTTCTTGGCACCCTCGAGAACAGCCTTGGGAGCGCCCTCGACGACCTCCTTGGCCTCCTTCAGGCCAAGGTTGGTGAGCTCACGGACGGCCTTGATGACCTGGATCTTGTTGTCGCCGAAGCCCTCGAGCACGACGTCAAACTCGGTCTTCTCCTCGGCCTCAGCAGCGCCAGCAGCGGGAGCGGCGACAACAGCGGCAGGAGCAGCGGCGGAAACGCCGAAGGTGTCCTCGATAGCCTTGACGAGCTCGGAAGCCTCGAGAAGGGTCATTTCCTTAAGAGCATCGATGATCTCATCGGTGGTAAGCTTAGCCATTTCTAAGTCCTTTCGGTTTCCGTGCGGATGCACGGAGATCAGTTAAAACACGACGCGAATGCGCCAGGGGTGCGGCGTTGCCGCCGCGGGTGAAAACAGCAACTAGGCTGCCTTCTGCTCGGAGACCTGCTGGATCGAACGAGCGAGACCAGAGGAAACGCCGTTGACGCAGACAGCGATGTCGCGAGCGAAACCGGAGATGAGGCCGGCAATCTGGCCGAGAAGCTGATCCTTGGTGGGCAGCTCGGCGATAGCCTTAACATCATCAGCGGAAACGGCCTTGCCGTCGGAGATACCGCCCTTGATCTCAAGGACGCCCTTGGACTGAGCGGAGAAGTCCTTAAGGGCCTTAGCGGCCTCGACCGGCTCGGACTCGTAGAACACATAAGCGACGGGGCCGGCGAGGATCTCGTCGAGCTCGGGCTGCTCCTGGTTCTTAAGAGCGATCTTGACCAGGTTGTTCTTGTAGACCTTCATCTCGGCGCCGCACTCGCGAAGCTGATGACGCAGCTCCTGAGCCTGCTTAACCGTCAGACCATTGTAGTTGACGACGAACAGACCGGCGTTCTCGGCGATACGGGACTCGATCTCTGCAACCTTGTCGATTTTGTACTGCTGGGGCATGAATTACACCTCCTCGAATTCTTTCCGGGCACGGTCCGCCACAAGGACGTGACGGGGGCATGTCCAAAAAGAAAGCCCCCGCGCTGCATGAGCGACGGGGGCGAGAAGACATATCTACTCGACCACCTCGGCTGGCGGGATATCCCATTAAGCTCGCGGGTAAGACCCGTTTGCGCCGGCTGTCTCTGGCAGCGGATTCGTGCGTGAACCGAAAGTATTATGGCGGGGACCCCGGCGTCGGTCAACGGACACGAGGATTCGTACACAAACCCTGCATACGCTCCGGTCCGAGGGGCCGGGTTGAGATTTTCGCTCGGTCAAGTCCTGGCTCGCACGAAGAGCACATTAAGTGCTCTTCGGCTCGTGCGGAATCTACGAAAATCTCAACCCGGCCCCTCGGACCGGAGCTGCGGTAACTTTGCTACGAATCCTCGTGTCCGTTGAGCGACGCGCCCCACGCATAACCCTTGTGTCGGTGGGCTGATGTGTTGCGTCCCGTTGGGCTATAAGGTTGAAATGAAGGTGGACAGGCGATTTAGGCCTTCGTCCAGATCTTGGTCGGAGACGCAGTAGCTTAGGCGGATGTGGCCTTCGGTGCCGAAACAGTCTCCCGGGACTAGGGCTACGTTTGCTTCTTTGATGGCTTTGATGCAGAAGTCTTCGCTTGTCAGGCCGAATTGTTTGATGCTGGGGAAGGCGTAGAAGGCGCCGGCTGGTTCCACTACGTCGAGGCCCATGGCGTTTAAGGCTTCGAGTACGCGTTCGCGGCGGGCTCGGTAGACTTTGAGCATGGGGGTTGGGTCGACGGTGAGGGCTCGGGCTGCGGCGTCCATTTCGAAGGAGACAGCACTCGATACTAGGTATTGGTGGGCCTTTGCGATCTCGGCGATGACGGGGGTTGCCGCTGCGAGCCAGCCCAGGCGCCAGCCGGTCATAGCCCAGGGCTTGGAGAAGCTCTCGATGACTACCGTCTGCTCACGAAGCTCCGGGTGGCGCTGGGCAAAGCGCTCGTAGCCGTCCACGTAGACCAAGCGGTTGTATACGTCGTCGCAGATTACGTAGATGCCCGCCTGCTCCGCTACGCGCGCCACGGCGTCGAGCGATGCTGCGTTGAGGATGCAGCCCGTGGGGTTGTTGGGCGAGCAGATGACGATGGCCTTGGTCGCCGGCGTCACGCAAGCACGAAGCGCATCCTCGTCAATCTGAAATTGCGCAGGCTCCGTATCCAAAAAGACTGCTTTGGCGTGGTTGGCCACGACGATGTTCTCGTACAGGCCAAAGGCCGGCGTGGGAATAATGACCTCATCGCCGGGGTTGAGCATAGCCATGAATGTTGCCGACAGGGCCTCGGTCGCGCCGTCGGTTAGGATGACCTCGTCGGCCGAAAACGTAAGGCCCGCGTCCCCCATGTAGGCAGATAACGCCTCACGCAGGACGGGGCGACCGTTGTTGGGCGGATAGTGCGTGTCACCGCGGTCCAGTGCGGCGGTCACCTCGGCGCTAATCACATCGGGCGTGGGAAAATCGGGCTCGCCGAGCGCGAGCGCGATGCACCCCGGATGCTGGGCGGCGAGCGCGTTAATCCGGCGGATACCGGAGGGCTTGAGCATGGCAAGCGAGGTATTCATGGGCAGACGCATGGCGTTCCTTTCGTAAGGGTTGCACTAGGATAGCGCGGCGGGGCGTCACCAGACGGTGTAACCTAAACGGAAACGAGCCGGAAAGGAGATGGCATGGAGACGACCGCGCGCGGCGACGTACCAAAAACACTGCACACCATTGCGTATATCAGTATTCCCAATAGCGCCGATCTTGATTTTTTGCTCTGGGACCTGCAGGATGCCATCGCCGCCTATGCTCAACTTTCCGGCACCGCACTCCCCCGCCCGGTCGACTTGAAGGCAAATGACGCCGGCAGCGTTGCCGATGGCATCGTGCTGGCCATTGAAGATGTGGCTGACGATGAGACGTTGACAGCCATCGAGCGGGCGCTTGAGCGCTTTGGCGGTACGGGAACGCGCGTCTATGCCGCGATTCGAGCCGCACAAGAGGGCACAGAGCGGGCGCGTGGGACCGCCGTTCGCCTGCGCAAGGCATGTGAGCGCCATGACCAATTGTGGTGTGGCGGCGTTGCCATCTGCGCCGGCAGCGGCATCGCAGCGCTTCGCCATTCCCCACGCATGGGCCTCTTGCGCCGACCATTTTCGGAAGCGATGGATAAGCTTGTGGGCGCTGTGCGCATGGGCTGCTCCGTCGAGCATGCACAGCGACTTGGCGGCGGCAATGCCGCCAACGTCGACGCCGACGGCATGGTTTGCGCCGAGCCAGCCGTGCCCGCGCCGATCTGGCGAGGCGCTCTGAAACGTCTGGGCGCCCACGCTCAAACAAAAATCTAAATTAAATAACAGCCCAGTCAACGGCTTCGTGCCAACGCTCAACAAGACGCTCCAGGCACCAGGCGGCATTGGCGGGACTTGTCGAGGGCAGGACAATGGCAGGCAGCCCCGTCCGATCTTGCAAGTAGCGTTTGTAGAGTCGCCCTGCCGTACCGCCGTTACAGACAACGACCTCGATCGGCGCGGCATCGGTAATGCGCTCGATATGTGCCGGCACAACGTTGCGGATGCTCGCGTCGCTCGAGCCCTTAATGTCGCAGCTCTCGATTGCATCCCACAGGGCTACGCCGCCGTTCAGCAGCATGGCCCGCTTGGCGGCAATGGAGGCATCGAGCGTCGCGGGCTCACCGCTTGCCAAAGGATCGCCCTCGTTGGGCGGCACAGGCATACCGAGGCACGTGGCCATCACACGCCAAAAGCGATTCTGAGGGTTGCCGTAATAAAAGGCATTGGCGCGCGAAAGCACCGAGGGAAACGACCCGAGCACCAAAACGCGCGAGTGCTCGTCAAACACGGGCTCAAACCCATGCTCAATATGTTGATAGCCCTCGTCAGATACGGCCATGGGCTAGGCTCTCAACAGATAGCGCACCTCGTAGGGTGCAAGCTCAAGGGTACCCGTCAGCTCGACCGTGGGTGCATCGTCGGCAAGCAGGTCGACGAAGGACCCGTTGAGCTCGCCGGCGCCAAAGGTGTAAGGCTCACCCACGGCATTCACCGCCACGAGTACCGTCGCGCCGTCACAGGCGCGCTCGAACAGCAGCTGCTTGTTCTGGATCACCACGTTGCGATAGGCACCGTAGTTGAGAGCACGGGCAGCCGCGTCGTCGGCCGAGCGAAGGTGCGCAAGCTGCGTGATGAACGCCGTCAGCTCGTTGGGCGCAGGCTCATCGAGCGCAGGTCGCAGCGCCCAGTCGCCATCGGGGCCACCCTTTTCGCCGGCAATTCCCCACTCGCTGCCATAGTAGACGCACGGGATGCCCGGCATGCCAAAGAGCATGCCGTAGGCGGGACGCAAACACGACTTGTCGGTGAGGATACTTACCAGGCGCGGCACATCGTGGTTGTCGACAAACGACAGCAGATGTTTGCCGCGGTAGATGCACCACGGATCGCCGCCAAACTGGCGGTGCAGCGAATGGGCGATCTCGAACATGTTGACCGAGTTAAAGCTGGAGTACAGGCCCTTGTAGCACTCGTAGTTGGTGCAGGAGTCGAGTATCTCGTCGTTGACGATTTGGTTGTAGTCGCCGTGGAGCGTCTCGCCGATCAGCACAAAGTCGGGCTTGAGCTCACGGGTAAAGACGTGCAGGCGGCGCATAAAGTCGCGGTCGAGCATATAGGCAACGTCCAGGCGCAGGCCGTCGACGCCAAAGACCTCGGCCCAGCGGCGCACGGACTCGAGCAGGTAATCGACCACAGCGGGATTTTGCAGATTGAGCTTCACAAGCTCAAAATGGCCTTCCCAGCCCTCGTACCAAAAGCCATCGCCATAGCAGGAATCGCCATCAAAGCTAATGTGGAACCAGTCCTTGTACGGCGAGTCCCACTTGCGCTCCTGCACATCGCGGAAGGCCCAAAAACCGCGGCCGACGTGGTTGAAGACGGCATCGAGCACCACGCGGATGCCATGGGCATGCAGCGTGTCGCATACGGCGGCAAAGTCGGCGTCCCCACCCAGGCGACGGTCGATATGGCGCAGGCTGCGTGTATCGTAGCCGTGGCTATCAGATTCGAGCGGTGGGTTGATAAGCACAGCGCCAACGCCGAGTTCCTGCATGTAGTCGGCCCATTGGGCGACCTTCATGATAGGAGCATCGGGGTTGGGCGCGGCGTTGGCAGCCTGGGCGAGTTCATCCTCGGCAACGGGTGCGGCGTTTTCGCGCGGAGCCCCGCAAAAGCCCAGCGGATAGATCTGATAGAACGTCGTCTCGTATGCCCACATAACAG
Organism: uncultured bacterium; assembly: GCA_905215765.1. Classification (GTDB taxonomy): domain Bacteria; phylum Actinomycetota; class Coriobacteriia; order Coriobacteriales; family Coriobacteriaceae; genus Collinsella. The sequence continues at coordinate 8,351 of CAJMRP010000015.1, forward strand.
CCTCCCGGTAAGCTCAACACAACGACATCCATTGTATGCCCAGCTTGTATCCTCTCCCCCAAAATAAGTTGCGGTGGAATAGGGACTGTTTGCCGGGTTTATTGGGCCCAGCAGTCCGTATTTCACCGCAACTGATGAGGAGGATGTGGCTAGGCGACGGGCTTTGCGCGGCGTATGGCTGGGAACATCACCGTGATGGCGAGGATGACGCCCACGACGGCAATCGCCCCGCCCGCGAAGCCGATCCAAGCGATACCGGGACCCGAAACCACGGCGCCGCCGATTGCGGTGCCCGTGCCAATACCGAGGTTAAACAGGCCCGAGAAGATCGACATGGCGACGGCCGACGAATCTGCCGGCGTGTGCTTGATGAGCTCGGCCTGAAACGCCACGTTAAAGGCCGTGGCGCAGCAACCCCACAGTGCGCAGACGGCAAGCACTGTCACGAGCGACGATGCGGCCGGCCCCATGAGCAGCAGGGCCACCGGCACGCCGGAGAGCGTGATAGCAAGGAACGGAAAACGGTGCCCGTCGAACAGGCGGCTGAACAGCCAGCTGCCCACCAAGCCGGAACAGCCAAACGCCGTCAGCGTCATGGTGATGGCGCCCGCATCGACGTGCGCGACCTGCGCCAGGAAGGGCTCGATATAGCTGTAGCTTGCGTAATAGCCGGTCGCCATGAAGACCGTGACTGCGTAGAGCGCGATGAGGAGCGGGTTCTTGAGCAGCTCGGGCAGCTGTTTGACGGTAAAGCGCTCACCCGCCGGCATGGCCGGGAACACCGCTGCCTGGTAGACGACCGCGATGGCTGAGAGGCCCCCGACCACGGCAAACGTCATGCGCCAGCCCACGGCCAAGCCAATGGCGCGACCGAGAGGCAGGCCAAAGATCTGCGCGATGGACGAACCCGTGGCGATCATGCTGATGGCGAGCGCGCCGTGGCGAGTGTCGACCAGGCGCGAGGCCATAATCGAGGCGACCGACCAGAACACGGCATGTGCGCAAGCGACCACCAGGCGCGCGCAGACCAGGATGGGATAGGTCGGCGCCACAGCGGACAGGAACTGACCGAGCGAGAACACGGCCAGCACGCCCAGCAGCATCCGCTTGAACTCAAAGCGCGAGGCGAACACCATGAGCGGCAGCGACAGCAGCATGACGCCCCAGGCATAGACCGAGATCATGATGCCCGCCTGGGCCTCGGTGAGCGAGAACGACGCGGCGATATCAGTCAAAAGGCCGATGGGTATAAACTCCGACGTGTTGAACACGAACGCACAGCAGGTGAGCCCGACGAGTGGGAGCCACTGCTTGAGCGTGATGCCGTCTTGCCTTGTCTGAGTCATATATAACGTCTCCAATCGTTTTGAGCGGAGGCGATTATATAGCAACGGCCCCGCATCCGTCAGTACAGATGCGGGGCCGAAAACAATTCGATACACAGAGGTTGCGCCGTCAATTCATAACTAAGCCAACCCCAGCAATATGCCCGCCGAATGCACGACAAACGCCACGATCCAGGCAACGGCGACCTGAAACGTGAATACGGCCACGGCATAGCGCGCGCCCAACTCGCTCTTGACGGCGCCGATTGCCGCCACACAAGGCGGGTACAGCAACGTAAAGACCAAGAACACGTAGGCGGTAAACGGCGAAAACATAGTTGACAGCACCGCGGGAGAGGTTGCGCCCAAAAGCACCGTGAGCGTCGAGATGACACTCTCCTTGGCGATAAGTCCGGTGACGAGCGCCGTGGATGCACGCCAGTCGCCAAAGCCGAGCGGGGCCAACACCGGCGCGATGATGCTACCCAGACCGGCAAGCAGGCTTTGCGACTGGTCGGCGACCACGTTAAAGCGGATGTCGAACGTCTGAAGGAACCAGATGACCACGGTCGCGGCAAAGATAATGGTAAAGGCCTTGGTGATGAAGTCCTTGGCCTTATCCCATGCCAGCATCACCGTCGTCTTGACGCTCGGCAGGCGGTAATTGGGGAGCTCCATGATAAACGGCACCGGGTCGCCCTTAAATGCCGTGCGGTTGAGCACCAAAGCCGCGACGCAGCCGACCACGATACCGATCAGATAGAGCGAGACCATGGCGGGAACCGTCGCCTGCGGGAAAAACGCCCCGCACAGCAGACCGTAGACCGGCAACTTGGCCGAGCAGCTCATGAACGGCGTGAGCATGACCGTCATCTTGCGGTCGTGCTCGGATGGGAGCGTACGGGTCGACATGATAGCCGGCACGGTGCAGCCAAAACCGACGAGCATGGGCACGAAACTGCGGCCCGACAGGCCAAAGCGACGCAACACCTTATCCATGACAAAGGCCACGCGCGCCATGTATCCGGAGTCTTCCAGAATGGAGAGGAACAAAAAGAGCACGACGATAATCGGCAGGAAGGTCAGCACACTGCCCACGCCCGTAAGCACGCCGTCGACAGCCAGCGAGCGCACCACGTCGTTGGTACCGAACGCCTTGAGGCCCGCATCGGCCGAGGCGATGATGGCAGCGATACCGTCCTCCATGAGTCCCTGCAACGCCGCGCCGATCACGCCAAACGTCAGCCAAAAGACGAGACCCATGATCACCAGAAACGCCGGAATGGCTGTGTAACGACCTGTCAGGATGCGGTCAATCTTGACGGAGCGCACGTGCTCGCGGCTCTCGTGCGGCTTGACGACGCAACGCCCGCACACGTCGCCGATAAAGCTAAAACGCATATCGGCCAGCGCAGATAGGCGGTCGGTGCCGGCCTCGCCCTCCATCTGGGTAATGATGTGCTCGATGGCATCAAGCTCGTTACGGTCCAGGTGAAGCGCCTCGGTCACCAGCTCGTCGCCCTCAACCAGCTTGGTCGCCGCAAAGCGCACCGGGATGTGCGCCGTCACGGCATGGTCCTCGATCAGGTTAGCAATGCCGTGGATGCAGCGATGCAGCGCGCCGCCGTCCGGACCGTCGGGCGCGCAGAAGTCCAGGCGACCGGGGCGCTCGCGGAACCGCGCCACGTGCAAGGCATGATCCACCAACTCGCCGATACCCTCGTTGCGGGCAGCGCTAATGGGAACAACGGGCACACCCAACAGGCTCTCGAGCAGGTTGACGTCCACGGCGCCGCCGTTGGCGGTCACCTCGTCCATCATGTTGAGCGCGATGACCATGGGGCGGTCGAGCTCCATGAGCTGCAGTGTCAGGTACAGGTTACGCTCGATGTTGGTAGCGTCAATGATGTCGATGATGGCGTCCGGGCGCTCGTCGAGGATGAACTGACGGCTCACGACCTCTTCGCCTGTGTACGGCGACAGGGAGTAAATGCCAGGCAGGTCGGTAACGCTCGCCTCGGGATGGTTGCGGATGGTGCCATCTTTGCGGTCGACCGTCACGCCGGGAAAGTTACCGACGTGCTGGTTGGAGCCCGTCAGCTGGTTGAATAACGTGGTCTTGCCGCAGTTTTGGTTGCCGGCGAGGGCAAAGTGCAGCGGCGCGCCCTCGGGCACGGCCGTCTTTGCCGCACGGGGCGAATACGTCCCCTCGCCCAGAGCCGGATGCTCCGTCGTGCCGATTGCGGCGTTAGCGCGCGGGCCGGTATCGGTGTCGTGAATACCCACGAGCTCGATGCGAGCGGCATCGTCCTTGCGCAGTGTCAACTCGTAGCCACGCAGGCGGATCTCGAGCGGATCGCCCATGGGGGCGTACTTCATCATGGTGACTTCGGTGCCCGGCGTTAGACCCATGTCCAAAATATGCTGACGGAGTGCCTGATCGTCCGATGCCACCGATGCGACAACGGCGTCCTTTCCAATCTCGAGTGTATCGAGCTTCACGTCCGTGTTCCTCCCCCGGCGCCCGCAGGGCGTTGTATTTATGTTCACCATGGCTAACCGTTTGCCATGGCTAACCAATTTTAAACTTACATGATAGCGTGAACACACAACGACGTTCAATCAGCAAATTGGCGCAATGGGGACAGGCAGGAGAGTTCAGGGCCATAGTTTCCCGATGAGGCCTCTCGGGGAAACTACATCCCAGAATTCCGGCTCGAAACGGGATATGGTTTCCCAAACAGGCCTCTTACGGAAAATACATCCCGGAATCCCCGCTCGAAACGGGACGCGCTTTCCCAGTCGAGGCCCTATGGGAAACTGCGTCCCACCTTGAAAGGCAAAACTGGGGCGCAGTTTCCGGGCGGGGCATCAAAAACGAAGTTGCGGTGGAATAGTTCCTGGATGGGCTGGTTGATGCCCCAGATAGGAACTATTTCACCGCAAGTTATTGAAGGGCTTGGATGCCGGGACTCTTACAGATGGCGCTCGAGGAAGCGGAAGGCTAGGCGGATCCAGGGACGGACCGCCACCTGCTTGTCCTCGTTGTCGACCGCGGTGTTGGCGTTGCCGAGCGAAAGGCCGTGACCACCCTGGTCGAAGACGTGCATCTCGCATGCAACGCCCTCCTCGGCCATGCGCTGCGCAAACGGGTAGACCTGCGCGATCGGCGCCGTCTTGTCGTCGGACACGCCCCACACAAAGGTCGGTGGCATCTGACGCGAAACATGCGTGGTGGGGCAGATGTCGGCCAGATGCTCGTCAGTTGCCTCGCCGCCCGTCACCATCGACAGGTAGTCGTTGAGCAAATCGCGCCCCGTCTTGCCGCCCGTCTTGGGCACACGCAAGTCAATGCGCGGATCGCGCGTCTGCATGTCGCGCACATAGGCAAAGTCGAGCAATGGATAGCCCAGCACCACGGCATCGGGACGAATGTCGTCCGGACGCGCCCCGGCAAGTGCCGCAAAGGGGCCGGTCTTCCACTGTGTTGCCAGCGAGGCGCAAATCATGCCGCCAGCAGAAAAGCCCACGACGCACACGCGCTTGGGATCGACATGCCACTCGTCGGCGTTGGTGCGCACGGTAGCGACCATCTTGGCGAGGTCCGCCTGCGGGTGCGGAAAGCTCACATCGCCCGTACCACTCGTCACATAGTTGAGCACAAAGGCCTGGTAACCGTGATCCAAAAACGCAAACGCCACAGGATCCTGCTCATGCGGAGCGATATGCGTAAACGCACCTCCGCCACAGATAATCACGGCAGGGCGGCGCCCATTCGGTTTATCGGGCAGCGGCTCGGCACCCAAATACGTAAACGTCGCCGGATATTCCTCGGTCGGCTCCTCGCCCCACAGCGCATGGTTCTCGACAATCATATGTGCTCCCTTCGCGCAAATTATGCGCCCTTGTTTTTCGCCTTCAAGCGTACCCCACTTGAACCCGTGGCGCAGAAACACTCCGGCAATAAGTTTTCCTTCAACTGATATATCACATAATCCCAGTTCAGAGGTATCATTGAGCAGCGTAGAATAGGGGCGTTGACCAAGCCGCGAAACACATGTGAAACGTTTCCGGCAAACCAAACGCGCGATATGCGCCTATTTAAGTTGGAGGCAACTATGGGTCTGCTCGATTCGCTTAAGTCCACCTTCACCTCGACCGGCGAGGCGTCCGTTCCGCCCGCAGCAAGCTTCGCTACCCGCGAAGGCGTCATCTATGCCCCCGTCAACGGCGTGCTCGTCAACCTGAACGAGGTTCCCGACGAGACGATCGCCTCGGGCATGCTTGGCCAGGGCTATGGCATCGAGCCCATTACCGGCACCATCTATGCGCCCGCCAACGGCCGCATCGGCGCCACCACTGTCACCAACCACTCCATCGGCATGATCACCGAGGACGGTCTTCGCGTGTTCATCCATGTTGGCCTGGGCACCGTGGAAATGAACGGCAAGGGTTTTGCCCGCTTTGTCGAGATGGGCGATGTGGTCAAGGCAGGCCAGCCGCTCATCAGCTTCGACCGCGAGGCCATTAAGGCCGCTGGTCACGAGGACATCGTGACCGTCATCGTCTCCGAGCTCGATCGTCTTAAGAGCATCGACCATGTCGGCGAGTCTGGAACGCTTATCGGCGGCAACCCGCTCGTCAAGCTTGGCGACCCGCTGCTGGTTGCCAAGACCAAGTAGCCAGGCCCCACGCCACACAGCCAAAAGGCACCTCGTCAAGCGCCCGCGACCATTTGGCCGCGGGCGCTTTTCGTTTGAAAAACCATCCCGCCAATGCTTTATCTGTATAGCTCAAATGAGCCGAGCTGCTAGAATATCGAACTGTATGGATAACTATCATTCAACCGTTATGGGAGGATACGTGAACCGCACCAAAATCGCGCAGCTCTATGCCGATGCCGAGTCGCTCGGCGGCCAGACCGTCACCGTCGCCGGCTGGGTCAAGTCCGTCCGCGACATGAAGAACTTTGGCTTTGTTACGCTCAACGACGGCAGCTGCTTCCGCGACCTGCAGGTCGTCATGAACCGCGAGGCACTCGACAACTACGACGAGATCGCCCATCAAAACGTCTCGGCCGCACTCATTTGCACCGGCACCGTCAAGCTGACCCCCGATGCGCCCCAGCCTTTCGAGCTTTCTGCCACCTCCATCGAGGTCGAGGGCACGAGCGCCCCGGATTACCCGCTGCAGAAGAAGCGCGCAACCGTCGAGTTCCTGCGCACCCAGCAGCACCTGCGCCCGCGCACCAACCTGTTCCGCGCCGTGTTCCGCATCCGCTCTGTCGCGGCTGCCGCCATCCACCGCTTCTTCCAGGAGCAGGGCTTTGTCTACGTCAACACCCCCATCATCACCACGAGTGACTGCGAGGGCGCCGGCGAGATGTTCCGCGTGACCACGCTCGACCCCAAAAATCCGCCCCTCACCGAGTCCGGAGAGGTCGACTGGAGCCAGGACTTCTTTGGCAAGCATGCGAGCCTCACCGTGTCCGGCCAGCTCAATGCCGAGAACTTTGCCATGGCCTTTGGCGACGTGTACACCTTTGGCCCCACCTTCCGTGCCGAGAACTCCAACACCACGCGCCACGCCGCCGAGTTTTGGATGATCGAACCCGAGATGGCCTTTGCCGACCTTAACGACTACATGGATAACGCCGAGGCCATGCTCAAGTATGTCCTCAAGGACGTCATGGCAACCTGCCCCGACGAGCTCAATATGCTCAACAAGTTTGTGGACAAGGGTCTGCTCGAGCGCCTGGACCATGTCGCCAACTCCGACTTTGCCCGCGTTACCTACACAGAGGCCGTCGAGATCCTGGAGCAGGCAGTCGCTGCTGGCCACCAGTTTGATTACCCCGTCAGCTGGGGCATCGACTTGCAGACCGAGCACGAGCGCTTCCTGACCGAGGAGCACTTTAAGCGCCCGACCTTCGTGACCGACTACCCGGCCGAGATCAAGGCCTTCTACATGCGCATGAACAACGACGGCAAGACCGTCGCCGCCGCCGACTGCCTGGTGCCGGGCATCGGCGAGATCATCGGTGGCTCCCAGCGCGAGGAGCGCCTGGATCTGCTCGAGGCCCGCATCAAGGACCTGGGTATGAATCCCGAGCAGTACAAGTACTACCTTGACCTGCGCCGCTACGGTTCCTGCAAGCACGCCGGCTACGGTCTGGGCTTCGAGCGCTTGGTCATGTATCTGACCGGCGTGGGCAACATCCGCGACGTCCTGCCGCACCCGCGCACCGTGGGCAACGCCGACTTCTAATCGTCGGACGCTAGCTCGCGTCGCCACACGCCGATGCTCATCGCATAAGCGTCTCTCGACATCAGTCGAGAGACGCTTTTTTTCAACAGCATCCGTCAAGCTTTTGGCAAGTTTTTGGTCAGTCGAGCAGGGCTGTTGAAAACTCGACCCGCCGTTTGCCGACGACTACCGACCGCCCAGAGCGCCCTGCGCCCCTGGGAAAGCCCCACGTCCTAGGCTCCATACCGTCGCCACCCAAAACGGAAAGGACGTGGGCACCATGACCGAAGCCGCTGTTGAAACCTACGACACCACGACGAGAGGCGCCGCCTCGATGGCAGCCTATCGCGCCGTTCGCATCCTGCAACTATTAAGCGAAAACACTGGCGAGGACAAGGCCATGCTTTCCGATGAGTTGATCCGGCGCCTCGCCCATCCCGACGACCCCGCCCGCATGCCCATCTCGGCGGCGCGGCGCAGCATCTACACCGCCATCTCCGCGCTTCGCCATGCCGGATACGAAATTGAGTACAAACGCGGCGTGGGCTACAAACTTCTTACCCGTCCGCTCACCGATGAAGAGATCATCCGGCTCCACGGTATGGTCATGCGCAACCGCTCCACGCCTATCGCTATCCGCAAGAGCATGGCGCAGCACTTAGTTGCCATGGCGAGTGCCGACGTTCGCGGCTACCTCGATATACCCGAACCCGTTCCAAGCGCAGGCAGCAAGGCCACCAAGGCAACACGCACGCCCATCAAGCGCATCGACACGTGCGAGCTCGTCGAGCAGGCCATCGACCACGGAACCACGGTGAGTTTTGATATTTCGAGCGTCACGACGCGTGGCGAAACCGAAGCAGCACGAATGACACTCCGTCCCTTTGCCATCAGGCAGCGCGATGGCATCTCGTATCTGCTGGGAACGGTCTACGACGCCCGAGGCGCCGATGACACGTTGCGTACCGTAGAGATTGGCCGAATGAGAAACGTCACCACACGTCTCCTCGACGGCAAGAAGCTCTTCGCCGCCCTCGACGAGGAGGAGGACGCCTCCTCCGCCGCATAAGACCCTCCGCCGCCCATTCGACTACCCGTACCGCCCATCCGATTCTGTATTAAAAACCCGCCAGGCTGTTGTAAAAATGGACATCAGCGCTACTATAGTTCCACTTGCACTTTGTCCCAGTGCAGTGTTTCCAGCCATTTTTATACTGGGGGTAATGATATGAAGGACATCACCATCAGCCGCAGGAGCCTTCTGGTCTCCGCCGGCCTGCTCGCGCTCGCCCCGCTCGCCGGATGCGGCGGCAACTCTGGTTCCGGCTCTGCTGCCGCCGGTTCCGACTACACCATCGGCGTTCTGCAGCTCACCGAGCACTCCGCACTCGATGCCGCCAACGACGGCTTTGTCAAGGCCATCAAGGAGAGCGGCCTTAAGGTCAAGATCGACCAGAAGAACGCCCAGAACGACCAGTCCACGTGTAAGTCCATTGCCGACAAGTTTGTGGGCGACAACGTCAACCTGATTTATGCCATCGCCACACCCGCCGCACAGGCTGCCGCCGGCGCCACGGCCGATATCCCCATCGTGGGCTGTGCCATCACCGACTACGCCGCCTCCGGCCTGGTCCAGGACAACGACAAGCCCGGCACCAACGTCACGGGCGCTTCCGACCTCACCCCGGTCGCCGAGCAGCTCGAGATGATGCAGAAGGTCCTGCCCGACGTTAAAAAGGTCGGCCTGCTCTACTGCACCGCCGAGTCCAACTCCGACGTCCAGATCAAGGCCGCCAAGAAGGAGCTCGACAAGCTGGGCCTCGAGTACACTGACTTCACCGTCTCGAGCTCCAACGAGATTCAGTCCGTCGTCGAGTCTGCCGTGGGCAAGGTCGACGCGCTGTACTCCCCCACCGACAACACCATCGCCGCGGGTGCCTCGCAGGTCGGCCAGATCTGCAAGGAAAACAAGCTTCCCTTCGTGACTGGCGAGGAGGGTATGTGCATGGCCGGCGGCCTGTTCACCCTCTCCATCAATTACGAGGACCTGGGCTACGCCGCGGGCGAGATGGCCGTTAAGATCCTGAAGGGCGAGGCCAAGCCCGAAGACATGCCGATCAAGCACCTCTCGAGCAAGGACCTGGTCGTCGTCAAGAACGACGAGATGGCCGAGGCCCTGGGCATCGACCTTTCCGCTCTGGACGCGTAATGCCATACGCGGCATGCGTCTAGAGCCCGTGCTCGCGCTTTAGCCGCGTTATTCAATATCTGAGCCACAGGGGCGGGCGCTGTAGACCGGCGTCCGCCCTGCTTGTTTCAGGTAAAACAAAACGTCTGTCCGCAGCTCTTCTATGCATTGTTACCGCTATTATGGAAAATCACGTGTCCACCCTATCCTAGGAGGTATGAAGCATGCTCATTGCATTGCAGGGCGCCGTTTCGCAGGGCGTCCTCTGGGGCATTATGGTGCTTGGCGTGTTTATCACGTTCCGCCTGCTCGACATTCCCGATATGACCTGCGACGGCAGCTTTGCCCTCGGCGGCTGCGTCTGCGCTGTGCTCATCGTCAATAACAACGTCGACCCGCTGCTCGCCGTGCTGGCCGGTATGTGCGCCGGCGCCATCGCGGGTGCCGTCACGGGCATTTTGACCACCGTCTTTGAGATTCCCGCGATCCTCGCCGGAATCCTCACCCAGATCAGTCTGTGGTCAATCAACCTGCGCATCATGGGCAAGTCCAATACGCCCATTCTTGCCAAGGGCACCGTGTTCTCGGCCGTCAGCAATATGACCGGCCTGCCGCAGTCCACCGTTGCCATCATCTTGGGCATCCTGCTCGCCGTGGCTATCGTTGCCATCCTGTATTGGTTCTTTGGCACCGAGATTGGCTCGGCGCTGCGCGCCACCGGCAACAACGAGTACATGATCCGCGCCCTGGGCGTCAACACCAACTCCACCAAGATGATCGCCCTTGTGCTCTCCAACGCCCTCATCGGCCTTTCGGGCGCGCTCATCTGCCAGAGCCAAAAGTATGCCGACATTGGTATGGGCACCGGTGCCATCGTTATCGGTCTTGCCGCCATTGTTATCGGTGAGGTGCTCGGCCGTCTGCTGCCCGGCGGCCTCACGCAGTTTAGCGTCCGTCTTGCCTCCGCCGTCTTTGGCTCCGTGGTCTACTTCCTTATCCGCGCCATCGTGCTGCAAATGGGCATGGACGCCAACGACATGAAACTGCTCTCCGCCGTGATCGTCGCCGTGGCCCTGTGCGTGCCCGTGGTTTGGGAGCGCTATAAGCTCCGCAGCTCCTACACGAAGGGGGATGAGGCAGATGCTTAAGCTCTCGCACGTCAAAAAGACCTTTAACAAGGGCACCGTCACCGAGAAGCGCGCGCTCACCGGCGTCGACCTCACCCTGAATGACAGCGACTTTGTAACCGTGATTGGCGGCAACGGCGCCGGCAAGTCCACGCTGCTCAACATGATCGCCGGCGTATATCCGCTCGATTCGGGCGTTATCGAGCTCGACGGCAACGATATCTCGCGTCTGAGCGAGTCGCAGCGTGCCAAGTACCTGGGCCGCGTGTTCCAGGACCCCATGCGCGGCACCGCAGCCGACATGCAGATTGCCGAGAACCTGGCCCTCGCCAAGCGTCGCGGCCAGCGTCGCGGCCTTTCGTGGGGCGTCACCAAGGCCGAGAAAGATGAGTACGTTGAGCTGCTCAAGCGCCTGGACCTTGGTCTGGACACGCGTCTTAACGCCAAGGTCGGCCTGCTCTCGGGCGGACAGCGCCAGGCACTCACCCTGTTGATGGCCACGCTCACCAGGCCGCGCCTGCTGCTGCTCGACGAGCACACCGCGGCCCTCGACCCCAAGACGGCCTCTAAGGTGCTCAACCTGACCGAGGAGATCGTCGACGAGAACCACCTGACCACGCTCATGGTCACGCACAACATGAACGACGCCATCCGTCTGGGCAACCGTCTGATCATGATGCACGAAGGCCACGTGATCTACGACGTGGCGGGCGATGAGAAGAAGTCGCTCACCGTAGCCGACCTGCTGCAGAAATTCGAGGAGGTCTCGGGCGGCGAGCTCGCCAACGACCGCATGCTGCTAAGCTAAACCTACCAAAAAGGGACAGGTTTATTTTGGCAGGTTTTATCTGCGCAAACGTCAAAACCGCCGCTAAGGGACAGGCGCCCTTGCGGCGGTTTTCGCATATTATGTCGATAATCCGATATTCAACCAGACATTCTGGCTAAGGACTAAGGAAACTGCCATGAAAAGACTCCCCCGCCTTGCGTTAGCCACCGCGTTGTTTGCCGGCGCGCTCGCAGGCATCCCAAGCCTCGCTTTCGCGGGGAACCTGCCCGCCGCTATTGACGGCTCCGTGGCCGTCATGCACACCAACGACATCCACGGCAGCTACAAGTACAGCTACAACGCAAGCAAAGGCACCGGCACTGTGGGCTTTGACGGACTGGCGGTTCTCTATAGCGCCCAAAGCAGCGCCCCCGATCTTTTGCTCGATGCGGGCGATACCTTCCACGGGCAGTCCTTTGCCACCATGAGCGAGGGCAAGAGCATCGCCGAGCTCATGGACACCTTCTACGCCGACGGCTACGACGCGACCACGCCAGGCAACCACGACTGGAGCTACGGCGCGGACAAACTCCGCACCATGACCGGCTACAGCACCACCGGCACGCCCTTCGCCATGCTCTGCGCGAACGCAAAGTCTACGAGCGGCGTATGGAGCTCGAGCATCACGAAGACGCTCGATCGCACCTGGGAGGATAGCGAGGATCACTCCACATTCGACTACAAAATCAAGGTCGGCGTCGTGGGTGCCATGGATGAGTCGCTGGAATCCTCGCTGCGCGCGGACCTGGTCGCGGGTACGTCGTTCTCGAGTGCCGCGAACGCCATCAATGCCGAGGCAGAGCAGCTGCGCAAGGAGGGCTGCGATGTTGTTGTGTGTATCGCGCACACGCTCGACGCCAAGACCTTTGCCACGCGACTCCGTGGCGTCGATGCCCTTATCGCAGGCCACGAGCACATCAACCTTAACGAGAAGGTGACGGGAGCCGACGGCAAGACAATCCACGTTGTCGAGGCGGGCAGTGCCTTTGCCGAGGTGGGACTGCTTTCCATTCCGTACAAGTACGACACCAATGGCACCGAGACGACCGACGATGACACGGTCACGGTCCCTGCAGACGGCAGCGACGAGAAGCTCTACACCGCCAAGAACGTCAACGACCTTTTGGCAGACCCCGACAAGGGCTCCGACTACCAAAGCCGCCTTGAAGACGTCCGCAACAAGATCAAGCCGCTCGACGAGGCCTTTGAAAACGAATCGAACAAGGTGCTCGGCACATCCACCACCAACTATTTCTACGGCGAGGACGCCGCAGGCACGCATGGCTGGGAAATGGTGCGCACCACCGATTTCCGCCCCAGCAAGGAGGGCGACACCACCAAGGCCCAGACCATCGGCCACGTGATTTGCGGCTCCTATCTTGCCCTGACGGGCGCGGACTTCGCTATCGAAAACGCTGGCGGCATCCGCGGCGGCATCGCGGCGGGCAACGTGACCGCCGGCAACGTCATCGCCATCTCGCCCTACGGCAACACCGTGGAGACCTGGACCATGACCGGCGCGGACTTCCTCGCAGCGCTCGAGCACTCGCTACAAATCAGCGACGATTGCAACGACAGCTACGAGCTTCAGCAGGCTTATGCGGCGGCCGGTCACACCGAGCAGGAGGCGCAAGACAAGTACAAGTGGCGCGATGACTCTGGCAGCGTTCTCTCCTTTGGCGGCATCAACGTGACGATTGATTGGACGCAGCCCGAAGGCAAGCGCATTGTGAGTGCCACACTCACCAAAGACGGCAGCACGCTCGACCCCGCCAAGACCTATACCGTCGCCACCAACAACTACATCATTACCAACACGACCGATTTTCCCACCTTTGCACACGCCACCAAGTACACCGAGTGGGGCACGTGCGAGGCGGCGCTGAGGGCACTGATCGGGCAGGACAGCTGGGAGAGCAAGATGGCCTCGCTCGCGGGCACCATCAGCTTTGGCTCCGCTGCCGTGGACCCCACGCCCACACCGGCCCCGACGCCTAAGCCCTCGCCTAAGACGGACACGACGGCCACGAAGGTCATCACCAAGAAGACGACCGGTAAGCTTGCCACAACGGGAGACCGCACGCTGGCAGTAGTTGGCGCGTGCCTTATCGGCGGCATCATCGTCATCATGCTCGGCATTATCTGGAAGCGTCGACGCTAAGCTACACCGCCGGGCCTTACAGCCCCGCCGCGTAAACCTTATATCGAGCACAGAAGCCCGTCCGAATTTGATCGGACGGGCTTCTTGGTGGGTATCATGGTTGGACGATCATAAGGAGGTTTTCCCTACATGGAATTGTTTGAGCCGATTCTTCATTTCTTTGAGCAACGGTGGGTCCACAACATCATCTGGGCCGTCATCTTGGCGATAGGCACCGCCGTCGCCACCAAGGTCGTATCCAAGACCCTGCGTCACCTGCTCAATCGCGACGACAACCCGCTTCCGGCATCGAGCATCTTCATCAACATCGCACGCGCCGTCATCTGGATGATCGGCGGCAGCTTTATCCTCGACAACTGCTTTGGCATTAACGCAAACGCGCTCGTCGCCGCTCTTGGCGTCGGCGGCATCGCCATCTCGCTCGGCTTTCAGGACACGCTGTCAAACCTTATTGGCGGCATGCAGGTTACGTTTATGGGCATCATCAAGCCTGGCGACAATATCGAAGTCGGCGGCGTGTCGGGCGTGGTCCAGGACATCACCTGGCGCCACACGACCATCGGAGATGCCTGCGGGCAGACCATCATCGTCCCCAACTCCAACATCTCCAAGAACACGCTCGTGCATTTGATGCCCTTTGGGCGCGTGGCTGTGCCCGTTGCCGTAAAGGACACGTCCAAGTGGGCCTCGCTCGACGCGCTGGCAGACGAGCTGACCAGCGCCACCAAGGCCGCCGTGCTTCCCATCTCGGGCTTTGACAAGGAGCCGTATGTGCTCTTTAGCGAGATCGGCGACTTTGGCATTAAGGGCAAGATCATCTTTATCGTCAGCGACGACAGCACCACTTTCACCGCTGCCGACGCCTGCATCCGCGCCATCGCCCCCATCATTGCCTAAACCACCACAAAGGGGACAGTGAACTGCACCCCGAAACTTGGACTGAATAAATAGCGACTACGCCGCAAGGGCCTGGTTCCGGAACTCCTCCGGCGTCAGGCCCTTCAATCTTACCTGCCTGCGCCGCGTGTTCCAATGGGCTATGTACTCCTCCAGGTCGCGCTTGAAGTCCCCGAAGCTGCCCCACTCCCTGCCGCGGTAGAACTCGTCCTTCACGTGGCCGAAGAGCTGCTCGGTGGCGGCGTTGTCGATGCAGTTCCCCTTGCGTGACATGCTCTGGGTGATGCCCGCCCCCTCCAGCCTGGAGGCGTAGGACTCGTGCTGGTACTGCCAGCCCATGTCCGAGTGCATGGTCGGCGCCGCCCCGTCTGGCAGGGCCTCGAGGAGCCGGTCGAGCATCCTGTGCTGCTGGGCGAGGTCCGGCGAGGTCGATATGTCGCTCGCCACGATCTCCTTCGTGCAGAAGTCGAGCACCGGGGCCCAGTAGGCCTTGGCGCCGGCGACCTTGAACTCGGTGACGTCGGTGCCGAGCTTCTGCCACGGCCCGTCGGCGCCGAAGTCCCTCGCGATGACGTTCTCGAACGTGCTCCCCACGAGCCCCCTGTAGGAGCTGTACCGGCGGCGGGAGCCCCGGCGGCGTATCCCGCACCGGATGCCCATCTCGCGCATCATCTTGAGCACGGTCTTGTCGGCCACGACCGCGCCCAGCTCGGCGCGCAGGCACATGGCTATCTGCCGGTGCCCGCAGCCGTTGGCGGTGC
>CAJMRP010000016.1 GCA_905215765.1 uncultured bacterium
CCGTTGGCGCGCCCATTGTTTTGGAGGGAACTCATTTTGAGGAAGCACCCGCCCTGCCGGGGCCCCGGGTTTCGTGGCGACTCGGCCTTTCGGGTCAGGTGGGCTGGATTGAATTTGGTGAATGAGGGCGTCGTTGGCGCCCTCATTCTTTATATATGTTGGGAGCGCCAGGTGGTGGGGGTGGTGCCGGTGTATTGTTTGAAGGCTTGGGCGAAGGCGGCCTGCTGAGGGTAGTCGAGCCGCTCTGCCACCTGCGCTATTGTGAGCGAGCTATCGGCCAAAAGGTCCTGTGCTCGCTCCATACGGCGTCTGCGAATGTAGGCGCCCAGGGACTCGCCAGTTTGGGCCTTAAAGGTGGCGCATAGTTTGGAGCGGCTTGTGTAGAGCCTCTCGGCCACCTCGTTGATACCCATACGTCTGCCTTTGTCGAGCGCGCGCTCAATCATTGCCGTTGCTTCTTCGGCAATGGTTATGCTAACGCGTGTGTCTGCCGCCTGCCGAGCCTGCTTGTGGGCCTCGCGCGAACAGGCGAGCTCCGCGACCATGGTCTCCACGATGCCCTGCATATAGACGTGTCCGCCTACGGTGCGGGCGCGGTCCTCGTTAATCCGGCGCAGCGTGTGGCAGATGGCAGACGTCGCCTCCTCGTGCCATGGCTCGGCAAACGCCTCAAAGATTCCCGCGAACTCGGTGGGATAGCGGTGCTCCAGTTCGTCAAAATATTCAGGCAAAAAGAGCACCGAGCGCGAGTGATAGAGCTCCCCCGCAAACAGCGGGCTTAATTCCTCGCCACAGTTATCTTGGATAAAGCTGCAAACGGCATTGTTTGGCCACGGTCCATGCAATGGTTTGAGGTTCGCGGGCGTTATGCCAGCCTCGGGCATGCATGTAAGTGTGGGCGCGCTGACCTCGCTCACGCAGGCATATGGCTCGGGTGTGTATTCGGTCAGGTACATATCGTGCGTCGGGGTGATGAAATGCTCCATGACGATGCAGGCAGGGGAGAGGGGCATGATCCATGCGCGTCCGTGCGCCCGATCGTTTGCCACCTCGCCGGTAAAGACAGCGCCCTTGCCGGAAAGCTCCAGGCCAAACTGCTCAAACTGTGGTGCGTAGAGCTCGGTTATGTCGGTCGCTGCCCGCCGTATTTGCAAAAGCGTCCCTTTCCTTTGCAGAAACGTCCACGCCTGGCTTGATTGTGAGCCATGGCTAACACATCAATGATAAGTTCATTACGGTTAACTCTCAAGCCGTTAGAAAGGAATCTCATGGCAAAGGGATCAAAAAGGGAAGGTGGAGGCATCGGCGAGTTGCTCGCGTATGCCGGTGACCGTAAATTCCTAACGTATTTGGGCATGGCGCTCTCGGCGCTCTCGCAGCTGCTGAGCTTTGGCCCGTACGTGTGCATTTGGCTTGTCGCTCGCGACCTGATCGCCGTGGCACCTAACTGGAGCGAAGCCTGCGACATCGCGATGTATGGCTGGTGGGCCGTGGGGTTTGCGCTGGCAAGCATCGTAACTTATTTCGTGGGGCTCATGTGCACGCATCTGTCCGCGTTTCGCTGCGCGTCCAATATCCGTAAGGCTACGAGCGAGCACCTGCTTAAGTTGCCGCTCGGCTACTTCGACACGCATGCCACCGGCGAGCTGCGCCGCATTGTAGACGGGTGTGCCGCCTCCACCGAGACTTTGCTCGCACACATGCTGCCCGATATCGCAGGCGCCGTCGCCATGGTCGTGGGCTTGCTCGTGCTGCTTTTCGCCCTCGATTGGCGCTTGGGCGCGGCATGCCTCATCTCGGTGGCCATTTCGTTTGGCGCCATGGCTACCATGATGAGCGGCAAAGGCGCCGAGTTCATGAAGGCCTACATGGGAGCGCTGGTCAAGATGAACAAGACCGGCACCGAATACGTACGAGGCATCCCCGTGGTCAAGGTGTTTCAGCAGACGGTCTACTCCTTTAAGGCCTTCCACGATGCGATCGCCGAATACGCCGACATGGCGCAAAACTATGCGGGCACGTTCTGCCGAGGTCCGCAGGTGCTCAACCTTACCGCGCTCAATGGCCTTGTGGCATTCCTGTTGCCCGTGGCGTTGCTGTTGGCGCCAGGCGAGACGGACTTCGCGCATTTTATGACCAACTTCACGTTTTACGCGATATTTTCGGCCGTGGTACCGACGGCCATGACCAAGCTCATGTTTGTGGGCGAGGCCTCTCAGATGAGTGCCGATTCGTTGGCTCGTATTCGAAGCGTCATGGATTCCAAGCAGCTCTCCGTGCCCGCCCAACCCAAGCACCCTGCCGGCAGCGACGTGCGATTTGAGGACGTGAGCTTTACGTACGAGGGCGCCGAGGCACCTGCCGTTAGCCATGTAAGTTTCAGCGTTCCCGCTGGTAGCACTCTCGCCCTGGTGGGTCCCTCGGGTGGCGGTAAGTCAACCTGCGCAAGCCTGATCCCGCGTTTTTGGGATGTTTCCTCGGGTCGAGTGCTCGTAGGCGGTGTGGACGTTCGCGATATGGATCCGCACGAGCTTATGGACCAGGTCGCCTTCGTGTTCCAGACCAACCAGCTGTTCCGGCAAACACTTGCCGATAACGTGCGCGCCTCCAAGCCTACGGCCACTGACGACGAAGTGCGTGCGGCCCTCTCCGCAGCTCAGTGCGACGACATTGTGGCCAAGCTCCCGCAGGGCATCAATACCATGCTCGGTGCCGGCGGAGCATATCTTTCGGGCGGCGAGGTCCAGCGCGTGGCCCTCGCCCGCGCGATCCTTAAAGACGCGCCTATCGTGGTGCTCGATGAGGCCACGGCGTTTGCCGACCCCGAGAACGAGGCGCTCATCCAGCGCGCCTTTAGCAAGCTGGCGGCGGGTCGCACGGTCATTATGATTGCGCACCGACTCTCGACTGTAGTGGGCGCAGACCAAATCGTGGTGCTCAACCAGGGCAGCGTGCAGGAGTCGGGTACCCATGCCGAGTTGCTGTCCCAAGAGGGTCTGTATGCCAAGATGTGGGCCGAATACGAACAGGCCGCGAGCTGGAAAATCACTGCAGCGACCGCGGATGCCGTCGTCACGAAGGGAGGCGAGGCCTAAATGTTCGCCTCATTCCAAAAGAAGTATTTCCTATCCGATAAAGGCGTCGCCGGCGTAAAACGCGGCATTTTCTGGACCACGCTCACTAATCTCATTACCATGGCCGGCATGGGCTTTTTATTCCTGGTTATGGCCGGTTTTGTCGAGCATCTCGCCAGCGGGGCTGACCTGCCGGATGCCCTGCCGATCGTGGGCGGGCTCCTGGTCTTTTTCGTGTTGCTCTTTGCCTCTAACTGGCAGCAGTATTACTACACCTACTGCATCTTTTACGAGGAGTGCGGCAAGCAGCGTATGGAGATTGCCGAGCGCTTGCGCAAACTGCCGCTGTCGTTTTTTGGTCGTCGTGATCTGGCCGATTTAACCGAGACCATCATGGGTGACGTCCAGGCCATGGAGCACGCCTACAGCCACGTGCTGGGAGAGCTTTGGGGCGCCATCATCGCAAGCGCCATTGTGTTCGTGGCGTCGCTGTTCTTTTGCTGGCAGCTGGCGATCGCGGCGTTTTGGAGCGTTCCCGTGGCCTTTGCCGTGCTGTATCTAACACGCGGCCCCATGACTCCGGTGTTCGATCGCGTGCGTGCCGAGAAGGTCAAGGTTACCGAGGCTATTCAAGAGACGCTCGACTGCGTTCGCGAGATCCGCGCCACCAACCAGGAGGCCCATTATCTTGAGGGGCTCAACGCCGCGATCGATGCCGAGGAGCATGAGACCACCAAGGGCGAGCTCGCTAACGGGCTTTTGGTCAACTCCGCCTTTGCCATCCTGCGTCTGGGCATTGCCACCACGCTGGTCACGGGCGCCGCGATGGTCGCCTCCGGGCAGGTCGACTTTTTGGTGATGTTTGCCTTCCTGCTTATGGTGAGCCGCATCTATGCGCCTTTTGACCAGGCGTTAATGTTAATGTCCGAGCTGTTTGCCGCCGAGTCGTCTGCCAAGCGCATGCGTTCCATCATGGAAGAGCCCGTGGCGCGGGGCAGCGAGAAATTTGAGCCCGCGGGCCACGATGTGGTGTTCGATCACGTGGCATTTGGATATGGTGCGGGCGAGGACGGCCGCGCCGGCGAGAAAGTTCTTACCGATGTGAGCTTTACCGCCAAGGAAGGCGAAGTTACGGCACTGGTCGGTCCTTCGGGTTCCGGTAAGTCTACGGTGAGCCGCCTGGCCGCGCGCTTTTGGGATGCCACCGCGGGCAAGGTTACCGTGGGTGGCGTGGATGTTGCGAGCGTGGATCCCGAGGTGCTCCTGCGCGACTACGCCATTGTGTTCCAAGACGTACTGCTCTTTGACGACACGGTGATGGGAAACATCCGCCTCGGGCGTCGTGATGCCACCGATGAGGAAGTGCTTGCGGCTGCGCGTGCCGCCAACTGCGACGAGTTCGTGAACCGCATGCCGCAGGGCTACGACACCATGATCGGCGAGAACGGCTCCAAGCTGTCTGGCGGCGAGCGCCAGCGCATCTCCATCGCTCGTGCGCTGCTTAAGGACGCCCCCATCGTCCTTTTGGACGAGGCCACGGCGAGCCTGGACGTCGAGAACGAGACCGTGGTTCAGCAGGCGCTTTCCCGCCTGCTCGCGGGCAAGACGGTTATCGTTATTGCTCACCGTATGCGTACGGTGGAAAATGCCGACAAAATCGTTGTACTCAAGGATGGTGTGGTTGCCGAGCAGGGCGCTCCGGCGCAGCTCAAGGCAGCAGGTGGAGAATTTGCCCGTATGGTCGCACTGCAAAAGGAGTCGGCGGACTGGCAGCTGTAGGAATGTGACAAAGGGGCAGTCCCTTTGTCATATTGAGTTCACCCCCATAGTTTCCAAAAAGTTAACCTTTGTTGAACTTGATAGTTAGATAAACTAAACTATTTTCCAAAAGTGTGCTCGAGCAAACTTGTTTACTCGGGTGCTGAGGCACCGTGCCGCGTCCAATGCGGCAAAAGGGAGAAGCAACATGAAGAAGTCGACGTTTAACACCCTGCTTGTCGGTGGCGGTTTTCTGCTTGGCACGGCCGGCATCAAGCTGCTTACCAGCGCTCCGGTCAAGAATGCCTGCGTGCAGGGCATTGCGTGCGGCATGCGCATCAAGAACGGCTACCAGGACATGGTTGAGCAGGCCAAGGCCGAGGTCGACGATATGGTTGCCGAGGCTGCCTATCTCACCCAGAGCGAGGCCGCTGCGGACAAGGCAGCCGAGTAGCGCTCCCAGGCATAAACAATGAGATTCTCGATTATTAGCGAGATCCCCGGCAGGACCCGTCTTCAGTTGGCGGGTCCTGTGCCAGAGAGCGATCTCGATGCGCTTCTTAAGCTCAGCGGCGATATCGACGGCGTGCACAAGGTGCGCGTTTACGGTCGTATTGGCCAGATGGCGCTCGAATATGACGAGCAGCGTCGCGCGGCCGTGCTCGATGCCCTGGACGCGCTCGATGCCCAGGCCATTGCCGACGCAAAGACGGGTTACGTGATGCAGCTTGAGCCGCGCAAGCACAAGCTCGTCATGGATCTTGCCACACTTATCGGCGCCCACTACGCGCGCCGCTGGTTCTTACCGACGCCTCTGCGTGCGGTGTTTGTCGTGGCCGGTTACATGGCATTTTTGCGCGCTGCTCTCCGTGAGCTGGCGCGGCCGCGCCTGACCGTTCCCGTGCTCGACGCTTCGGCCATCGGCATTTCGTTCGTCAAGCGCGATGTCGACACCGCGGGCCAGACAATGTTCCTGCTCAACGTGGGCGAGCTGCTCGAGGACTACACCCGCGCCATGAGCGAAAACGAGCTCATCAACTCGCTGCTCGATGTGCCCGACAAGGCGCAAAAGGTCGTCGGTGACACCGAGGTAAGCGTTGCCGCGACCGAGCTTGAGCCCGGCGACTTGGTAGCCGTGCGCACTGGCATGTCCATCTGCATCGACGGCGTGGTCGAGCAGGGGAGCGCCATGGTCAACCAGGCGACCCTGACCGGCGAGCCGCTGGCCGTCGAGCGCAGCGTGGGCGACGACGTGTTCGCCGGTACCGTCGTGGAAGACGGCAGCATCTTGGTGCGTGTGCGCGCCAACACGGCTCAGACCAAACTGCGCTCAATCGTCTCGCTCGTGCAGACGGCCGACTCGCTCAAGTCCGAGGGCCAGTCGCATATGGAGGATCTTGCCAACAAGATCGTCCCGTGGAACTTCCTGCTCGCGGGCCTGGTTGCGCTTACCACCCGCAGCCTCATCAAGACCTCAGCGGCACTGATGGTCGACTACTCGTGCGCACTCAAGCTTACGGGCTCCGTCGCCGTCATGACTGCCATGAGCGACGCCGCCAAGATGGGCGTCATGGTCAAGGGCGCCAAGTACTTTGAGTCGTTTGCCAAGGCCGACACCATTGTGTTCGATAAGACCGGCACGCTCACCGAGGCACAGCCGCGTCTTGCTTGCGTGCTCACCACCGATGGATGGAGCGAGGACGAGATCCTGCGTCTTTCTGCCTGCCTGGAGGAGCATTTCCCCCACCCGGTAGCGCGCGCCGTGGTAAATGCGGCACGTGAGCGCGGACTCGAGCACCGCGAGCGCCATGCCGCCGTCGAGTACATCGTGGCGCACGGCATCGCTTCGTCCATCGAAGGGCGTCGCGCGATTATCGGTTCGGCACACTTTGTGTTTGAGGATGAGGGCGCGCAGCTCGAGTCCGACATAAAGGAGCGCATCGAGTCTCAGATGCAGGGCCTGTCACCGCTGTATCTGGCGGTCGATGGCACCGTTGTGGGCGTGCTCGGTATCGAGGACCCGCTCAAGCCCGGGGTCCGCGAGGCCATCGCCGACCTGCACGCGTTGGGCGTCAAACATGTCGTTATGCTCACGGGCGACTCCGAGCGCACGGCCGAGCGCATCGCGCGCGAGGCAGGTGTCGACGAGTTTAAGGCCGAGCTAATGCCCGAGGACAAGTACGCGTATGTTGAGCGCATTAAGGGCGAGGGGCGCCACGTTGCCATGGTGGGCGACGGCGTCAACGATTCGCCGGCGCTCGGTTTGGCAGACGTGGGCT
Organism: uncultured bacterium; assembly: GCA_905215765.1. Classification (GTDB taxonomy): domain Bacteria; phylum Actinomycetota; class Coriobacteriia; order Coriobacteriales; family Coriobacteriaceae; genus Collinsella. Next base: position 7,112 of record CAJMRP010000016.1, read on the forward strand.
TGGCCATGGGTGGCGGCAGCGACATTGCCAAGGAGGTCGCCGACATCATCCTGACCGATACGGATCTGGCCGCGATCGTGCGCCTGCGCCGCATGAGCCAGGGGCTTATCGACCGTCTGACGAGTTCGTATTCCAAGGTGATGCTCACCAACTCGGCGCTGTTGGCATTGGGTATTACCGGCATGATCACTCCGCAGACGTCGTCACTGCTGCACAACGGCTCAACGATCGCCTACAGCCTGAGCAATGCAAAGGCATATCTACGCTAACGCTTTTGCTTGAGTTTATGGCCTGCATTCGGACGGTGCTGCCGTCGTCCTGGTGCAGGCTTTTTTGTGTTTGACCGTGTGCTATCAGCCATTTATAGTGGTGCTAGCAGTGATAGCATGCGGGAGGAGCGTGATCAATATGAGCGTTGCTGGCAGTATGGCGCAGGTAAATGTTCGCGTGGATCGCTCGGTTAAAGAGCGCGCCGAGGAGGCGCTGCGACTATCGGGCGGGTCACTGCCCGAGCTCATCAAAAAGGTGGTGGCCAAGGTCGCGCAGGGTGGCGGTCAGTGCGAGGAAGTGCTTGCGGCCGTCGACGACCGGCAGCAGACCGTCGCGCACGATACTCCGTTCGCCGCATCATGGGCGGCGGCTGATCAGCTTTACGCGGACTTGGGCATCGCTACGTCGTCCGTATCCGACGATCGCGATTGGGACACAATCTATTCCGAAGCCATGGATGAGCATTATCGCCAAAAGGGGATGATCCAGTGAGTGGGGCACCCCTCAAGATCATGGTGGACGCCAACGTATGGGTTGATTCGTTTTGCGTCGACCATGCCGAGTCGCTTGCCGCGCGTGCGTTTATTGGGCAGGCGACGGAGACGGGGGCGTTGCTGTTCTTTCCGGTGCATATCGCTAAGGACGTGCTGTACGTTGTCCAACACGAGCTGAAGCGTAGCGTTCTTGCCAGCGGGGGAGCGCTCGACGAGGCTTCTGCCCGAGCGATTGGCGGTGCGGCGTTGGCGTTTGTTCGGAACATGACCGAAAACGCTACGGCCGTGGGTGCAGATGCGTCGGACCTTTGGCTGGCCGACAAATACTTAGCGCTCCATCGCGATTACGAGGACAACTTGGTACTCGCCGCGTGTAAGCGCGCGCAGGTCGATTACTTGGTGACCAACGATCGCAAACTGCTCGAGCATGCCGATCTTGCAGCAAAGACCCCGCGCCAAATGATGCCGATTCTTGCTTTGGCCGAACGCGGTGGCGCGGCTATCGTTTGACGCGAACTGTTTGCGGGCCTCTTGGACGACGATGCGCCAAGAGACCCGCGTCTGCTATTTACAAAAGCTCGGCCTTAATGGCGGGGCTTTCTGCGAGCTGCTCGGCTGCCTTTTCGTCGGAGCTGTCGAGTGCCGCCAGACTGCGGTAGACCCACTCGTTGACCTGGGTGTTCTTGATGCCTGCGGTCTGCATAAGGGCGCCTACCTCGCGGATTGCTGCGAACAGATCGGCTTTGGGACCCGCGAGATCGACCTCGATGCCGTGGTAGGCGGCCACGCCGCGGTTCTCGCTCACGTGGTCGATAAAGCCCTCGACGGTCTCAAGCTGCTGGGCGAGAGCTGCATCATCGTCAGCGTCCAGCGCGACGAGTGCGTTCGATACCGTGAGGGCGGGATGTCCGCAGGGGACAAAGCCTTCGATGACATCCATAGCTTCGGTAATGGTTGAGCCCAGGCCTGCGAGGGCATTGATGAGTTGCTGCTTGGTATCCATAACGGTCCTTTCGACGGGTCAGTTTTGCTTGGCGAAAATATACGTTACGCGATCGGTAGCAAAAGTGCGAAGTGCGGCGCACATTGGGGTCTTCACAGCTCGTGCATAGAACAGCTGTCTGCCTTTAGAACGTGGTAAGATAGCTATCCACGAGCGGGGTTCACCCCGCGTGTTCCTTGAAAAGTCGACGGGTGTTGGGCGCTCGTGCCCAATGCCATCCAGACTTTCCCGACATTCGGGGGCGACTGGTTTCGACACGATAGCTCTGAGAGAGGAAGCAAGCCGAGGTCTCCTCGCCTCGTTAAACAGGGGTACCGTCAAATTGAATTGACAACAACTCTTCTTTTGAGCCTATGGCTCTCGCTGCTTAGTTTATAGCGGCGCGTCAACCCGGTGATTTCCCCGACACCGGCGCGACGTCATGTTAGGGGAATGCTCCTGCGCACGTAATCGGTATGGCGCAGGCTAAGACCGAACCGGTTAGGACGCCGCGAGCGTGTCGCTGCGCGCAAAGCGTCCGAGACTAAACCAGCGACTGAGCTTGGAGATGCCAATCAGGGGGCTTTCGTGGACCGGAGTTCGATTCTCCGCGCCTCCACCATAAGTAACAGGCAGGTAGATATTCGTATCTACCTGCCTTTTTATTTCTAGTCCGCAGCGCGGAGAATCGAACTCTATGCAGGGCGCGAGCGTTAAGCAAACGCGAAGCGTTTGTAGCGAGCGGGCGAGGACGCCGGCAGGCGGCCGAAGCCGGTGTGGATTTGCAAAGCAAATACGCGGATTCTCCGCGCAATGCTTCAGCCCAAAACAGATGCGCTGTTTATCGAATCTCAGCCGGTCATGCGCCGCATCAACGGATAGCCCAAACCGCGGAGAATCGAACTCTATGCAGGGCGCGGGCGTAAAGAAAACGTCGCGGCAGCGCAGGGTGGGACGTGCTTTCCCAATGACGGCCCAGACGGAAAGTCCATCCCGGAATCCGCGCTCAGACTGGGACGTAGTTTCCGGATGACACATCAAGCGGAAAGCGCATCCCGGAATCTAAGCTCGGAATGGGATGCATTTTCCAGATGGCGGGCTCAGCGGAAAATGCGACCCGGAATTTGCTCTGAGAACGGGACGCGCTTTCCCGTCGACCGCCCCGCCCCCTCAACTCCAAAACCTGCGCGCCCTCCATCCCAAAACTGGGTAGAAGAAAGCCAAAACGCAATCGCAGGAGGTCAACATGACTGCAGAAGATAAGGCAAAGAACGCCGGCAAGGTCGCGCTCGTCCTGGAGGGCGGTAGTTTTCGCGGGCAGTTTACCGCGGGCGTGCTCGACGTTCTCATGGAGGCCGGCGTCGAGATTCCGGCTGTCTACGGTGTATCGGCCGGCGCCCTCAACGGTGTGAACTACAAGTCGCACCAGATCGGCCGTGCCAACCGCATCAACCTGGCTTTCTGCAACGACAGCCGCTTCATGGGCGCCGCATCGTTTGCGTCCACGGGCTCTATCGTCGGCTACGACTTTATCTTCAACGATGTCCAGGACCGCTTGGATCCCTTTGACAACGAGACGTTCGACGCGAGCCCCATCGAGATGTACGCCGTCGCGACGGACATGCTCTTTGGAACCGCCACGTACCTCCCGGTCAAAAGCGCCGTGCTCGACCTCGACGCCGTGCGTGCCTCGACCTCGCTGCCGCTGGTGACGCCGCCGGTCGAGATTGACGGGCACAAATACGTCGACGGTGGCGTAGCCGATTCGATCCCCATCGAGCACGTGCTGGAGGAGGCGGGCTTCGACCGTGCAGTCGTCATCGTCACGCAGGACCGTTCGTATGAGAAAAAGCCTTACGAGTTTATGCCTGCCGCGCGCGCCCGCTATGCCGACTACCCCTATCTGCTCGAGGGAATCGAGACGCGCCACGACCGTTACAACATCCAGCGCATGCACCTGTGGAAGTATGAGCGCGAGGGCCGCGCGTTGGTCGTCGCTCCGCAAAAGCCGGTCGAGGTCGGCCACGTTGAGCACGATTCGGCAAAGCTCCTCGACCTGTATATCCAGGGCCGTCAGGAGGCAGAGCGCCTGCTCACGGAAATCCAAGAGTTCGTTGAGCGCTAACGACGGCGAACCCTCAAAAAATGACAACAGCTAAAGAGCTGGAAAATCACGGCTCGTGGATGACATGTGCAGAAAGTCTGGTCAGAGCCAAAATACCTGTTGACTCGGGCGACGAGCGGGGTAATATGGACGGGTTACTTGCAGAGCCCCGTGAATCTCTGTAACAACACGTACTGTACATGGAGGAGTCTAAGTGATTTCGAAATCGACTCACTACGCCAAGCAGGGCGAGGTCCAGCGCAACTGGGTTCTCGTCGACGCCGATGGTGCTGTCCTGGGCCGTCTTGCCACCCAGATCGCAATGATCCTGCGCGGTAAGAACAAGCCCCAGTTCACGCCCAACAGCGACTGCGGCGACTTCGTTGTCGTCATCAACGCCGATAAGGTCCAGCTTACCGGTAACAAGGCCGACACGAAGACCTATTATCGCCACAGCGGCTACAACGGCGGCCTCAAGGCTGAGAGCTTCCGCCAGGCTATGGAGAAGCACCCGGAGAAGGTCATCGAGCGCGCCGTTCGCGGCATGCTGCCCAAGACCACCCTCGGCCGTGCCCAGATGACCAAGCTTAAGGTCTACGCTGGTGCCGAGCATCCGCATGCTGCCCAGAACCCCACGAAGATTGAGCTGGAGGCTTAAAGATGGCTGAGAACACCGTTGTCTACCAGGGTACCGGCCGTCGTAAGAACGCCGTCGCCCGCGTCCGTCTCGTCCCCGGCACCGGCAAGGTGACCATCAACAAGCGTGACGCCGAGCAGTATTTCGGCCGTCATCAGCTCGTTGAGAACGCCCTTGCTCCCTTCAGGGTGACCGACACCGCCGGTCAGTTCGACGTTATCGCTCTGTGCGATGGCGGCGGCATCTCCGGTCAGTCCGGCGCTCTGCGCCTGGGCATCGCTCGCGCTCTTCTGAACGCTGGCGACTACCGTGCTGACCTCAAGAAGGCCGGTTTCCTTACGCGCGATGCTCGCGTGGTCGAGCGCAAGAAGTACGGCCTCAAGAAGGCTCGCCGCGCTCCCCAGTTCTCCAAGCGCTAAGGTTTTATCTCCTTACGAGATACAATGTACAAGCGGGGCCTGCCGATTGCTCGGCGGGTCCCGCTTTTCTTTTTCGACTAGGGTGGGCGACTGCGTTTTGCCCACTTGGGAAGGAGCGATCCTATGCCCCAGAACATCTTCGGTACCGATGGCGTCCGCGGCGTCGCCAACGCCGACCTCTCGTGCGACCTCGCGTTTCGCCTTGGTCGTGCGGCGACCAAGTTCCTTGGTCCGGACATTTGCATCGGCCGTGACACGCGTCTTTCGGGCACCATGCTCGAGAGTGCTCTGACCGCCGGCATTATGGCCGAGGGCGGCCGACCGCACTGCTGCGGCGTTATCCCTACGCCGGCCGTGGCGCTGCTCACCGTCCAAAACGAGCTCGACGGCGGCATCGTCATCTCTGCTTCGCACAATCCGCCGGAGTTCAACGGCATCAAGTTCTTTAGCCGCAAGGGCATGAAGCTTCCCGATGCTGTCGAGGAAGAGATCAGCGCCTGGGTCATGTCCGAGGAGGCCATGGCTGCCGATACGCTGCCGACCGGCGCCGGTGTGGGTCACATCATCAAGATGAAGGACGCCCGCAAGGCATATGTCGATCATGCCATCAGCACGCTCGACGGCCTTAAGCTCGACGGCCTGGTTGTTGCCGTCGACTGCGGCCACGGCGCTTCTTGCCAGACCACGCCCGCCGCACTGCAGCGCCTGGGCGCCACGGTCCATGCCATCAACACCGATTACTGCGGCACCGACATTAACGTCGAGTGCGGCTCTACGCACCTCGAGCCCCTGCGCGAGCTCGTGCTGCGCACCCATGCTGACATCGGTCTGGCCCACGACGGCGACGCCGACCGCGTGCTCTTTGTGGACAGTGAGGGCAACGAGATTGATGGCGACTACATTCTTGCCATCTGCGGCTCCGACCTTGCTGCTCGCGGCAAGCTCGCCAACTCCGAGATCGTCTCGACCGTCATGTGCAACCTGGGCTTCTCCATCGCTATGAAGGAGCAGGGATTCGAGATGGTCCAGACCGCCGTGGGCGACCGCTATGTTCTTGAGCGCATGCTCGAGGACGGCGCCGTCATCGGCGGCGAACAGTCCGGCCACATCATCTTCCTGGAGCACAACACCACCGGTGACGGCCTGGTGACGGCTCTGCAGCTGCTGGCCGTGCTCAAGCGCACCGGTCGTACCCTCACCGATCTTGCCGGCATCATGAAGAAGTACCCGCAGGTACTCGTCAACGTGCATTCCGACAACAAGGCTGGTCTGGACGATTGCCAGCCCATCTGGGATGCTGTCGCTGCTGCCGAGAAGGAGCTTGACGGCCGCGGCCGCATTCTGGTGCGCCCGAGCGGTACCGAGCCGCTGGTCCGCGTGATGGCCGAGGCCGAGACGCACGAGCTGACCCAGCGCGTTGTCGACGACATCGTCGAGGTTGTCAAGCGCGAACTTCCCTAATGGTCAAAAACGGGTGCCAAGTGGTAAACTGTTAAGGTTATTTTGATTGATTGGTATGTCCGAGGGGGAGCATGTTCACTAAAGTCCTAAGGTCTTTGGGTATGCGTGGTCGAGTCCTTACGCTGGATGCTCCCATCTCGGGCGACGTCATTCCGCTTTCCGAGGTAAACGACCAGACGTTTGCCACCGGCCTTTTGGGCCAGGGCGTGGCGATTCAGCCCACCGGAACGCGTGTGATTGCACCGGCTGATGCCAAGGTCGAGGCCATTTTTCCCACGGGACACGCTGTTGCGCTTAACACGGTCGATGGCTTGGACGTGCTCATCCACGTTGGTTTGGACACTGTTCAGCTCGAGGGCAAGCACTTTACCGTACATGCGCAAGTGGGTGACATCGTCCATAAGGGTGATGTACTCATTGAGTTCGATCGCGAGGCAATTGCTGCCGAGGGCTACGATGTGACGGTTCCCATCTTGGTGTGCAACTCCGTTGAGTTCTCGAGCATCAAGGGCTCCGTTGGCGTGCATGTCGAAGAGATGGACCAACTCATCGTTGCTCGCGAGCGCTAGCAAGTGCACATGGCCATTAGCCTACAATTCAAACACGTTTGCGGAGGGCGCCCTTGAAAGAGGACGCCCTCCGTGGCAAGATGGGATTTGTCCGAAGCTAAAAGGCTTTGGGTCACCGTGGACGGGCAGGGGCCTCGACGCGGTTAGACACGAGACACATACATTACGCGACCTCGCCCTGGTGGCCGCACACGTTGGTTGCGGCCGACGCGGGCCGCGGGCAAGTGCTTGTAAGGGAGCCTTGCCTCTCTTGTACGAGAAAGGACGCGTAATGAAGATCATTAAAGCTAAAGACTACGAGGATATGAGCCGCAAGGCCGCTAATATCATCTCGGCCCAGGTTATCCTCAAGCCCGACTGTGTGCTGGGTCTTGCCACCGGCTCCACCCCGATCGGTGCCTACAAGCAGCTCGCTGCTTGGTACGAGAAGGGCGACGTCGACTTTGCCGAGGTCAGCACCTACAACCTGGACGAGTATCGCGGCCTTTCGCACGACGATCCCCAGAGCTATCACTACTTCATGCGTGAGAACTTCTTCGATCACATCAACATCGACCTGAACAACACGCATGTGCCCGACGGTTCCAACCCCGACGCCGCCGCTGCTTGCTCTGAGTACGACAAGATTGTCGCCGACGCCGGTTACCCGGATCTGCAGCTGCTCGGCATTGGCAACAACGGCCACATCGGCTTCAACGAGCCCGATGACCATTTCTCCAAGGGTACGCACTGCGTCGACCTCACCGAGAGCACCATTCAGGCCAACAGCCGCCTGTTCGACAGCATCGACGATGTTCCCCGTCAGGCCTACACCATGGGCACTCAGACCATCATGTATGCCCGCATGATCCTGGTCGTCGCCAACGGCGAGGCCAAGGCTCAAGCCGTGCATGACATGTGCTATGGTCCGGTTACGCCCGAGTGCCCGGCTTCGATTCTGCAGCTGCACACCAACTGCGTTGTCGTTGCCGACGAGGCCGCCCTTTCGCTCTGCGAGTAGCGCGAATCCTGCAGCTCGACATAGCCTTGCCTAAGGCCTCCGCTTTGCGGGGGCCTTTTTGCTATCCCTTTTCGCCCACTTGACCAAAAACTTGCCGCAAGCTTGACGAATGCCGGATGCCCAACAGTTTGATTCATTCCATATCAGATTCTATGCAAAAATGCCACTAAAAGGTCGTAGACGGTAGCGGGTGCTAGGCGAGTTGAATGACATAACTGAACCTTGTTCATTTGCGTTACACTGCCGCTTAGATGGGACAAGCTGACAAGCTCATTTACCTGCTTAAAGACCGATTAGTCAGGGGATTAATAACAATCGGCCCTCGCTGTACAAAAACTTGCCGCTTTCGTACCAAAAGACAACCTAAAACACAAGGTCGCTCTATTCATAGCGCGGCTTGTATGGTCTTGCGGCTACAGTGTCCATACGGTCGAGTTGAGGAGCGGGCATGGTAAACGATTTGAGCACTATAGACGACCTCGAGCTGATGCCGCTGGGCGGAGGCTATATGGTGCGACGCGAACGCTTGATGAATGAGCTTATCGCCAAGGGCCGAAAGGCCGGCATCGTGGTTCTTTATGCGCCCGACGGGTTTGGGAAGACTTCGGTGCTGCTGCAGTACACCCATGAGGTTAAATGCGACCCGACGCGAGGCCCCGTGCGGATTATCGAGGCCGATCGTGCCATTGGGCGCGAGGTGTTTATGCAGCTCGAGGTAGTTACCGAAGAACTCAAAGACAAACCGCACTCCCTTATCGCGATTGATAATGTGCCAAACCTCGATCAGCACGATACCGAAGACCTCATCGACAGGATTCGCGGCCTGCGCGCTATGGGGGTAGGGGTCTTTATCTCCTGCCGTCCTTCAAATCGTCAGCTGATTCATGGGCTGGGCGATTCGGTTAAGATCAATGCGCAGATGCTCAAGGTGCATGCCTATGAGTATTCGGCGTGGGCATCGGCGTTTTCGATCAGCACATCGCTCGACTTTTATCAGCTCACGCAGGGCGTGCCCGAGCTCGTTTCGGCATTGCAGACGGGTCTGTATGGCCAAGGTGACGTAGCCGGTCTGCTCGAAAACGAGATTGTCAACGTATATGGCGCGGCACTTGCCGATCTGGCTTCGCTCGACAATAATGCGCTGTTTTGCGTGGCATGTCTCATGGTTTTGATGGGCGAGGGCAATATCGCAGAACTCGAGGCCTGTGGGGTGAGGCTGTCGATGGTCGACCAGTCCTACTTTGTACGCGACTACCCGATCTTTGGCTTGGATCCCGCCGAGCGGAGCTTTACGTGTCTGGGCACGGAGGATAACGGACGCTTGCGTTTGCGTAAGTTGGTGGCCGAGATTCGCCCCGAACTTGTTCCGAGGGCGGCCCGGATTTTGCTTAAGGCGGGCCGGTGCGATGCGGCGATGGGCCTGGCGGACGCCTTTTTGGACCGTGAAGCGGTCCTTGAACTTGCTGGACAGTATGGGGTCGATCTGACTCTGACGGGGCACGGGGCCGATATCTGCCGAGCAGCGCTGGGCACGATCGATGCCGACGATTCGGCTCCAGAGCCAACGCCTGCCGAGGCGCTTGGCGTATATCTGGCATCGGTCAGCGTGTCCAATACAAAGCTCGCTCGCTATATGGCATCGGTCATCGAGCGCGGGGGCGAACGGGCGGCCTGCGAAATAGACCCTGTTTCATGGAGGGTGGCCCAGACACTGACGGCTGTTTGCTATGGGGACAACGGGCTTGGGCTTCCTACGAACCTGGCCGTGCCAGAAATCGAGACATCCCATACCGCACTCGATATGTTGTCTGCGCATATTGAGGTCAAGCGCTGCCTGACCGAGCGGGGAAATGACGGCGGCGTTCTACGGCAGCTCAAAACGAGCAGGGCCTACGACTGCGAGCTCGACATCGCGGGGATTGTTATACGGGCCGACAGCATGCTGGTGGAGCTCTTTGACGGGTCGTTTGCGGGAACCGACGAGCGCGACGACGAGATGACGGTGGTGCGGGAGGCGCTCGACGTACGTGGGCTTAAGGCGATGGCTATCTGGGTGCGCATGGTGTTGGCGGCACGGCGGCTCCTTTCCGGCTTGCCGGTAACCGACGACGCGGCGTTCAACGAGCTCGATCGTTTTGCCGTGCGCATGCGCGACAACCAGATTCAGCTGTTTGGCCTGTTGTTAGAAGGCTGGCAGTCGCTGGCAGAGGGACGGCCGGTTAATGCAAAGTTCCGTGCGGTCCAAGTGCTCAAACTTGCCGAGGAGTCGATTGCGTACATGCGCGATAACGCATTGCTGCTGGAGCGCGCGGCATATCTACGTAACACCTCGATGGTTTCGGTACGCGAGGAAGCGGAGCTGCTCGATATAAGCCAGACGCAGGTTGGTGGCGCAGAAGCCTGGATGGTGGCGCTGCATTTGGCCTGTGCGGGCCGAGACAGCGACCTTGCAGCCTGGATGTCCATGAATCGTGCAGGGATTCTAGAGCCATCGTATCGGCTCTTTGCGCGCCTTGCCATGCATTGTCTGGGCGAGCCGGCGGGCAGGATACGCAAGAAGCTTCCCGTGCGCGAGCTGTCGCGGTACTCGCTGCGCGACGATTTGGAAGGGGAGGGCGAGCGCCTGTTCCAGGCTGGCGAGGTTGAAGCCGTTGATACCATCAACCATATCGAGATTCGCATGTTTGGTGCGTTTCGCGCCGAGCGCGACGGGTTTCCCATCACGGACAAAATGTGGCGTCGCAAGAAGGCGGCGACACTTGCCGAGCGGCTTGCGCTGGGCATGGATGCGCTCGTCGATCGTGAGACGCTGGCCATGGAGCTGTGGCCCCATGCCGAGTTCAATAGTGCCCGTAACAACCTGTACTCGACGATATCGCGCTTGCGGTCGGCTTTGGGACCGACGCCAGACGGCAAGTCGTGTGTGCTCATCCAAAATGAATGCATTGGACTCAACGGCGACTACGTCAAGACCGATGTACGGCTGTTTGATCAGATAAGCCGCGAGGTTTTGGGAAATCGCACAGGCGCGCGCGGGCCCCATTTAGTTGAGCTGTGCCTTAAAATTGAGCAGCTTTATGCCGGACCGCTGTATGTTCCCAATGGCTGTAATCCCACCTACTTTTTGCGTATGCGACGCATTATGCAGTCAAAGTACATCGATTGCATGATTAAGGGAGCAAATGCCGCTCTAGAAGAAAACGATCTGCAGTCGGCGATTTGGCTGGCGGAGTCGGGGCTTCGACAGGAAACGGCGCGTGAGGATATGGTGCGCTGCGCCATGCGCGTCTACAGTGCGGCGGGGCGGCGGCGCGATATCGTCGAGCTGTACAGCGGGCATATGCACCATCTGAGGGAGCAGGTCAATGGCGTGCCCGAGCCCGAGACGCGGCGTCTATACGAGCGCTTGGTGGAGGGACGGCTCAATCGCGTGCTGGTCGAGCGATAAAAAACGGGTGCCCGAAGTACTTGGGCACCCGTAAGCTTGCTATGTGTTGGCTCGCCGATCACTGGCTCTTAGACGAGCTTGATCTTCTCGATGTCCTTGCGCGAGGACTCGCGATACAGCGAGAACTTGCGGCCGATGACCTGGACGACCTCGGCGTGGCAGCGCTCGGCGAGCTCCTCGGCGGCCTCGCGGGCGGAAAGGCTGGAGCCATCGAGCACGGAGCACTTAACGAGCTCGTGCTTCTCCAGGTAGGCGACCGTCTGCTCGACGGTGCCTTCGTTGACATCGGACTTGCCGATGATGATGGCGGGGTTGAGGTGATGGGCCATGCTGCGAAGCTGCTTGACCTGGGCTCCTGTCAGTGTCATGGGTTCTCGCTTTCTATGTATGGGGCGCCCCGCGACGGGGCCTTAATCTACGTGAGCTGTCCCACGATAGCGCAGGAACGGCGCGGTGTGGAGCGCGTTTGCCCAGTTCAAAAAGAATGCGGATGCCGAGTGAGTGGGCGGTGCGGGCTGCGAACAGGCTATGAGCGGGGCGCAGAGACCGGCTCCCATGCAATAAACGCCCAACGAACCTTGCGGACATGATCGAGCATATAGCGCCCCTGCGGCACGCCCTTGGAGCCCGGCTCACCGGCATGGGGGTTCTCGATCATGTGCTGGGCGATGTAATCGCGCAGGCGGTCGATCTTATCCTCGTTGCCACGCTCGAGCATACGGGAGAAGTCCGCCACGCCCGCCTCGAGGCTATCGAAGGTATCGCGACGAGGCGATTCAAAGTACGTAACCTGCGGCAACGCACCCATCTGAATGAGGATGTTGAAGGCGTACACAAAGCCATTACTGCAGGTAACCGAGGCACCGATGGCGTTCATCAAGTGCAGATCATAGCGCGGGCTGGAGTTGGCGACCATCGTGACAGCACAACGCCGACGAGCCGTACGATCAAGCTTGGCAAGCGCGCCTTTTAGATTGGTCGTCGTAACTGACCGACTGGCAAAGGCAACATCCACCGCTTTCGCGACCGGTCCAACCAAATCCCAATCATCATCCCAAGCAAGCTCAAGCGGCGTTATGCGCCCCTCGAGCCCGTAGTACTCAATGCCGGCATCAAGCGTGCCAAGCATAGCGGGGGAGAAGTCGGCAGCAATCACAGGATGCCCAGCCTGAGCAAGCGGAATAGCAATCGACCCAGCCCCACACCCCATATCAAGCACGGATTCACCAGGCTTTAATGCCAACAGCTTTATAAAGTCCCGAGCATAAGGGGCAGTCTCAAGCGGCCGAAAATGCCGAGCCCTTTTATCCCACTCAAAAGAATCATCAGCCCGATGCCGAGCGGCCTGCAGACGCATCCATTCGCCATTCCAATCCGCAGCAAGCAGCTCAGAACGAATCAAATCATCAGCCACGGGCCAACCTCCTAGCAACAAAAAAGCGACTCCTCCCAAAAGAAGAGCCGCAACCAGCATATATCAGAAAGAACCGTTCCAACGCCAAACCGCCCTCACAACCAAGGCGGGCAAGAGCGAAGCGACTGCCATACGGGATAGAACCCAACCGAGGTCCCGTTGTGCGGGAGCCCCGGGGAGGGCAAATATATAAGGTCGATCGCGAGTTCCGCACGAGCCGGAGAGCACTTAATGTGCTCTCCGTGCGAGTCAGGACTGTTCGAGCAGGCGACCTTATATATTTGCCCTCCCCGGGGCTCCTCGCCAGTCCCCCTCAGCTAGTTCTTCAGCGAATTCAGCGGTGCCGGGAAGCGTCCACCGCGGTGGGCAAGCACGGTGCCGGCGTTGGGGTTCACCGGCATGATGGGCGCACGGCCGAACAAGCCGCCGTACTCGACGCAGTCGCCCACGCCCTTGCCGATGGCAGGAATCACGCGGACGGCCGTGGTCTTGTTGTTGATGACGCCGATGGCCATCTCGTCGGCGATGATGCCGGCGATGGTCTCGACCGGGGTGTCGCCGGGGATGGCGATCATGTCCAGGCCGACGGAGCACACGCAGGTCATGGCCTCGAGCTTCTCGAGCGAAAGCGCGCCGGCTTCGACGGCGGCGATCATGCCGGCGTCCTCGGACACGGGGATAAAGGCGCCCGAGAGACCGCCCACGCTGGAGCTGGCCATGACGCCGCCCTTCTTGACGGCATCGTTGAGCATGGCGAGCGCGCAGGTCGTGCCCGGGCCACCGCAGGTGCCCACGCCGATGATCTCGAGGATGCGCGCGACGGAGTCGCCGATGGCAGGCGTGGGAGCCAGCGACAGGTCGACAATGCCCTTCTCGACACCCAGACGATGGGCGGCCTCGCGGCTCATGAGCTCGCCGGCGCGGGTGATCTTAAAGGCGGTCTGCTTAATCTTCTCGGCGACCTCCATCATCGATGCGGAATCGGGCAGTGTCTCCAGGGCTGCGGCCATAACGCCGGGGCCCGAGACACCAACGTTGATGACGGCGTCGGCCTCGCCACCGCCGTGGACGGCGCCCGCCATAAACGGGGAGTCCTCGACCATGTTGGCAAAGCAGACAAACTTGGAAGCGCCGACGGAATCCTGGTCGGCCGTGAGTTTAGCGGCATCGATGATGGTCTGGGCGGCCATGAGCACGGCATCCATGTTGATACCGGCGCGCAGGCTGGCGACGTTAACGCTGGAGCAGACGCGGCTCGTGGTGGCGAGCGCCTGGGGGATGGACTGGATGACGCGGCGGTCGGCGTCGCCGATGCCCTTCTGGACGAGTGCGGAGAAGCCGCCCAGGTAATCGATGCCGAGCGTCTCGGCCGCGCGGTCGAGGGCATGCGCGATGGGGGTGAGGTCCTCATCCTTGCAGCATGCGGCGATCTGCGCCACCGGGGTGACGGAAACGCGCTTGTTGACGATGGGGATGCCGTACTCGCGCTCGAGGTTCTCGGTGGTCTCGACCAGATGCTCAGCCGTGTGCGTCACGTGGTCGTAGATCTTCGTGCACATGCGGTCGAGGTTCTCGTCACCGCAACCCATGAGCGAAACACCCATGGTGATGGTCCTGATGTCGAGGTTCTGTTCCTCAACCATGCCGCGGGTTTCCGCGATTTCTGCGGGCGTGATCGCCATCCTTGCGCTCCTATCTGCCAAAACGAGCATAGTCTTTTCTATTCTAACGTGCCGCACGTGCCAAGTGGCGCGTGCGGCACGTTTTGGTGCTCGGTTGTTTCCGTTGTGTTACTGCCCAAAGACCTCTTCGGCGATACGAGCGCTTTCGGCGGCGTCCTTGGCGTAGTAGTCCGCGCCGATCTGCTTGGCGTATTCGGGGGTGAGTACGGCGCCGCCTACGATGATCTTGACGCCCGGAACCTCGGCATGGAGCAACTTGATGGTCTCCTCCATGGCGACGACCGTGGTGGTCATAAGCGCCGAGAGGCCGACGAGCTTAATGTCGCGCTCCTTGACGGTCTTGAGCACTTCCTGCGGGTCGACGTCGCGGCCCAGGTCAAAGACGGTGTAGCCGTAGTTATCGAGCAGCATTTTGACGATGTTCTTGCCAATGTCGTGGATATCGCCCTTGACGGTGGCCACGCAGATCTTGCCCTTGTCGGCAATCTCGCCGGCGGGCATCAGGCGTTTGATGGTATCGAAGCCCACGCGCGCGGCCTCGGCCGAGGCCATGAGCTGCGGCAGGAAGAACTTGCCCTGGTCAAAGAGGACGCCCACCTCGTCGAGGGCGGGGATAAAGTGATTGTTGATGAGGTCCATGGCGTCGTGGTCTGTCAGCAGACGCTCGGTCTCGGCAGCGATCTCGCCTTTGCGGCCCGAGACGACCATGCGACGAATCGGGTCGTCGTTGCCGTCGGTGCCGGCGGTGCCAGCAGCGGGCACGGTGTCGGTCGATGCGGCCTGAGCTGCTGCCGGGTTTGCGGCGATCTTATACGGATCGGTCCAGCCGGCGTAGCGCTCGATGTATCCGGTCGAGCCCTCGTCCTCAACGCTCAGGACGCGATAGCTGTAGACGGTATCCATAAAGCGCTTGGAGCCCGGGTTCATGATGGGGGCGTCCAGGCCCGCGCCAAAAGCGGCGGCCAAAAAGACCGAGCCCAGCAGCGGGCGGGCAGGCAGGCCAAAGCTGATGTTCGACACGCCGAGCGCGCATTTGACGCCCAGACGCTCCTTACACAGGGACACGGCGCGTAGGATCTGCTCGGCCTGACGTTGATTGGTCGAGGCGGTCATGACCAGGCAGTCGATGAGGATGCGGTCCGGTCCGATGCCGTAGCGGGCAGCCTCGGCCACGATGCGCTCGGCGATGGCAAAGCGGGCCTCGGCGGTATCGGGGATGCCGCCTTCGTCGAGCGTGAGGCCGACGACGTTGGTGCCGTAGTGGGCGACCAGCGGAAAGATCTCATCCATGATCTGCTGCTTGCCATTGACCGAGTTGATGATGGGCTTGCCGGCGTAGCGGCGCACGGCGGCCTCGACGGCTGCGGGGTCGGTGGAGTCGATCTGCAGCGGCAGCAGCGTGGAGCCCTGGAGCTGTTCGGTCGCCTGTTGGATGATCTTGACCTCGTCGATCTCGGGCAGGCCCACGTTGACGTCCAGGATGTCGGCGCCCTGCTCTTGCTGGCTGATGCCCTGGCTCACGACGTAGTCCAGGTCGCCGTCGCGCAGGGCCTGCTGCAGGCGCTTTTTGCCGGTGGGGTTGATGCGCTCGCCGATGACGGCGATCTTGTGGCCGTCGCAGGGAAGGTCCACGACCGTTTGGGCGCTCGTGACCGACATGCTGGGCTTGCGGCGGTGCGGGCTGGGCGTGTGGTTATCGATAAGCGTGCGCAAGGCCGCCATGTGCGCCGGCGTGGTGCCGCAGCAGCCGCCCACGACGCTTACGCCATCGGCGATCATGCCGGCGACGGCCTTGGCGTATTCGGGGGCCTGGATGTCAAAGACGGTGTTACCGTCGTCGTCCACGTGGGGGAGTCCCGCATTGGCCTGCACCATAACGGGCTTGTCCGTTACGGTGAGCATGCGCCCAGCGAGCCCTCGGAGCTCGGCCGGTCCCTGGCTGCAGTTGATGCCCAAAACGTCGGCGCCGATGGCGTCGAGCGTGATGGCGGCGACCTCGGGGCTCGTGCCCAAGAAGGTGCGGCCGTCTTCCTCAAAGGTCATGGTGGCAAAGACGGGCAGGTCGGAATTCTCGCGGCAGGCGAGGACTGCTGCCTTGATCTCGGCGAGATCGGTCATAGTCTCGATAATAAAGAGGTCGACGCCCGCAGCGACGCCGGCGCGCACCTCCTCGGCAAGGGCGTTCATCTCCCCTGCCAGTGCCCCG
>CAJMRP010000017.1 GCA_905215765.1 uncultured bacterium
TCACCCGTGCGGGGTCGAGCCCTGCCAGTACCGCGATTTCGTGAGCGAAGTCGTACCAGGAGCATACCCCTTCGTTGGAAAAGTGGTAAGTCCCTTCGTTTCCCCGGTATGCCCCCGAGGAGATCATGCGGTGTATGGCCCCGGCGAGGTCTGCGGCGTACGTGGGCGTTCCCGCCTGGTCGAAGACCACTTTTACCCGGGGCGTCTGGGCCGTTAGCCGGAGCATGGTCTTGACGAAGTTGTGCCCCTCGCCGATGACCCAGGAGCTGCGCATGATGTAGTGGCGCGGGCACCCGGCCACGGCGATGTCGCCGGCGGCCTTGGTCTGGCCGTAGACGGACAGCGGGCTGAGGGGCTCCTCCTCGTCGTGCACCTCGGCGGTGCCGTCGAAGACGTAGTCGGAGGATACGTGGACGAGCGTGATCCCGTGCCCGGCGCAGGTGCGCGCGAGCAGCGCCGGGCCGGTCGCATTGGCCTTCCAGGCGGTCACGCGGCCCTCGGGGGTCTCCGCTTTATCCACGGCGGTGTAGGCGCCGCAGTTGATCACGGTGCCGTAGAGCGACCAGTCGTATTTGGAGTAGGCGTCCGGGTCGGACATGTCGAAGGTGTCGATGTCGCAGAAGTCGAAGTCCTTGGCGACGCCGCGCTCCTCGGCGAGCGCGCGCACCGCATGGCCCAGCTGGCCGTTGCAGCCGGTGACGAGCGTCCTCTTGGGCGCCATGGGGACGACGTCCTTGAGCATCGGGTGGTTGAGGTCGGCCTCGGAGACGGTGGCCTCCGCGAGAGGGATCGGCCACTGGATGGCGAGCTCGGGGTCGGCGAGGTTCACGAAGGTGTAGGTCTTCTTGAGCTCGAGGGACCAGTGGGCGTCCACCAGGTAGGTGTAGGCGGTGCCGTCCTCCAGGGCCTGGAAGGAGTTGCCCACGCCGCGCGGGACGTAGATGGCCTTGGACGGGTCGAGCGTGCAGGTGAACACCTTCCCGTAGGTCTCGCTGCCCTCGCGCAGGTCCACCCATGCGCCGAAGACGCTGCCGCGGGCCACCGAGATGAACTTGTCCCAGGGCTCGGCGTGGATGCCGCGGGTGACGCCGCGGCTGTCGTTGTAGGAGATGTTGTTCTGGACGGCCCTGAGGTCCGGGATGCCCAGGGCGGTCATCTTGGCGCGCTGCCAGTTCTCCTTGAACCAGCCGCGCGAGTCGCCGTGGACGGCGAGGTCGACGACCTTGAGGCCCCCGATGCCGGTCTCGGCGACGGCGAGGTCCTTCTCGAACGCGATGTCTGCCATGTCTCTCCCCTCCTACTGCCCCTGGGCGCGGTACCTGGCCTCGGTGGCCTCCTTGGCCGGGCGCCACCAGGACTCGTTTGCGACGTACCAGTCGATCGTCTGCTTCAGGCCCTCGGCGAAGTCGGTGTGCGCCGGCCTCCAGCCGAGCTCGCGCTGCAGCTTGGTCGAGTCGATGGCGTAGCGGCGGTCGTGGCCGGGGCGGTCGGCGACCCAGTCGAAGTCCTCGGGATCGCGCCCCATCGCCTCGAGGATCATGCGCAGGACCGTGATGTTGTTCTTCTCGCCGTCGGCGCCGATGAGGTAGGTCTCCCCCATGCGGCCCTTGGTGAGGATGTCCCAGACGGCCGAGGAGTGGTCCTCGGTGTGGATCCAGTCGCGCACGTTCTCGCCGCGGCCGTAGAGCTTGGGGCGCACGCCGTCGATTATGTTGGTGATCTGGCGCGGGATGAACTTCTCCACGTGCTGGTAGGGGCCGTAGTTGTTGGAGCAGTTGGAGATCGTGGTGCGCAGGCCGTAGGTGCGGGTCCAGGCGCGCACGAGCATGTCGGAGGAAGCCTTCGTCGAGCTGTACGGCGAGGATGGGTGGTAAGGCGTCTCCTCCGTGAACTTGGCGGGGTCGTCGAGCGCCAGGTCGCCGTAGACCTCGTCGGTGGACACGTGGTGGTAGCGGATGCCGAATTTGCGGACGGCCTCCAGCAGGCGGAAGGTGCCCTCGACGTTGGTGCGCAGGAACGGCTCGGGGTCGGCGATGGAGTTGTCGTTGTGGCTCTCGGCGGCGTAGTGCACGATCGCGTCGTGGCCCGGTACCAGCCTATCGAGCAGCCCGGCGTCGCAGATGTCGCCCACGACGAGCTCCACGCGGTCGGAGGGCAGGCCCGCGATGTTCTCGGGGTTGCCGGCGTAGGTCAGCTTGTCCAGGACGGTCACGTGGGCCCCGGGGTGGTTATTCACGACGTAGTGCACGAAGTTGCTGCCGATGAAGCCGCAGCCGCCCGTGACGATGATGTTCTTAGGTTCAAAGATCTCAGACATGAAAATCCAATCTGAAGCATGTACAGCTTCTTTAGTATGCCGCAGGAAGTGACGCCGCGACACTATTCAACAAAACTATCGGACATTTCGGCATGCGATAAGAGCCATAACCTTCGCAGAATTACTTCCCCTACAAAACGCCTCCGGAATGCAGTCTTTGTCGTAACGGAAGACCGAATTCCCAGTTTTATCGCGTAAGTACTTATAGAAGAAGTCCTCCCAGCTTTTAAACTTCTCACTGTTTATAAAGGCTTCTGGGGTTTCCAAAACCGCCTTAACATCTAACCCTGAAATTACGCCGGAGCTCAGCAGAAGCCACTCGAATGACTCGGGAAGACAAACCGTAACAGTATCGCGGTGAATGTCTTGCAGCTTAAGGACGCGGTCCGCATAGCACCCAAATGCCGCTCCGTCCGCGACAACAAACACGCGATCGTCGAAATGCTGATCCAACCAGCCCAAAATCGCGCTGTTCGTCATGGCCGAAGCGCAGGTAAGCTCACTGTCAGCGAAATGCCGTTCAAAGAACTGGAAACCAGACTTACTGTCCTCGCATAGAAGGATAGAAAAGTCCTGTTTTGGCGCCGACCGGGAAATAGCATAACGATGATTCCCGCGATCTTGATAAACAGGGACGAAAGAATGGTATTTTCCGCTCGTCTTAATCTTGTAAATCTCATCCACGCTATACGGAAGATTGGGGAAATCAGCCCTTGAGATCAGCACGAAATAATTCGAGGAATACAGCACATGATGGGCAAACTCATCAGAATGGATCTCTTTTAAGCCCTCATCGACAAATACAATCGAGTCATGAACGGACGAAAGCTGGTTTCGCCAATCATAATCGGTCAGGGCGACACAGGGACAATCGCATTGCAAGGAAACGCCCGACTGCTCGCCCGTTCGCATGTAGTCTGCGACCATGTCAAACAGCGTCGTCTTACCCGTGCCGCTATCGCCACGCACAATAGTGATGTTCCGCTTGATGGTAAATGTGTACTTGGTTCCCCTACGGCGGGAAATCTTAACAAGATGCGAACCGTTCATAAGCAGCACCTACAGATACGGAATCGACTCGTGAATCAATTCGGCCATGTTATGAACGATTCGGCCGCTGTTCACGACTTTGATTTTAAAATCCTCGCGGCCAAAGTCCATCACATGATAGAGATTCACAACGAGCTTGCGGTCTTTCGCCATGTCGAGAATCCACTTGGCACAGTTGTCACCACAGGTAGAAGCGTTAAAAATATGCTTACGATCAAATCTCATAAGCAGCAGCGTTTTCACGCCACCAGAAAGCTGGAGTGGGGAGATGGATCCAAGCACAGGGCTTTCGATGACGTTTTCGGAGACAACAACCGATCGATCGACATCTTTAATTATCGAGACTGCATAGGGATCCGTAATCCAAGAAGACAGGTAAGAGTTTTTGAAATATGTCGCTGTGTTGTAAATCGCTTCTGGCATATCGCCAAAGTAGACGCTTAACACATCCACTCCCAATCATATTGTCTTTATGGTCAACGTAATCATAACGAAAGGGGCCACCAGATAAACGGTGACCCCTGAAAGAAAACAAGCTTGCGCTAGTACTCGCGCGGGCTGTTGACGATCTCGCCGGCGGCGACCTTCTTCAGGTGCCGGCCGTAGACCGACTTGCCGTAGGCCTTGGCGGCCTCCTCCAGCTCGGCGGTCGTGATCCAGCCGTTCTCCCAGGCGATCTCCTCGGGGACCGAGACCGGCAGGTCCTGGGAGTGCTCCACGGCGCGGACGAACTCCGCGGCCTCGTGCAGGCTCTCCATGGTGCCGGTGTCCAGCCACGCGTAGCCGCGGCCGAGGGTGACCACGGACAGCGTCCCCTCCTCCAGGTACATCTGGTTGAGCGTGGTGATCTCCAGCTCGCCGCGGGCCGAGGGCCTCACCTCGTGCGCCTTGGCGGCCACGTCGCCCGGGTAGAAGTACAGGCCGGTGACGGCGTAGGAGCTCTTGGGGCGCTCGGGCTTCTCCTCGATGGAGACGGCCCTGCCCTCGCCGTCGAACTCCACGACGCCGAAGCGCTCGGGGTCGTCCACGTGGTAGCCGAAGACCGTGGCGCGGCCCGACTCGGCGTTCTGGACGGCGCGCGTCAGGTGGCGCGACAGGCCGTTGCCGTAGAAGATGTTGTCGCCGAGCACCAGCGCGCAAGGCTCGCCGGCGATGAACTCCTCGCCGATGGTGAATGCCTGCGCCAGGCCGTCGGGGCTGGGCTGCTCGGCGTAGGAGAGGTTCACGCCGTAGCGCGAGCCGTCCCCGAGCAGGCGCTCGAAGTTGGGGAGGTCGGTCGGGGTGGAGATGACCAGGATGTCCCGGATGCCCGCCAGCATGAGGGTGCTAAGCGGATAGTAGATCATGGGCTTGTCGTAGACCGGCAGCAGCTGCTTGGAGGTCACGAGCGTGAGCGGGTACAGGCGGGTGCCGGACCCGCCGGCGAGGATGATGCCTTTCATATCCTAATCCAATCTAATTGAATGACATTTACTAATGCTTAAGCCTGCTCAAACGCGAGGCGACGTTTTTCAATTCAGAATGATTAAGTAAAAGATAGCCAATATAAACTATCGAATACAGGAGTGCCGCCACTCCACCGGGCATGAGCTCGGTAAATAAGACGAAGGCAACTGTAAGCAAAATCTCCTGGAACGGCCTGGACGAACCCGCAGCACTTAACCTTTCATTTAAATATAGTTCGGACCACAGCGACCTTCCGATAATGCAGATTACAGCGCCACACAGGACAGCATCGAGTGAATCGAGAGCG
The DNA here is from genome assembly GCA_905215765.1 of uncultured bacterium. GTDB lineage: Bacteria > Actinomycetota > Coriobacteriia > Coriobacteriales > Coriobacteriaceae > Collinsella. Next base: position 5,121 of record CAJMRP010000017.1, read on the forward strand.
AGAACACCGAATACCGAAAAGACGGTGCTGCAAATAACGGCAACGATATTCAACTTCAGGAGCAGCTGTTCTTTACGAAGAACCTTGAAATAGGTAGTACAACAAAGGCTCATCTTTGTATTAAAGACGCATATCGGGAGTAAGAGCGCAAAATATCTAAAGCTTTCGGAATATTGAGGAAGCCATGCCCCCAAAAACCAAACCATAGGGAAATAGAGTAAGTAGATCGCAGGGAAGATAAGCTCGATAGAATTTCTTATGCCAATGTAAAAACGAACCCTCTCATCATCAGAGCCTGTCCTAAGGGCAGGAAATAAGACCATGCTCGCCTGCGAGACGAAAGTGATGAAGAAATTCACCAGAGAAAGGGAGAACGAAATTTTTGCAAAGGCGACAATACCCCAAAAATGATCGATAAGAAACCTGGATACGCCGAGGATCAGTGTGTCGGCGATATTCGCAATCATCAGCTTTACGCCAACGACGATGCTGCGGGTACCATCCTTAAGTGCATTGCCAAAAGACATCGATTTAACGCGCAGGATATCTTTGCCCATCCAGGAACAATATATGAGCGCGATAATCTTCGAGACGAGATACGCATAGACATAGGGGTGGTAATCCGAAACCTTAAATCCAATTAGAACAAGGAGAGGGACCAGGAACACCAGCCTGTCTAGCATTGTGGAGAACGAAAAGAGCTTAGTTTCATTCATGGCCTGAAAGACAAAGCCCAAATAACTTGTCAGGTTATAGACGACGGTGTAAAGCGCAAATGACGCGACAACAAAAAATCGATTTGCATCATCGACAAGAGGCAGAGAAGCCAAAGTGATGCCGAGGCAAATCACTGCTTGAAAACAAGCACCGAAGATATATTGAGATTTGATCGAGCTCTTATCGATTTCCTCACGAGAGAGACCGCCGTTGATCAGGTAGACACCATCGTTCAGGCCAAGGTGGAAAAAGCCAGAATAGGTCGTATAGAACATGAACAGCTGCCAATAACCATAATCGGCAACACCGACGATTTTCGGCACGAGCAGCGACATGACGACACTGACCGATAGAGAAATAAACTGTGCAGCAAACGCAATCATAGTGTTGCGTGCAATAGACGAATAATTCATTTGACCTCGTTTGATTAAACTATCAACCTTGATTTATTCAGAAATCAAAATAGGCCCTGACTCATACAAATTTGAATGCCGAGCACTCGCTCTGCCCAGGGCGAGTCCACAGGTAGCGAACAAGATCACCGTTGGCACCCACCAACCAAGCTCGCAGTAAAACATGAACTCCGCACAGCATATACAGGAAACGGAAAAAAGCACTTGATCAAGTTCACAATCTGACTTGAACGAACTGATGCCAGCGGAAATCAGCAAGGATGCAAAACTACAAATTCCAAGAAAACCATATTCATACAGCATTGCAAGGAAACCGTTGTCTACCGTTGAAAAACCACTGATTTCAACTGTGGTGTCCAACATGGTTATGCGACTACTGCCATAACCATTTCCAGTAAGCCAAAACAGCGGTCTGCTTAGGAAGCTATGAATAATGTAGGAAATCGCTCCAGAGCGCTGGCTATATGACACATCAGTTTCAAGTTCACCAAATCGTGAACCAACAAAGTTAAACAGACCAGACTTGTAAAGCATGAAAACGAGCAGCAATACAGCTGGGGTTAAAAGGGCAATTAAATTCCATTTAGAATACTCAGGATTCTTTAGGCGAAAAACCAGGTACACCAATGCTGAAGCCGTGAGAATGATCCAAGCGCTACGGCTCTTTGTCAGAAGCAGAGCGACCAAAAGAACCACAGAGTATAAGAGACGTTTCATTTTGCTTGTCTCCAATTTAAAGTTGATTACCACCGCAATAACTATCATTTGACCAAATACGATTGCATGTCCGAAAAAACTACGCAGTCGATACAGAGATGGATTATCAATCGTTATAGTTTGCAGAAAAGAAAAAGAACCATTTGTAACTAATCGTTGACCTAAAACAATTTCAAGGACAAAGCTAAATAGGCAGGCGAACACGGTTATATTGCGAAGCATGAGCAATGCAGCCCCAACCCAGCCATCGTTCTTTTCTTTACCGTAAATAAAACCAAGAAGAATACAGAAGAAGTACGAGCAGACCGTAAGGAGGGATTCATCCATGCTTCGGGACGCAAACGCAATGGCAGAAAAGAAAATTATCGCGCCCGACACGGCAACAGGAATGGCGTTATCTAAAAGAACTTTATAAAGACGCCCAGAAAGAACTTCTTTGAAAACGAGCAATCCTAGAACTATAAAAAATAACCCTTTAACAGGAGAAATAACGCTTAGGATTGCGGCGAAAATCAAAATAGTGAATTCGTTAGTTAAGAGCTCAAGCATTCTAAACACCTACTTACTGTCACCGGAACTGATTAAGGCCTTTAAATCACCAAGCAGGGAACAATTTGACAGTTCATACTCACGATATTTTAAAATGATGCCTAGATCGCTAATTTTTAGACCGCCTTCAAGCAAGTGCATACGGGCATCCAAAACAGAACGGTAATGTTCTATATGTGTAGAAGAACCACGATAATCACCAGGATTGCTACTGCAGTATTCTTCTAAAGCATTAGAAAACCTCAGACACATCTCTATCTCACCAATACGAGATCTCTTATCAAGGTAACGCATCTCGGTTGCATTAGAGTCATGTCTACGGAATCGAATCAAGGGCCGATTCAAGAGCCTGAGGGTTCCCTTCAACAAAGAGAATCGCCACAGCATTCCGTCATGCGCAAAATCATCCTGCCAATATGGCAAGATTTCTCTAATAAAGTTCGATTTAACAGCATATGAGCATCCAGGTCGACGTACTGCCATAAACTTTTCGTCAAAAGACGGAGCATCCAAATCATCAACAGATTTGGCATTATCAACTGCACCATATAGTCTTACTTTTTTACCGCCATCTTCATAAAACGGCTCGACGGCACAGCATAGGACGTCAATCGAAGGATCCTTCTGGAGAATCGAGGACATCACAGCGATTTTATCCGAATCCCAGATATCGTCCTGATCACACGGAAATACGATACAGTCGTTTTTAGACGCAAGGTCGAGAAGTGCCTTGAAACTTTTGCGCCAGCCGAAATTCGAACAGTTTCTGCTGAGGGTCCAATTACTGAGACTGTATTTCTCGATGTATCTGCAAATAAGATCGAACGAGCCATCCGTCGAGCAATCATCCGCGATTAGTACTCGGTCCGGAGACACTGTCTGGAGTCTTAAGCTATCTAGCTGCTCAGTAAGATATCGCGTGCCGTTGTAAACTGACATCACAACCGTAACCATTAAAAACCTTCATCCAATTAAAGCTCAACCATTAGTTGATCGTAAATACCAATAAGACGTTCTACATACGCGGTCTTTTCGAGGCAGCTGAAGTCCGCCTTCTCAACTGCCTCCCTGTAACGCGAGTAAACATCAGAATCGAGCATATTGACCATTGCGTCAGATAGCGACTCCACACTACCTGCGCTGAAGATCTCGCCGAGACCTTTTGACATAACAAAGGAGGCCGCATCGCCGACATCCGAAACAATACACGGCAGGCCGGCGGCAATCATTGCTTCATAAGCGACGAGCCCGAACGTCTCTCGACAAACAGAAGGCATGACGATAGCGCGAGATTGCCTCATGACGGAAAGAACTTCATCATGAGGCAAGGAACCCATGAATCTGATATCTGGATAGCTATCCGACAACCTCTTCAATTCGGTACCGTCGCCAATGACGATCGCATTCACGCCCGCCCGACAGACCGCTTCGCAAAACAAGTCACAGCCTTTCTCTGGACTTAAACGGCCGACAAATAGGTATGCCGAAGAATCTCCTTCGGAATCATCTTGAGACTTAGCCGCATCAACATAGTTTAAGCAGTCATACCGTTCAGAATTCCACGCTAGATGAGGTTCGATCAACCGACGGCTGGAGTCGGAGACAAAGGCGACCGCCGGGCGAAGCGAGCCTAAAACATGGTTCTGCACGGAAAAACGAACGGACCGGTACAATTTTTGGGCATACGAGCGCTTGTCACAGTTGTGCAGCAGGCACTTCGGAGAACCGGGGGCGATTCCGCAGTTACAATGATTCACATAGTCGTAGAGCCCGCCGTTAGAGCAAACAAGGAAGTACTCATGGGCGGTAATGAGACATTTGAAGCCCCGTCGCCCTATTGCCCTGAATATAGAGGGAGAAAGGGAGTGCGTCCAAGAATGCACATGAACGACCGCCGTTTCTGGGTCAAGCTGCTTGAGCAAATCATCCAGCGCCGTTTCCGATCGTCGGTTCCAGATGCCCTGGACAGCACCAGAGACGCCACCGTTCAAAACATCGCCCTGCCCGCAATTAACGCATATGACTCCCGATTCGACCAAAGCCGGATCGGGATCTCCCAGCGCTGAGAAGAAATAGCTGTTAAGCCCCATCTTTGCCAATGCCGAAGCTGTCTCAATTGCGATTTTTGAAGCTCCGCCCCCGATATGGGGACGGTCGCAAATCGTAATCGCTGTGGTAAGGCTACTCATGTGCGTTCCCAGGTTTAATGGATCGGACCAAACGTTTTACGCTCAACCGCATCGAAGGCGGAAGCATTTTTTTCACACGGTCGAAAAGGGTCACTTTGGGAACCAAGACGGAATCAAAGATCCCAGACCCCAGTGCCTCGTACTGAGCGATGACCGCATCGCGCCTCTCTTCAAGGCCTGAGCGCTTATTAGGGTCTTCATGCAGGAGCACGTCATTCGCTGCAACGTCGTTGTTAGAATAGGCAGCGCAATCGCCTATCTCATCAATCAGCTTGGCACCGCGCTCGGTCTTCACGATAACGGCTGAGATGCCCTTCTCAGGATGTGCGCAGTCTTTGGCGGAATCAGAACGCCAGGAATCACCGAGAATAAGGTCAGCGGGGCTTTCGCACCCTCTGAAGGGACAACTATAGCAAGACGATCTGCTGATCATGCCTTTGATATAGGACCCATAAAACGGGTCGAATGCGGCGGGCCTCTTTATAATCCTGCCGTCGGACAACTCAATCTTTATGTTATGGCCCCAACCGAATTTCGATTTATCTCTAAAAGTCAGTGCGGTGACATCGGACTTCTCACGAAGCTCGAGCCAGTCAACATAGGAACGGAACATGGAAGAGCTTGGTACACCGTGGCAAACAACGCTGACGGTTGTCAGCCCATCCATCGGTTTACCCAAATAGAGACGCAGTGCCGAAACCTGGCAAGGAGTACCGCTAAACAGTACATGCTTGCCGGATTTGAGATCGCTGAGCACTTCGGGATACGATTCGCTAGCATCGCTCTGGACATATTTGGACTTTTGCAGGAGCGCGATATCGGCAAGCTCGGATATACCGATATGCCTGACGTGATCGACGCCATCCCAGGCGGCGCCGTAAACGCGCCCGCCGTCCGAAAGTATCCGTTTCGCAAGAAGGGAGAAGACACCGCCGGACGAACTTTGCGCGAGCTCGCCCGGGTCATCGCTCTGCAAGACAGCGGCGCGAATGGTCTCCGAGTCCGCGTCGACTTGGTTTTCCGCCGGACAGGTACGCAGGCAAAGACCGCAGGAGGTGCATCTCGCTGCGTCCACCACGGGGTATTCGAAACCATCGGGCGAGGTACGCATAGTAATAGCGGAAAAAGGGCATTTGGCCGCGCAAGCTCCGCAACCAAAGCAGGCCCGGTGAGAAACTGTGTCGATGTTCTTGCTCAAGCTAACTTCCCCCTATTGCTCAAGAGCATCCAAGAGCCATTTTTTCGAAAACGTGATGAGCGACTCCACGTCGGACAGTCGCTTCTCATAGCCCTCGATTTCCGTAGCGTTCATGTGGCTGTCATAGCCATCTAGCAGACGATCCTCGGTATTCGAGAGCCTCGAGAGGCTCTCAACTCGAGAGTTTTGAGAGCGTTTGTCGGTCTCCTCAAATCTCTTGAAGCAGTAATAGTCTTTGCGGAAAATTTGAGAAAACAGCGTACCGTGCAGCGAATCGGTTAACACGAACCGCGCGCTCGCCAGATACGCGAGCCATTCATCGGGACCAAGCCCGTAACGCGGATTGAGCTGCTCGTCGACAGCATTTTTACCTGAACCGACAAGCGTCACGACCTCGCAGCCGAGCTCTTTTGAAATCGAATCGACAGCTTTCCTGTAAAACGGCCTATTCCCAAGGAAATAGCAGACGATTTTTCCGGGCTCAGGACATTTACCGTTGATGAGCGGGGCCCAGTCCTCTTTCGACAGGAGCAGGACAGGGTCCACAACTTGTGAAGGGCGCTCGAGACCGAGGGATTCGACGAAATCCGCACCTGCATCTTCACGAACAGACACGGAGCTGAACGTTTTAATCAGATCGGTAATGATCTTTTTCTTCCTCTGTGTGGTACTAGTGACACCGAAGCTGGGCGCATACGCGATTCGCTTATCACTGTCGCCCAAAAAGGAGAGATAGAAATTCCTGTTCAAAAGATAAGGCGACCAAATCTGATCCGATCCACAGACATACGCATCGTATTTACCCCGCAAACCGACCAGCCCGTCTGTATCGGTAATCCTGTCAGTGGTCTCGATATTCTGACTCAAAAAGCGACTGAAAACGTCAGCCGTCGAGGAGCCGAAGTCGTCGTGCTCCTTCTTACGATTGAGCAGCTCGTGTGCCTTACCGGCAAACAAATCAAAGGAGTTCCGGTTGATAGCCCAGTTCAAAAGCTTTTCTTTGACGCTGGGAAGATAGTCAGCGTCAACAACGTCATGCCCTTCGAACTTCAAAAAGCGCTGCAGGGCATAAGCCTGAAGCAGCGTGCCGAAATTTTGATTATGCAGCCACGTTAAAATACAAATTTTCATTAATTCACCGTCTTTGATAGCTTCAGGTAGTACTTTTCAAGCTTGGGCGCTGCTTTAAAGATGTCATAAGATTCAAACGCCCGAGATGTATGAGGGTCGGAGCGATCAACAACATCCCTGTGAGCGGCAAGAATCGCGTCGCACCAGCCCTTGACGCCCGTGCTCAACGGAACAAAGCTGCACCGACTAGATAACGCAACCTCGTTGGGGACCCTCTCAGAGCAGATGCACGGGAGGCCGGAAGCCTGAGCCTCAATCGCGACCATTCCGAGACCCTCGTACAGACTGGGGAGTACGAATAAATCAAGCGCCTGATAGATGTCCTGTACATCAGACATTTGGCCGAGAAAATGCACCGCCGAGGCAATGCCCAGTGAGCACGCTTTTTCCTCCGCCTGCGGTCGCAGCTTTCCATCGCCACAAATAACAAGAATGGAGTCGGGATTCTGAGCATGCACCGCCTTGAAAACATCAAGCAAAAACAACTGATTCTTCTGGGAGATGAACCTACCGATATTTCCCAATACCAGCGTATCGTCCTTCGCTCCAAGCTCAGTACGTCGCTCATCCCTAATCGATCTATTGAAAGAAAAGACGTTCAGATCGATAGCATTATTAAAAACAGTAAAACGGGATGAGCCGAATAGCCATTTTCCAGCATGCTCGGTGCAGGCGGCCAAATTAGTCGGATACCTTGTTGAGAAAAGCTTCAAAAAGCCTTTGACAACGTTTTTAGCAAACTCGCCCTTACCGCTCGTAGAGTGGCTGTGGGCTATACGCACAGGTACGCCCGCCTTCTTTGCAGCACGAAGCGGAAAGACAGAAAGCGCGTTGATGTGACTGTGCACAATATTCCAGCCCTCTTGTTTATAGAGGCGCTGAAGCTCTCGCTGGTATTTGACAACATGTTGGTAGGGCGGAATCTCGAAAACCCTGCCGCCGAGCGATTCAATCTCGTCACGGGGAACAAGCGTCGAATCGGAATCGACAAGAAAGTCAAACTGTACTTTGCTGTGATCAATATGGCGGTAGTAATTCATGACGACAGCCTCAACACCGCCGCCAACCATCTTGCCAACAACCTGAGCCACCCTAACCGGTTCAGTCATTTAGCAAGCACCTCCACCGGTAAAGACCTCAACGACCGTGAGGAGAACAATCTTCAAGTCCGTGATGAGGCCGCGCTTGGCGATGTACTCCAAATCACGGCGGACCATCCCGTCGAAGTCGGTGTCGTTGCGATCGGTCACCTGCCACCAGCCGGTGATGCCGGGCTTAACGGACAGTCGCTGCAGGTCGTACTCGGTGTATTCCGTCACTTCGTTGGGCAGCGGCGGGCGCGGGCCCACGACGGACATCTGGCCCAGGAACACGTTCAGGAACTGCGGGAACTCGTCGATGGAGTGCTTGCGGATGAACTTGCCGATCTTGGTGACGCGGGGGTCATCCCTCATCTTGAACATCGCCCCGGCGATCTCGTTCTGCTCCTTGAGCTCGGCGAGGCGCTCATCGGCGTCTTTGTACATGGATCGGAACTTCCACATGCGGAAGGTTGACAGGCTGCCGTCACGGTGGGTCTGCCCCACGCGGATCTGGCTGTAGAACGGGTTGCCTTCGCTTTCTAGGCGAATTGCGGCTGCGAGCACCAGACTGGGAATTGCGATGATCGCAAGCACGACACCGCTGAAAACGATGTCAAACGCGCGCTTCACCGCCCTGTAGGCCAGACGCGAGTTATCCCAGTCCATGACGGATTGCATGGCCTTGTAGCGACCGGCGCCCTCACGCCGGTCCATGGCCTGAGCAATCAGCGCCGCCCCCGCGGGCGTATTTGTCTTTGTTACTGCTTTAGCAACCACAGTCAAACTTACGTCCCCGTTCCCCAGGGATCCCCCAATCGGTAAATTAAAAAATGCGAACGAATAGCTGATGAAACGTCTCCCTTACGTTTTGCTGGGAACGTCGAGCGGTAGCAGTTCCCTAAAAGCGGAATCGCCATCGCCCACGTCTATCAGGCACCAGCGTTTATGACGGTCGATCTTCTTTACGCGGGCCTCTTGCCCCACCAAGGGACCCTGCTCTATGTGCAACACGCCGTCTTCTATACGCGCTACGCTGTTGCGCACTACGCCGTCGTCGTCCAGTACGCTGCGGTACCAGTCCTGTGCATCGTCCGGCATGGGCATGTACGCCCGCTCCCTACTGCCGGCGATGCGACAGCCAAAGCTCAACTGGGCCAAAGCCCTATCGAGCGAAGCGGCATCGTCCGTGGCGACGAAGAAATATTCCTTGTACATGGGTTTGGTTTGGAGCGACCATGCGCCGTCCCGCTTAAACCAGAACTCCTTTTGCATTACAAAAGCGTCCTGCATCAGCTCGTGCGGGATAATGCGGCGGACATTTTCGCAGGTCTCGCGCTCTTTTCCATTGGGGGTGTGGACCAGATACCAGTGAACACGGCCGTGCTGGCTGTTGGTGGTGGCGCCATTAAATGCGCCCGGCAGCTGCTCTTGGCGCCGTGCCGTCTGTTCCATGTTCTCGCCCCCTCTTTTGGCTTTGCGATACACGCAAATGCAGGGGCGTTTAGAACAGGCTTCTCGCTCGCAGCTAGGCGCAGTCGCAAAAGTACAGGTTTTTGTATCTTTCGACAGACGACATTATACGAGCAATTAATTAGCGTTTGCCCAGATTACGCAAAATGTACTGCTAGTAGGTACATCTCCATAGCCCCCTATAAAAACCTGTACCTTTTTGTGCAACAAAAAAAGCCGCTCAACCAGCGGCTTTTCTTATTTGGGTATGAAAAAAGGCGACCGCCCTTTGTGGACGGTCGCCTTTGTTAATTGTTGTGAAGCTTGCCTTAGGCGCGAGTCTTGATCTCCTCGGTCACCTTCGCAACAAACTCGTCAACGCTCATCTGAACGGTCTCGTTGGAGCGATCGCGGACGGAGATGTTGCCGGCCTCGACCTCCTTCTCGCCCAGGATGAGCATGTAGGGCACGCGGTCTATGCTGCGGGCCTCGCGGATCTTGTAGCCGATCTTCTCGTCGCGGTCGTCGCAGACAACACGGATGCCGGCCTCCTCCAGCTTGGCGCACACCTCGTGAGCGTAGTCGCGGCTCTTCTCGGAGACGGGAAGCGCCTTGACCTGCACGGGAGCCAGCCAGGTGGGGAACTTGCCCGCAAAGTGCTCAATCAGAATACCGATGAAGCGCTCGATGGAGCCAAAGCACACGCGATGCAGCATGATGGGGCGCTTCTTGGTGCCGCCGGCGTCCACGTACTCCAGATCAAAGTTGAGCGGCATCTGGAAGTCGAGCTGGACAGTACCGCACTGCCAGGTACGGCCGAGCGAGTCCTCCAGGTGGAAGTCGATCTTGGGGCCGTAGAAGGCGCCGTCGCCCTCGTTGACCTCGTAGTCCATGTGCAGCTGCTCCAGAGCGGTGCGCAGGCCCTCCTCGGCGCGAGCCCAGTCCTCGTCCGAACCCATGGAGTCCTCGGGGCGGGTGGAAAGCTCAACGTGGTACTTAAAGCCAAACTTCTGGTACACGGAGTCGATGAGGTTGACCACGCCCACGATCTCGTCGGTCAGCTGGTCGGGACGCACAAACAGGTGGGCGTCGTCCTGGTTAAAGCAGCGAACGCGGAACAGGCCGTGCAGGGCGCCGCGCAGCTCGTGACGGTGCACCAGGCCAATCTCGCCGGCGCGGATGGGCAGCTCGCGATAGGAGTGCGGCTTGGAGGCGTACACCAGCACGCCACCCGGGCAGTTCATGGGCTTAATGCAGTACTCTTCGTCGTCGATGACGGTGGAGTACATGTTGTCCTTGTAGTGGTCCCAGTGGCCCGAGGTCTTCCACAGCTGCTTGTTCATGATGAGCGGCGTGGAGATCTCCACGTAGCCGGCCTTGTGGTGGATCTCGCGCCAGTAGTCCAGCAGCGTGTTCTTAAGGATCATGCCGTTGGGCAGGAAGAACGGGAAGCCGGGGGCCTCGTCGCGCATCATAAAGAGGTCCATCTCGCGGCCGATCTTGCGGTGGTCGCGCTTCTTGGCCTCCTCCAGCATGTGCATGTGCTCGTCGAGCTCTTCCTTGGTGGCAAAGGCGACGCCGTTGATGCGGGTGAGCATCTTGTTGTCCTTGTCGCCCTTCCAGTAGGCGCCCGAGACGCCGGTGAGCTTAAAGGCCTTCAGCGCCTTGGTGTAGCAGATGTGGGGGCCGACGCACATGTCGATGTAGTCGCCCTGCTGGTAGAAGGTGATGCAGGCGTCGTCGTCCAGGTCGCCGATGTGCTCGACCTTGTACTTCTCGCCGCGCTCCTCCATAAGGGCGATGGCCTCGGCACGGGGCTTTTCGTACACGGAGAACTTGAGGTTCTCCTTGACGATCTTTTTCATCTCGGCCTCGATCGCGGGGAAGTCGTCCTCGCTGATCTTGACGCCCTCGGGCAGGTCGACGTCGTAGTAGAAGCCGTTGTCGGTCGCGGGGCCGTAGGCAAAGTCGGCCTGGGGGTACAGGCGCTTGATGGCCTGCGCCATGATGTGCGCGGCGGAGTGACGGATGACGTGCGTGACCTCGTCCTGCGGGAGCTCGGCCACCGAACCGTCATTGTAGAGTGCCTTCATGGGTATGTTTTCTCCTCTCGGATGCCTGATGCAAGTGCGTGCGATGCGCTCGGCGTTTTTGACTTGCATCATTATAGGCAGGTTGCCTTGGTATACAAGCGCCCGCCGCACCTTAATGGCACGGCGGGCGATTTTCTACGCATGCTTCATCGTGTGGGGGCGGGGCGCAGGGTGCGCGTGGCTTACGGCCGGCCCGGCGATGGATGCGTTACTGGATGCGAGTTCGGCAGTAGGGGCAGACCTTCCAGTGCGCATCGAGCGGGCGATGGCAGCTGGGGCAGACGTTGCGAACCTGGGTATCGCACACCGGGCAGACGACGAAGTCCTTCTCGATGGGCGCGCCGCACTGCGGGCAGGTGCCGTACTGGGCAAGCTGGCGCTCGCGCAGGGCCATGTCCAGCTCCTGCTCCTCGCGGTCGGACGCGTAGGAGTGCGGGCGCAGGACCAGGTAGGCGATAAGGCCCACAAACGGGATGAGGGCGATGATGCCCCAAGCCACGTAGGCGCTGGCGCCGCGGCGGCGAGCGTCGATGAACACATAGACGACCGACAGCACATACAGGGCGATGATAAAGCCAACAAAGGCATAGACGACGCCCATAAGCTGCGGCGACATGAGCTCGGAGATGTACTTGGACATTACGGGTACCTTTCGGATTATTTACATTCCGGTCAAGTTTACCACGGGGTTTGTTTATATAGGACCACGGCTGGGTACGGGGCCGGCGCGGACACAAACATCTCAATCTGTAACAACTAGGACCGAAATCCTGGTCTAGATGTTATGGATTGAGACACAGGAGTCCCTCCCCAACTTCAATCTCGATCTGTAACATCTTGGACCTCAAAAACCCTCTTACTGTTACAGATCGAGACATTCAAAATCCGCCGGAAGGTTTGTCTTGATCTGTAACATCTACAACCCAAATCATCAGCTAACTGTTACAGATTGAGACAAAGGATAACGTCCAGGAAGAATGTCTCAATCTGTAACAGAGACTCAGCATAAACAGGTCTAACTGTTACAGATTTAGACATTCGAAATCGACTGATTGGTTCATCTAAATCTGCCACTATTAACCGCGCCCGTTTTACCTGCTGGTTTGTTGGGAAATATCCCAATTTATCCCAAGTGCGTCGCAAACGGAACGCGCCACCTGCTCACGGGAGGGACGAATATAATGTCGCCCCGACACGCCCGGCGGGGAGTGTCCCATGAGCATTTCCATGAGGTCCCAGGGCATGCGCAGCTCCATCTCGCAGATGGTTCGCCACGAGTTGCGAAGGTTCGACCACGGGATGTGTTCGATACCCTTGGCTGCGCACCACTTCTTCCATCTATGATTGCACATCCCTCGGTTCATGGGCAGTCCGTCCCCGCGATCTGCTAGCCACTCGGAACCTGCCGCGCGGCGCCTCTGCTTGCGCGTCATATAATGTCCCTAGGTTGCCCGGAGCTATCTCCGTATTACTCCGGCATCCTTGCTATCACCCCGCCGCGCCAAGGTTCCAGCCGTGCGCGGTGGGGTTTCTTTATGTCTGGAGCAGTTGTTGCGTCATCTGCAACAACTGGCCTTTTGCTGGGACCTGCCCTGTTCCTTCAGGGGCCCTTTAGACTGCCATCCTGGTGTCAACAGCGTCTACGACCTCCGCTGCATATTTTGGATAGTCGATGACCTTGCCACTCCCCGTTTCCTTCCATGCCGATAGCTCATGGGAGAACTCTGATATCTCGCTTGCGGTGTCAAACGTGTCGACGAATCTGGCTACAAGATCGATGTACTCGAGTTCCTTTTCGTCAAACGTTTCCTCTGGTTCGACGAGCGGTTTTACGATTTCGCCCCAGCCGTTGGGGACAAGCTCTATCTTGCCCTGTTGCTGCAGGGCATAGAGCAAGGTGTCCTTATCGTTTATGACGGGGCCATAGTCGGCATGTGCGTATTCGATTCCCGTGAGGGAGGTACTCGTCATGCCATAGCAGTAGTAGTCGAGGAAGAACATGGCCTTCTGCAGCTTGGTCTTATAGAGATTTTTGCAGCGATGGGCAAGAATGACAACGGCGCCACACACGCGCGACCAATCGAACGGTCGGTATCCGTTCGTCCTCGACGGCGAGTAGGCCTCAAGTGGCGGCCAGCTAAAATCTAAAGTGCTGAAGCGATCCGGAGCCTGGGAGTCGACAAAGTTTTCAACGGCGCTGATAATCTTCTCAGACAGCTGGTCTCTCTTTACGTTTAAAAGTGACAGGGCGCCAGCGGGGCTTGCTGCCAGCCTGATCATTCCATCGTGAGCCTCGTCCTGCAGCGCGCCAGACTCATATCGAGCCACAGTTTGCTCACCGAAGCCAAGGAAGCGGCTGAAATCTCTCAACGACAGGCCGTAGCGTTCGCGGACGGCCTTGATTTCCTCGGGGGAAAGTAAGTGATTGGCGGCGCGATAAGCGGCATAGGCGGCTGCGAGGTTCTCGCTTTCTATGCGTGCGTCCGCAATAACCGCTCCACAGACGGGGCATACCGCGACCGTGGCCTCATACGTAATATCCTGTTTTCTGATGCGCATCGTCTCGGTACGACGCTCTACGCGTGCCTCGACTTCCTGGTCGCATTCAATGCAATAGGTGCTGAAAGTGCTCTTCATCTCACTCATCTCGGGACCTCCGATCTATCCCGGTACAACTTTACAGAGAGGCATTTGCATCGCTCGGCCTCGCGTTTTATGGACATCTTTAGGTACAGCGTCTTGCCGAATGCCTTGGGTGAGAATTCGGCAACTATCCATCCCGGGTATCGCGAGTCGCGGTCCGCCTCGGGTCCATCAAAACAATCTCTTGGCGTGAGCGATAAGATCACGCTTTTGAGCTCGTCCATGGTGATTCCCATGCCCGCCATGAACTCCAGACTTGCCTCGCGTTCCACGAGGATGAAGTTGTTCTTGTCCACGATTTCCTTCATAAAATGAAGGAAGAGCCCTATGTTGTCCATCCCTCTCCTTAGCTAGAAGTGTAATCAATTAGTTACAATGATGGTGAAGAAATCGAGGTGATTCTGTGAATTCGACCTCTTGCGCCTAGTCAAATGACAGATAAAGCTTTGAGTTTGCCAACGATTTTATTCGTGGCAGCCTGCCTAGGCTCCGAACAGCTTTGCGAGCGTGCCAATGGCGCTGGCGAATGTGGGGACGAGCCCCGCGCCCTTGGATGCGAGGTCGAGCGCGTCCTTTGCCTTCTCGGCGAAGCCTCCCTCGTCTTTTCCTCGGCGGCGAACCGCAGGTCGGCGAGTTGAATCGTACGTTCCCATGTTATCTGCCAATCTCGCAGGTGGTTCCTTTGAATGCCTACGCGGACCTTACTTGATCCGCTTCCAGCCCTTCGACTTCAGGCGCTGCAAGCTGAGCTTTGGACAACTCGGCCTGGTCGCGTGCCGTCTCCAGGATCTTCGAGCGCCTCTTCTCGGTGCTCTGCCGGTAGCAAGTGATCAGCTCGCCCTCCGCGCCTGCCGGCGCCGTCGGCTTGCCCTCGGTATGCTCCTCGTACCATCCGAGCAGGTCGTTGGGGTCGGTTTTGAATACTTCGCAGAGCGCACCTACGAGCTCTGCGTTCGGATAGCTCTCCTCGCGCTCCCAAGACTGAATAGTTCGGAATGACTTGCCGACTTTTTGTGCAAGCTCCTTTTGGTTTAGTCCCAGGGCCTCTCGGCGCTCTCTTAGACGAAGGTTCACCCTCGCTCCTTTCTTTACGTTAAGTGAATAGTAAACAAAAAATGTCTTTACGCAAAAAAATGTTGCTTATTCGATTGATAGGGACATAGGACTGTTCGTCATTAAATTCAACAGACAGAAAACGTCTCTAAGGAGAAACGAATGGATTTCAGTAAGGAGCTGGCGGGGAATATCCGCGCCGTACGCGCTCGAGCTGACCTTTCTCAGGCTGAGGTCGCTTCCAAGCTCGGAGTGAACGTCAGCATTTTCTCGAAGTACGAGAGCGGCGATTACATTCCTGGAGCCGACAAACTCTTGGCTATCTCGCAGGTTCTTGGTTGTCCGCCCAACGACCTGATGGGCTGAAACACGGATGAGACCGCATAGGAATGGAGGAAGAGGAATGACTGGGAGGAGCTACGAGCTGCCCGACGACATCACGACCCTGGGCGACATGGTGATCTTTGAGTTAATAAATTGGGCATTCGGGGTGCATGCCCGCGTGGCTTTCATATCCCAAATTATCCCAAGTGCGTGTGCTAACCCGTTTTTACGCGCTTGTGCCGTTGTTGCCGTACTTAAACCCGCAGGTAAGCAGTGTGTTCGTTTTTGTCGTTCTTTCAAGTCAGTACTGTAGCATCTGGAACCCAAATCCTCGTCTAACTGTTACAGATCGAGACGAACGGTTGCCGTAGTTGTCGGCAGACGAGGTTGTCGACGTTGCCGGGTCTCCCCTCGCCTGCCGTTGGCGGGTGTTGCGGGGCTGTTCGCCGCATTGCCGCTGCGCTGGGGGTGTGTAGACCGTAGGATAGTCTTATTGACGGCCTGTCAACTCGTCTAGGAGGCACTGTGACAGAAACGTTTGATATCGCAATTGTGGGCGCGGGCATCACCGGATGCGCCATTGCGCGGCAGCTCGCGCGCTATGACTTGTCCATTTGCGTGATCGAGGCGGCCAACGACATCGCCCTAGGCGCGTCGAAGGCCAACGGCGGCCTGGTGCACGCCGGCTACGATCCGGCACCGGGCACCGTAAAGGCACAGGTCAACGCCCGCGGCTGCGAGCTGTATGGCACCTGGGCCCAGGAGCTAGGCTTTTTGTTCCGCCGCACCGGCTCGATGGTGCTGGGCTTTAACGACGAGGACCGTGCACAACTGGAGAAGCTGCGCAGCAACGGCCTAGCCAACGGCGTGCCCGAGCTGTCGATTATCGGCCCCGAGCGCATCCACGAGCTGGAACCGCGTGCGAGCGCCAAGGCGACGTGCGCGCTGTGGTGCCCCTCGACCGGCTTTGTCGATCCATTTGAGGTCGCTATCGCCGCGCTGGAGAACGCCGTCGCCAACGGGGTGACGTTTATGCGCTCCGCCCCGGTGGAGGCGATTGAAGTTGCTGGCGGCGAGGCTACCGACGGGGCTGCGCGCTTTACGCTGGTGACGCCTGCCGGCAATGTGCGCTGCCGCTATCTGATCAACGCCGCGGGCAACGGCGCCGCCGACATCTCGCATATGGCGGGCGCCGAGGAGTTCCAGATGGTCTGGCGCCAGGGAAACATTGTGGTGCTGGACAAGGAGTCGTGCGCGCTCATGCCGCTCTATCCCGTGCCCACGCCGGTGTCCAAGGGAGTTATCGTCACGGGCACCGTGCACGGAAACACCGTAATTACCGCAACCGCCGCTGTGCGCGAGCCTGGCGACACACAGACCTATGCGAGCGATGTGAACGCGCTGCTGACGGGAGCACGCAAGCTGGTGCCCGATCTGGACACGCGCCGCGTAGTGCGCGCATTTGCCGGCGGGCGTCCGGTCATTCAGGGGACGAACGACTTCTTTATTGGGCAGTCGGCCGTGGTGCCGGGGCTGTTTCAGGCGGCGGGCATTCAGTCGCCAGGCGTGGCGAGCGCGCCGGCCATTGCCGAGCGCATGGAGCACGTGATGCGCGAGGCGGGCGTTGCTTTGCGCGAGCGGGCCGATTGGGATCCGATTCGCCGCGCGCCGGACGACTTCGACCGTGCGCCGCTTGCGCGCAAGGGAGAGCTCATTGAGTCCGACCCCGCATGGGGACAGATCGTCTGCCGCTGCGAGACGGTGCCCGAGGCCGAGATTATTGCCGCGATTCGACGCCGCCCGGGTGCGGTTTCGGTCGAGGGCGTCAAACGCCGCTGTCGCGCGGGCATGGGCCGCTGCCAGAGCGGCTTTTGCCAGAGCCGCGTGGTGACGATTCTGGCCCGTGAGCTGGGATATGACCCCAGCGAGGTGCTGCTGGAGGACACTGGCTCGTGGCTCGTTGAGGGACCTTTGAAGGGGGTGCGCTAGGATGGCGGAATTCAAATCGAGCGCGATTGATAGCGATGCAGTTGAGGCAGTACCTACGCTGGCCTTCGACGTGATTGCTATCGGCGGCCTGCCGGCATGGCTGCCGCACTTGCCGCGCATAAGGCCGGCGCGCGCGTGGCCATCGTGGAGCGCGAGCAGCACCTGGGCGGCATCCTCCGTCAGTGCATCCACCCCGGCTTTGGCCTGTCGCACTTTAAGCAGGAGCTCACCGGTCCCGAGTACGCGCAGCGCTTTATCGACCAGGTGCACGCAACCGACATTGCGCTGTTCCTGAACAGCATGGTGATTGGGATTGGTTCAGGCGAGCCTACGAAAGACACCGCAGTCCATGCCGTCACGCTCATGAACCCCGCCGGCATGCTGCAGCTCACCGGGCGCGCGATCGTCCTTGCCATGGGTTGCCGCGAGCGCACGCGCAGCGAGATCAAGATCCCCGGCAGCCGACCCGCCGGCGTGTTTACGGCGGGCCTGGCACAGCGATACATCAATATCGAAAATCTCAAGCCCGGCTCGCGTGCCGTCATTTTGGGCTCGGGCGATATCGGGCTGATCATGGCACGCCGCTGCACGCTCGATGCGATTTCCGTCGAGGGCGTGTACGAGCTCATGCCGTACGCCAACGGTCTGCGCCGCAACGTCAAGAACTGCCTGGACGACTTTGGCATTCCGCTGCATCTGTCCACCACCGTCACGCGCGTGATCGGACACGATCGCGTGGAGGCCGTCGAGGTGAGTCAGGTCGACGAGAGCCTGGCGCCCATTCCGGGAACCGAACGCGTTGTTCCGTGCGACACGCTGCTGCTTTCGGTGGGTCTGATTCCCGAAAACGAGCTTTCAGTGGGCGCGGGCGTTGAGCTTGACCCACGCACGCGCGGCGCCGTGGTGGACCAGAGCCTGCAAACGGGCGTGCCGAGCATCTTTGCCTGTGGCAACGTGCTGCACGTGCACGACCTGGCCGACAACGTGACGACCGAGTCCGAGCGCGCCGGTGCAGCCGCGGCGGCGTACGCGCTGGGGAACG
>CAJMRP010000018.1 GCA_905215765.1 uncultured bacterium
GGGACTTAACCCAACATCTCACGACACGAGCTGACGACAGCCATGCACCACCTGTATGGGCTCCTCTCGGCCACGGGGTCTCCCCCGCTTCACCCATATGTCAAGCCCTGGTAAGGTTCTTCGCGTTGCTTCGAATTAAGCCACATGCTCCGCTGCTTGTGCGGGCCCCCGTCAATTCCTTTGAGTTTTAGCCTTGCGGCCGTACTCCCCAGGCGGGACGCTTAATGCGTTGGCTGCGGCACGGGGGGATCGTCCCCCCACACCTAGCGTCCATCGTTTACGGCTGGGACTACCAGGGTATCTAATCCTGTTCGCTCCCCCAGCTTTCGCGCCTCAGCGTCGGTCTCGGCCCAGAGGGCCGCCTTCGCCACCGGTGTTCCACCCGATATCTGCGCATTCCACCGCTACACCGGGTGTTCCACCCTCCCCTACCGGACCCAAGCCGCGGAGGTTCCGGGGGCTTCGGGGGGTTGAGCCCCCCGCTTCGACCCCCGGCCTGCCGGGCCGCCTACGCGCGCTTTACGCCCAATGAATCCGGATAACGCTCGCCCCCTACGTATTACCGCGGCTGCTGGCACGTAGTTAGCCGGGGCTTCTTCTGCAGGTACAGTCTTGACTCTTCCCTGCTGAAAGCGGTTTACGACCCGAAGGCCTCCGTCCCGCACGCGGCGTCGCTGCGTCAGGGTTCCCCCCATTGCGCAAGATTCCCCACTGCTGCCTCCCGTAGGAGTCTGGGCCGTGTCTCAGTCCCAATCTGGCCGGTCGGTCTCTCAACCCGGCTACCCGTTGTCGGCACGGTGGGCCGTCACCCCGCCGTCTACCTGATGGGCCGCGGAGCCATCCCCTCCCGTCGGGGCTTTAGCCCGGGCGCCATGCGGCGCCCGGGGGTATCCGGTATTACCCGTCCTTTCGGGCGGCTATCCCGGGGGAGGGGGCAGGTTCTCCACGTGTTACTCAGCCGTTCGCCACTCGCTTCTGCCCGAAGGCAGGTGCCGTTCGACTTGCATGTGTTAGGCGCGCCGCCAGCGTTCATCCTGAGCCAGGATCGAACTCTCCGTCCAAAATATATGGGCTTCGAGCCCGTCCGGTCCTCTCAGTCATTCGCTGATCGGTTCCGTTCGATTCATATGGTTTTAGTATAGGAAAAGGAATTTCTCGGGGCCGCCTCTCGGCGGCCTTGCGAAAAACAAATCCAAGTTAGACCATTTCAAATGGTTCGATGTCTGCCCGGATGCGACACAACTGGTGTGTCCATCCTCGCAGTATCCGGTTCTCAAGGTGCACGCCCCGCGGCTGATCCGGTTCGACCGGGCCGCGCGGCAAGGAGATATATTGCCAGACCGCGAAGCTCTGTGGGACGTCAATTCCACTCTTCACAAGTCCTACACAACATATTGCTTTCTATAGGTAATAGAAAGACTGGTGCGGATCTTCCGCACGTATCAGATGATGACCCTTTGGTTCAGGAATATATCGAGATCGGTCACCTGTAAGTGTTTATCTACCCGCGCTTTTAGCAATGTAAACCGCGCTTCAGATAAAAAGAGGGAGCGCCGCGCACAACGCGACACTCCCCTAGCGATTCAAGAGAATCTATTAGGCCTCGAGAGCCTTCTTGGCGATGGTAGCCAGCTCGTTGAAGGACTCGATGTCCTCGTAAGCCATCTGAGCCAGGACCTTGCGGTCGAGCTCGATGCCGGCAACCTTCAGGCCGTGCATGAACTGAGAGTAAGAGATGTCGTTCAGGCGAGCAGCAGCGTTGATACGAGTGATCCAAAGAGAACGGATCTCGCGCTTCTTGTTGCGGCGATCACGATACTGATACTGCAGGGAGTGCTGGACCTGCTCTTTAGCATGCTTGTAAGTACGCGAAGCGGCACCGTAGTAACCCTTCGCACGGTGCATAACGGTACGGCGCTTCTTCTTGGCGGCAACAGCGCGCTTAATACGTGCCATGTTCTATCAACTCCTAGACGGTAAAACGAAAAACGGGAACGCGAACTTAGGCGAGACGCGACTTGATGACCTTGCGGTCGGCAGCGGCAATCTCGGTCTCCTGACGGAAGCCACGCTTACGCTTGGTGGACTTCTTGCTCAGGATGTGGCTCTTGAAAGCCTTGGCGCGCATAAGCTTGCCGGTACCAGTCTTGCGGAAACGCTTCTTGGTGCCGCTGTGGGACTTCATCTTAGGCATGAAATACTCCTTAATCGGTTACAGAACACTAGTTACTTAGTATCGCTTGCCGCTTTATCCTCATCGAAGGCGCCCTTAATCGGGGCGAGCAGCATAAGCATGTTACGGCCTTCCATCTTAGGCTTGGACTCGACCGTAGCGTAAGGCTTGAGATCCTCGGCGAGACGCTCGAGAACGTTAAGGCCCTGCTCCGGGTGAGCCATCTCACGGCCGCGGAACATGATGGTGATCTTAACGCGTGCGCCCTTCTTGAGGAAACGCAGAACGTGGCCCTTCTTGGTCTCGTAGTCGCCAACGTCGATCTTGGGTCGGAACTTCATTTCCTTGACCTCGACCTTGGACTGGTTCTTACGAGCAGCCTTTGCCTTCATGGCCTGCTGGTACTTGAACTTACCGTAGTCCATGACCTTGCAGACCGGCGGCTCCGCGTTGGGAGCGATCTCGACCAGGTCGAGACCCTGATCGTCGGCGACGCGCTGGGCATCGCGGATGGCGAACAGGCCGAGCTGAGAGCCATCGACGCCAATCAAACGGCACGAAGATGCAGTGATCTCGTCGTTGATGCGGGTGTCATCAGACTTAGCTATTTTCCCTACCTCCATTCATAAAAAAATAACCCGGCGCTTCTCAGCAACCAGGTCGTACACATAGACTTCCTCGATTTGAGGAAGGGAATCTAAGTTGTATGACCAGTCAGCTGCTCATTGGCGCCAAAAGGTGGGAACCCTCGGGTTCCTCTTTAGGGCATTGCGGGAACAACGCCTTGCGAATAATAACACGTACAGCGCGTTATCACATTACGTACACGAAAAAGGGGGCCGCAACCCCCTTGAACGCTCGCTTGCATGTATGGTGCCCGAGGCGAGACTCGAACTCGCACGTTGTTGCCAACGGTGGATTTTGAGTCCACTGCGTCTGCCAATTCCGCCACTCGGGCACGTAATGCGTGAGTTAGTTTATCACAGCTTTCTACCGATTAGTCCGAAAATGGAACTTCGAGCATTTCGATGAGTTCGACCGTGCGGAGCATCTCGCGCTGACGGCATCCGCGACCGTCGACCGAAGCCTCGCCCATCTGGTTATCGTAAGGGTCCTCGCGCATGCCGTCGAAAGAGGGGTCAAACCCTGCCTGGAATCGATTGTTGGCCACCATACGCCACGAGTCGAGATTGCCAAAGTAGTGACGGCGGCGCCACTCCTCCCCCATCCTGCGAGCAGAAGATCCAAATGACACGTCGGCGTTGAGCCAACCGGTCTGCGGCGTATAGAACTCTGCCCAGTCGTGCGACCCCACCGAATCGGGCGCAACGTACAGGCCGCTCTGCCAACGGGCAGGCACGCCCGCGATACGGCACATGGTGATAAACGTGAGCGCCATAACGCCGCAATCGCCGCGGAGCGAATGCGCGCAGTCATCGGCAATAGATCCCAAAAGCAAGTACGGCGGCTGATAGCGATAGTCGATATGCTGCGTCAGATAATCATAGATAGCACGGGCGCGATCGAGCGGATCCACGAGTCCGTCAACAACACCGGCCGTCAGCTGCTGCAGATACGGCGTGAATGCAATGTGCGGACGGTCCTCAGAAATATCTTCGGGCAACGGCGCGTCCATACACGGATGCGACGGAAGCGCACCCCCATAAATATCGCGATAAGCGGCATTGATTTGATAACGATAAGTCACCGAGAATGAGCGCTCACTCGAAGAAGACCACGAGGCGGTACGCGCCGAAGCGTTCGCGGAAGCAACAGCACCCTCCGGCGTCATGTCGAGAATCTCGACCTGAGACTGTTGACGACAGGCGGCGGCAACGGGAAGCCAAGCGCGAACGGTCTCCCCCTCCAGAGCACCGGGGACAGACACGGACGCTTTAAGCGTAATGACGCGAGCCAATCCATTTTGCGACTCCATCTCCTTGAGCATCTCGTTGCGCAGTGCAATTCCGTCCGTAGGATCGGGCCGCATGCCGGGAACCTCTTTGGGATATACGCGAAGCGAATCGAGGAAGTTGTCGAGAACGAACAGCTCGCCATCGATAAAGCGCCAGTCAATACGCTTACGGTCAATCAGATCGTCAAACTGCTCCTCGGTAAACCCAGGCCACTCCTCGCGGATCATCTCGATAGCCCGATCACGCGACACCGAAAAATGAAGCGGCGTCTCGATCATGCGATACCGCTCGGCGCGAACGCAGGCAGCCAGCGAAGGCTCAGGGTTCTGCTCCAAAAGGCGATCGCAGGCGGCAACAGCCTGCGTCAAATACCCGGAATCCTTAAGACGAAGAATCTCAGGCGGTAGCCCAATATCGAGATGGCGAAAGTCATCGCAGCAAACATCAACAGAGCAACCAACAGGACCCTCGTCAACAACCTTCCCATCCGAAGGCAGCACATTAATAACAGCCATACCAAAACTCCAAGTCACTAGAACGCTTGAAGCCCATTGTAGCGAGATAAAAAGAAAGCCCCAATAAAGGAACTCTCAACACCGATAAACGGTACCTATAAAAAATGAATTCAGCCCAGTAACCCTGTAGCGAGTTAACGAAGGAAGCCCCGTCTCCCGGAACTGTTTCCTTGGCGCGACTTCTGGCGAAGCCAGGTGAGCGCAAAGGAAACAGCGTAGGGAGACGGGGCTTCCGGTGGGAAGTTTAGCGACGCTTACGCCTTGTTGACGGAGCCAAACTCCTCCATGAGCTCCTTGGTGCGGGCAACGATGTTGTCGCGACCAGGCTTGAGGAGCTTGCGGGGGTCGAAGCCCTTGCCCTGCTGATCCTTGCCGGCCTCGATGTACTCGCGGACGCCCTTGGCGAAGACGAGCTGCAGATCGGTGTTGACGTTGATCTTGGAGATGCCCAGGGAAATGGCCTTCTTGATCTGATCCTCGGGGATGCCGGTGCCACCGTGCAGGACGAGGGGCAGGTCGCCGGTCTGGGCCTTGATCTCGCCCAGGCGCTCGAAGGAAAGGCCAGCCCAGTCGGCAGGGTACACGCCGTGGATGTTGCCGATACCGCAGGCGAGGAAGTCGACGCCCAGGTCAGCAATCTGCTTGCACTCAGCAGGATCAGCGAGCTCGCCGCTGGAGGTCACACCGTCCTCGGTGCCGCCGATGCCGCCGACCTCGGCCTCGATGGACATGCCCTTGGAGTGGGCAAGCTCAACGAGCTCCTTGGTGCGGTCAAGGTTAAGCTGGAAGGTCTCCTCGTGAGAGCCGTCATACATGATGGACGTGAAGCCGGCCTCGATGCACTTGAAGCAGTCCTCGTAAGAACCGTGATCGAGGTGAAGGGCGACGGGAACGGTAACGCCCGTGGCCTCGACGGCAGCCTTGACCATGTCGGCGCAGACCTTGAAACCGCCCATCCACTTAGCGGCACCAGCGGTGCACTGAAGGATCAGCGGAGACTTGGCCTCCTCGGCGGCCTGGAGAATAGCCAGGGTCCACTCGAGGTTGTTGGTGTTGAAGGCACCGAGACCGTACTTGCCGGCCTCGGCCTTCTTGAG
The DNA here is from genome assembly GCA_905215765.1 of uncultured bacterium. Lineage (GTDB taxonomy): Bacteria > Actinomycetota > Coriobacteriia > Coriobacteriales > Coriobacteriaceae > Collinsella. The sequence goes on from CAJMRP010000018.1 coordinate 5,702, forward strand.
CATGTCTGCTGCGTTGACGAGCATAAAAGAAACCTCCTGTAAGGTTGCTCCGATAACGCCTGAGATTTTACCACGACATCCCCGAGCATAAACGTTCGTTTGTTCACGAATACCATCCGATTGGACAAATTTTGACCGTTTGCCCCACAGAATCGACCCACTGGGGAAAATAGCTTGACGATCGAGCGGTCTTCGTGGTTCGAAAGACGGCTTCGAGCCTACATCTGCATAAACGGGTTCTGCATAAGTTCGCGCGCCATCGTGGTCGAATCGCCATGGCCCGTCAAGCAAACGGTATCGGGCGGAAGCATCTTGGCAAGTTTGGAGAGCGAGCGCATAATCGCCGCCTCGTCACCGCCGGAAAGATCGGTACGACCGTGGCTGCCCGGGAAAAGCGTGTCGCCCACAAAGGCGATGTTCCCCTGCTCGGTCGCGGCGAACAGGACGATGCCGCCCGGCGTATGCCCCGGCGCCTCGATCACCTGCAGGCAGACGTCGCCCACCTCGATTGTATCGCCCTCGGCAAGCAAACGCGTCGGCTCACCCGGATCGGGCGTCTCGATACCCCACATGGCGCGCTGCTCCTCGATATTTGCGCGAGGTACCGTCACGTCCTTAGCGCACAACTCATATAGTGCGCTGTCGCCAACGACAGCTCGAACCCCGGCAACCCCGCCAACATGGTCGGCATGACCGTGCGTGCAGACAGAGCCGAGTACGCGCACCTCGGGATGCGCAGTGCGGATATGCTCCACAAGACGCTCGCCCTCCCACGCCGGATCGACGATTAAGCACTCGTCATTCGAAATCACGGCGTAGCTGTTGGTCTGAATCGGGCCGTTGACGAGCGCCTCAATCGAAGCCGCACCTCGGGGTGTAAGGTCCAAAGTCATATCGTCCATGCGCATGCCCTCCTTCTAAAATACGTTCGAGGCACCAAACGATGCCTCGAACGTAACCAATATCTATGATGCTGAGAGGCTCTCGCACCTACACACGGCGCTTGAGTTGCGCTCCGCCTTCGCCGGGCATAAGACGGCGAGCGTCGTAGACCGAGTCGACGCTGCTGATGGAAGCCAGCAGCGGATCCAGGCCGCTCGCATCCGAAATCTCGACCATAAAGCGCAGGGTCGCAATACCCTCGCGGTTGGTCGAGGTGGCGGCGGAAAGGATATTGCCGCCTGCATCGCCAATGGCAATGGTGACGTCCTTGAGCAGGCCCATGCGGTCCAGGCACTCGACCACGATCTCGACCTGGAAGAGAGTGTCGGCAGCACCATCCCACTCTACGTCAATCATGCGCTCGGGGTGCTCCATGAGGCCCTTGACGTTGGGGCAGTTGGCGCGATGCACTGAGACACCTCGGCCACGCGTGATGAAGCCGACGATATCGTCGCCCGTCACGGGGTTGCAGCAATGAGCCAGACGGACCAGCAGGCCGCTGTTGCTCTCGCCCTTAACGATAATGCCGTTACTTGCGCTCTTGCCACGCTTTTGCGGCTTGCGGTTGGAGCCGCGGGCCGGCTGTTTCACGACCTCGGCGATAGCCTCGGCCTTGGTGAGCTGTTCCTCGGGCTTGGGGTCCAAGATTTGCTCGACCTTATTGCCCACAGCGCGCGGGGCAACCTTGCCGGCGCCGACGGCGGCAAACAGGTCCTCGAGCTGCTTGAAGTTAAACTGCTCCGCCACGGCGTTGAGCGCACGCGTTGAACGCGGCGTAGAAATGCCATAGCCACGCTTACGCAGGTCCTTGGCCAGCATATCGCGACCAGCAGCAGCGTCGTCGTCCTTGGTCGCAGCGGCAAAATAGCGGCGGATCTTGGACTTGGCCGAAGGCGTCTTGACGATCTTGAGCCAATCACGCGACGGCTTGGAACTCTTGTTAGTCAGGATCTCGACACGGTCGCCCGTCTTGATCTCGTGCGTGAGCGGAGCCACCGCACCGTTGATTTTGGCGCCGACGCAATGGTTTCCCACCTCGGTGTGAACGGCATAGGCAAAGTCGAGCGGCGTGGAACCGGCACGAAGCGCCATGACCTCGCCTTTGGGCGTGAAGACAAAAATCTCCTGATCGAACAGATCGACCTTCAGCGAGTGCAGGTATTCCTTGGCATCGGTGATCTCGTCGGAAGCCGCCCAATCGAGCGAATGCTTGAGCCAGTTGATCTGGTCGTCCAAACGTTGAGCGTCATTGGTCTTGGAAGCAGACGATCCGCCCGACTTCTTATATAGCCAGTGGGCGGCAATGCCGTACTCGGCCTGCTCATGCATCTCGTAGGTTCGAATCTGAATCTCGAGCGGACGAGCCGTAGGGCCGATGACCGTCGTGTGGAGCGACTGGTAGTTATTGACCTTGGGCATGGCGATATAGTCTTTAAAGCGACCAGGCATGGGGTGCCACAGCGTATGCACCGCACCGAGCGTGGAGTAGCAATCGCGCACCGAATGGGTAATTACGCGCAGCGCCACCAGGTCGTAGATCTCGGAGAACTCCTTGCCCTTGCGCTTCATCTTTTGGTAGATGGACCAATAGTGCTTGGAACGGCCGTTGATCTGGAAGTCCTCCAGGCCAATGCGGTTGAGTTCGTCGGTGAGCGTCTTGATGGTCTCGGCCAGATAGCGCTCACGGACCTCGCGCGACTCCGCCACCATGCGCGCGATGCGCTGGTAGGCATCGGGCTCCAGGTAGAAGAAGGACAGGTCCTCGAGCTCCCACTTAATAGAGCTCATGCCCAGGCGGTCGGCCAAGGGCGCGTACACGTCCATGGTCTCGCGAGCCTTGAACAGGCGACGATCCTCGCGCAGGGCTGCCAGCGTTCGCATGTTGTGCAGACGGTCGGCAAGTTTAACGATGATGACGCGAATGTCCTTGGACATGGCGAGGAACATCTTGCGCAGCGTGAGCGCCTGCTTCTCGTCCATGCTGTCGACTTCGATGTTGGTGAGCTTGGTCACGCCATCGACGAGCTCGGCCACCGTATCGCCAAACAGGCCGGAAACATCGGTGAGCGAGGTCTCGGTATCCTCGACGGTATCGTGCAGTAGCGCGGCACACACCACATCGCAGTCCATCTTGAGATCGGCCAAAATGATGGCAACCTCGACGGGATGGTTAATGTACATCTCGCCCGAGCGGCGCTTTTGGTTGCAGTGCTTCTCGGCGGCAAAGCAGTAGGCCTGCTCAACCTTAGAAAAGTCGTCCTCATTCATATATTTGAGGCACAGGCGCTCCAGCTTGTCGTAGCTGTCCGCCATAATCTCGGGCGGCAGCTCATCGGCATGCTTATAGTGCTCCATCTCCGAAAACGGCTGGAGGGTGGAATCATGGGCGGTACGGGCTGCGGCATCCATCGAGGTCCCCTTCCCCTAGGCCCGCGGTACGATCGGGCGGTTAACTTTGGCTAGCATATCAGAAGCGCACGAATCGAGCGCCCAGCTCCGGAAAGCCGAGAACTCCATGCGCGAGCGCAAGCCCTCCAAATAGCGAATTGACCTGCTCAATTGCACGCGGCCGGGGTTTTCGGCCATCGCGATGCGACGGGTGTCGTCAAACCCCGAAACTCGACAGAAACCAAGCTCTTCGAAGATTCCCAGGCCGCTTTCCACCGAACGCTCGTCGACCGGCGTGCGAGCATCGATGGCAAGGCACATCTGCGCGATGTCGATATCGCTCGCGCTAAAGGAATCGTCCCCCGTCTTGCTGCGGTTGGAGCGCCACATGGTCTGCAGCGCGCGATAGAGCGTGACGAGCTCGTCGCGCTCGGGCGCATAGCAGTCGAGCAGGCGCTCGTTAATGCGGGCGTCGCGCGACGAATAGAGCAGATGGATCACGGCGGGCTGGCCATCGCGACCGGCGCGGCCGCTCATCTGGTTAAACTCAATGCCGCCAAACGGCATGTGATAGAGCACGACATGGCGGATATCGGGCAGGTTGACGCCCTCGCCAAAGGCAGATGTCGAGACGATGCAGCTGAGGCTTCCATCTCGGAATGCTTCCTCCACGCGACGGCGATCAGAACGCGCAAGCCCCGCGTTATAGAACGCGATATGGGTTGCGCAATCGGGCACACGCTTGCGCAACGTCTTGGCGAGCGCCACGGACTGGTCGCGCGAATTGACGTAGATGACGGTCTTTTCCCCCGTCGCCACGATTGACACCAGGCGGTTCTCGCGGCTCGCAAGATCTCGGTCATCCTCGAGCTGCAAGTTCTCGCGCACCGTCTCGTCGACCACCGTGCGAGTGATCGGCAGCATGCGGGCAAGCTCGGCCACGACCGGAGCCGTCGCGGTGGCCGTCGCAGCCATAACGACCGGGTCGCCCAGGGCTTTGAGGATATCGGGCATGTCGAGATAGGCACTGCGGTCGCCGCCCTTGGCAAGGCCGGCGTGGTGCGCCTCGTCGATAACGACAAAGCCGATGCGGCCCGAACGTGCGAAGCGGTCACGGTGGATAGATAGGAACTCGGGCGTCGTGAGCACGATACCGGTGCGGCCCGAAGCTAGGCCGGCGAACACGTCATCGCGTGCGGCCTCCACGGTCTCGCCGGTCAGCACGCCAACGCCAATACCGAGCGCTGCCATCGTCGACGAGAGGTGATAGGCCTGGTCGGCAACAAGCGCACGCAGCGGATAGACAAAGATGCTCGCACGTCCGCGAAGCACCGCCTCACGCGCGGCATGCACATGGAAGATGAGCGACTTGCCGCGGCCCGTTCCCATAACCGCCAAGACACTCTGGTGATCGGCCAAGGCGTCGAGCGCCTCAACCTGCGCGCGGTGCGGCTGGTTCGATCCGATAAAGCTATGGATAAGCGAGCACGTGAGCTCGGTATAGGAAAGCTGGGCGAGCGTCTCGCGCTTGCGCGACTCCAGGCGCAGGCCGGAATCCGCCGGCTGCACGCCACGACGAAGCTCGCATGCCGGATCGTCGACGCTGGGCAGCGTGGTATCGCGGACCAGAACATCCTTGACCATGAGCTTGGGCTTCACACGACCCTGCCAATGCTCGGCAACGGCCTCGAACACCAAGTCGACAGCGCTGTCGCAGTTGATGAGCTTATCGATTTGCGGTACACGAAACATGATGGCCGGCACACTCGCGGCGCCATCCGTCGCCACGAAGCGCATATGCTCGCCGGTTTTACCCACCACGGCGCGATCGCACATCGTCACGCCCTCAGCAGCCAGCAGCGGCACCTTATTACCCTGGCCAAACGGCTCAAGGCGGGAAATCTGCTCGATGGTCTCGATATTCAATTCGGAAAGGTCGACCGTGGCGGCAACCTCGTCGGTGTCCTCAAAGTCCTCGGCAGGAAGCTCGGACAACACGGCTGAAAGGCGACGGCGGAACTCATCGAGCTTGGATGCCTCGATGGTCACACCCACCGCACCGGCATGTCCGCCGCGACGAATCATCAGGTCGGAACAGCGCTCGATGGCGTCAAACAGGTTAACTTTGCCCACCGAGCGACCAGAGCCGCGCGCGATACCGTCCTCGATCGAGAACAGCAGCGCCGGCACGTGGTAGCGGTTGGTCAGACGGCTTGCCACGATGCCCTTGACGCCCTCGTGCCAGCCTTCGCCGCCCACGACGATCGCGCGTCCGCCGTCATAGGTCTCCTCGACCTTTGCCATGGCATCGCGCGTGAGCTCCGCCTCGATCTCACGGCGCTGGCGGTTGATTTCCTCGAGCTCAGCCGCCAGTGCGCTTGCTTCGATGGGATCGCGGGCAAGCAGCAGGTCGAGCGCCAACTTGGGATCGGCCATGCGACCGGCAGCGTTTAAGCGGGGAATGAGCGAGAATGACAGGCCATCCGCCGTAATGCTCGAAAGGTCCGCCTTGGCGAGCGCGGCAAGCGCGATATAGCCCGGGCGAGCGGTTACGCGCATCTGCTGGATGCCCTCGGCAACCAGCGCGCGGTTCTCGGGCGTGAGCGGCATCATGTCGGACACGGTGCCCAGCGCCGCGACCTCGATTAGCGAACGCCAATACGACGGCTTGCCCAGGCGCTCACCCAGGACTTGCACCAGCTTGAGCGCCACACCAGCACCGGCAAGCTCACGCGAGGGGCCCTCGTCCTCGAGCTTGGGGTCAGTCAGGGGCACACCCTGCGGCACCTGGTCGGAGGGCTCGTGATGGTCCGTGACCACCAAATCGATCCCCAGGCTCTCCAGATAGGAAACCTCTTCCTTGGCGGCAATGCCGTTATCGACGGTTACGATCACCTGGGGGCGAGCGAGCTCGTTAACGCGGTCGAGCGCCGCGCGCGAAAGACCGTAGCCCTCATCAAAGCGATGCGGAATAAACGGCGTGACATCGGCGCCAAACGTGCGCAGCGCCTCGGTCAACAGGCAGGTCGACGTAATACCGTCAACGTCAAAATCGCCAAAGACTGCAATGTGCTCGTGGTTGCGAATAGCACGCTCGACGCGGTCGGCGACGGCCGCCATACCCGGAATAACGAGCGGGTCGGCCCAGTCGCGATCGAGCGAAGGCGTCAAAAACAATTGGCCCTCTTTGATGGAGCCAATGCCGTGCGCGACCATAATGCGCGCCACCAGCCCGGGAATGCCCAGACCAGCCGAAAGCTCCTTTTCGAGCTCGGGGTTTTGCTGAGCGACCGCCCAGCGATGCGTCGTCTTAAGCGATGACATAGGCACCCACCCCCGATAGGGGCAGGTCGCCGCGATACCTCTCACGGTTCATAGCGATGAGTCCTCTGTGTATGCCCACTTCGGCAGGCAGATCTGTTGAACGGATTTATTATACCGTGCGGCGCGGACGCAAATCGCCGCAGCACGCCGCGGTTTCGGTAAACGATGCCGGTAATACCCTCGAAATAATCGAGCGTTTCTGACGCACGGACACATGTGAGCGTCTAGCATATCCAGTCAAAACGGATTCACGAGCAAAGGGAGTCACAAGAGCATATGAAGCAATGGGTTGGACTGGGCAAGTTTCTCGCGGGGCACATGCAGATCATCGTTCCGATTTGCGTGGCGCTCGGCGTGCTCTTTCCCCAGCAGATCGGCGTGCTCAAGCCCATCGTTCCCGCCCTCTTCGCCTTTATGACGTTCCAAGGTGCGCTCAGCAACACCTTCCACCAGGTAGCCGAGGTGTTCCGCCGTCCGCTGCACCTGATTTTGGCGCTGCTCGTCTCGACGGCGCTCATTCCCATAGCAGCCTATGCCATGGGATCGCTGTTCTTTGGCTCCAATCCCAACCTTGTCTGCGGCATCGTGCTCGAGTACAGCGTACCCGTGGCGGTCACTGCCTTTATGTGGATCAGCATGTTCGGCGGCAACGGCCCGCTCGCGCTCACCATCATCCTGACGTCCTCGGTTATCTCCCCTGTGACGATTCCGCTCACGCTTAAGCTCTTGCTGGGTGCCACCGTCTCGATCGATGTGCCGAGCATGATGCAAGACATGGCCTTTATGATCGCCATCCCCGCCGTGCTCGGCATCGTGATCAACGAGCTCACGCGTGGATGGGGACACGAGAAGCTCTCCCCCGCGCTCTCGCCCGCCTGCAAATTCATGATGATGGGCGTTATCGCCTCCAATTCCACCGCCATGAGCGAGTACGTGCTGCACATGAACGCGGTGCGCCTGGGAGTCGCCCTCTTTATTTTGACCTTCGCCATCAGCGGCTTTGTCATCGGTTTTCTGGTCGCCCGTGCGCTGCATCTGCCATATAGCGAGACGACTACCATGTGCTTTACCTGCGGCATGCGTAACATCTCTTCGGGCGCCGTCATCGCCACGCAGTACTTTCCGGGCGAAGTCGTGTTTCCCGTCATGTGCGGAACGCTGTTTCAGCAGGTGCTCGCCTCGTTTATCGGGCACCTCTTTGAGCGTCTGACCGGCGAGGAGCGCGCCGCCCAGCGCAAGCGGGTCGAGGCCGGCCGCGACGCCATGGGGCGCTAGACTGTCCGCATTACGCGGGTGTTAGTCTTACTATACGAGCGTTTCCAGATGCGCACGCAGGCGCTCAGCATCGACATCGAGCGTGGTCTCAGCATTGACCTGGGCCAAACGATAGCCGACAAAGTAGGGCGAAACCACCCAACGCGGCAGCGCCTTGGCAATGGTCCGACCGCCCAGGTGATAGAAGAACAGGTTGTACGACTCTGCGCGACCACCGTGGTGCTCGTTCAGGATATAGCGCAGAGCTACCTGGATCGCATCGGCGAAGAGATCCGCCTCGGCTTGGTCTCGCATGCCATCGCTGGCGGCGATTCCCTGCGGGGCTGAAACGTTGACCTCAAAGAACCCCATGATCGGTTCGATTGAGATGTTGACCGAGATTCTCCCCTGTTGCCAGACACTGATGCCTTCAAAGTTGGCTGAGGTCAGCGCCGCATAGCCGTCCTCCTGTTCCAGGCCCACAATCTGCATGTGTGGATGGACGAGGCTGCCGCCCGAGAGCGGACCCTTGTTCTTGTACATGAGCACGCTTCGATACTGCTGTGAATCGATCATCTGCTGCCAGCAACCCAGGGCAAACCGCATCACATGGTGGAGTTCATCCGGCTCATAGGTCACCAGGTCGGCATCGTGATCGGCCGACTCGATTAGCACGGTTTGATGGGTGGCGCGCAGGGTTTTGAACTTATTCTCGAGCCAGATGCAGTCACCGTCGCGCCGGATGATGTTGGTGAGCCCCTCCGTGTTGCAAAAGGGACACGCGGTACCGGGGCGACGGTTGTCGTCGGGCTTGCCACTCGCCTGCTGAACATCGAATACAAGCGCCACGGGCTACACCTCCAGCGGTACGATCCTTGTGCCATGGAGCTCGGAGACGCCCAGTGCCGCCGCCACGGTATCGCGGTTGGCCGTGGAAATGCCGCCGCCGGGAAGGATGGTCAAGCGGTCGCCCGCATACTCGATCAAGCGGGCCAGGTTTTCGAAGTTGTCCTCGATCGGCGTACCGGCAGCGCCGCCATGCGTCAAGATGCGTGTGATGCCGCAGTCGACGAGTATGTCAATCGCGTCGAGCTGAGTCTCGGGCGAGAGCTGATCAAACGCCATGTGGAAGGTGATGTCGATGGGCCCACGCTTGCACTCCTCGGTCGCGCAGCCCGCAGCCATCACGAGGGCGCCCAACGTAAGTTCGTCGAGCGCCCAGCCGCCGGCGCAGGGCTTGCAGCAGCCAAAGACCAAGCCGTCAACGCCGGCGCTCACGGCAAGGCCCAGGTCCATCTCCATCATACGCAGCTCGTCTTGGTTGTAATGAAAGTCGCCGCCACGCGGGCGAATCATGCACACCACTCGCGCGTCATGCTCGTGAGCATAGCTGACTGTAGCGCTGATAACACCGGCCGAGGGTGTAGTGCCACCAACGGCAAGGTTGTCGCACAGTTCAATACGCCTTGCACCGGCATCGATAGCCGCCGGCACCCGCTCAAAGTTCTCGGCACAAAACTCGTACAGCATAGATAGACCCCCAAAGACAGCAGATGTTTTCCGACGGGCATTGTCACACATCCCCATGAAGTTGCGGTGGAATAGGGACTGTTTTGGCCTCTTAGACTCCCATTTAGTCCCTATTCCACCGCAACTTAAAAAGGGGGCGCTGACCGGGTTGGTCAGCGCCCCCTTTGTTGAATGGATTAACCACCCAGGTAAGCTTTGCGGACGTTATCGTCGTGCAGCAGCTCTTGACCGGTGCCGGTCATGGTGATCTTGCCGGTCTCGAGCACGTAACCGCGTGTGGCGATGGAAAGAGCCATCTGCGCGTTTTGCTCGACCAGAAGCACCGTGGTGCCGGCCTTGTGCAGGTCCTCGACAATCTGGAAGATCTGTTCGATCAGAATCGGTGCCAGACCCATGGAAGGTTCGTCGAGCATAAGCAGTTTGGGGTTACTCATAAGGGCGCGCCCCATAACGAGCATCTGCTGCTCGCCGCCTGAAAGGGTGCCGGCGACCTGGCGACGACGTTCCTTCAGGCGCGGGAACTGCTCGTAGACGCGCTCCAGGCCCGGAGCCACCGTAGACTTGGACTGCGTATAGGCGCCCATCTCCAGGTTCTCCTCAACCGTCATCTGCAAAAAGGCGCGACGACCCTCGGGAACCTGAGCCAGGCCCTTACCAACCAGCTTATCAGCGGGCGTATGGGTAATGTCCTCGCCCATAAACTTGATGGAGCCGGTCTTGGAGCGCAGCAGGCCCGAGACGGTCTTGAGCGTTGTGGACTTGCCGGCACCGTTGGCACCAATCAAGGCCACGATCTCGCCCTCGTTAACGTTAAAGGAGATGTCCTTGATGGCGTGGATGGCGCCGTACCAGACGTTGATGTTGTAGACGGAAAGCATCGGCTCTGCCATTTAGTTCTCCCCCTTATCCTGCTTACCCAGATATGCCTCGATAACGGCGTCGTTGTTCTGGATTTCCTCTGCCGTGCCCTTGGCAATGACCTTACCAAAGTTGAGCACGCAGATGCCCTCGCAGATGTTCATAACGAGTGACATATCATGCTCGATAAGCATGATGGCAATGCCAAAGGTGTCGCGGATCTTGACGATATTCTCCATGAGCTCTGCGGTCTCGGACGGGTTCATGCCGGCGGCAGGCTCGTCGAGCAGCAGTAGCTTGGGATTGGTGGCAAGCGCGCGGACGATCTCCAGACGGCGCTGAGCGCCGTAAGGCAGCGATCCGGCCTGCTCGTTTGCCAGATGCTCCATATCAAAGATGGACAGCAGCTCCATGGCGCGCTCGTGAGCAGCCTTCTCGTGCTTCCAATACGTCGGCAGGCGCAGCACGCCCTCAAAGCCGGAGTAGCGCTCCTGGTTGTGCAGGCCGACCTTAACGTTATCCTCCACCGTCATGGTGTTGAACAGACGAATGTTCTGGAAGGTACGGGCGATGCCCATACGGTTGACCTGATAGACCGACTTGCCTGAAGTGTCCTCACCGTCGAGCAGGATGGTGCCGTGCGTGGGCTGGTACACCTTGGTGAGCAGGTTGAAGACCGTGGTCTTACCGGCGCCGTTGGGACCGATCAGACCGGCGATCTCGGTCTTGCCGATAGTCAGGCTAAAGTCGTCAACTGCCTTAAGGCCACCGAACTCAATGCCCAGGTGGATGCACTCGAGTGCCGGGCGCTCGCCCAGGTCACGGTCGGGAACGATGGCGCCAGAAGGATACGGGACCATCTTGCCCTTGTTGAACTCAAATTTACTGGGCATCGGCTGCCACCTCCTTCTTGGAAGCAAAGCGGTCCTTGACGCGACCGAAGAACGCCTTGAGCTGCGGGTTGTTGGTAAAGATCATGACCAGGATCAACACGATGGCGTAGATGAGCATGCGGTAGTCCGAGAACTGACGGAGCAGCTCGGGAAGCACCGTGAGCAACGCCGCCGCGATGACGGAACCGCGCATGTTGCCCAGGCCGCCCAGGACCACGAACACCAGAATGAGGATCGACGTGTTGAAGTCGAACTTGGTGGCGGAGAGCTGCGAGAAGTTACCGCCGAAGAGAGCTCCGGCAGCACCGGCGAGGGCAGCGGAAACCACGAAGGCGATCATGCGGTACTCCGTGACGGAGATGCCTACGGACTCGGCTGCAATCTTGTTATCGCGCACGGCCATAATGGCACGGCCGGTACGGCTGCGGACCAGGTTGAGCACGATCACGAGTGCGACCATGACCAGGATGGCACCGGCGAGGAAGGTCGAGTACGTCGACACGCCCGAGGCGCCCTGGGCGCCCTTGATGATGGCGGTGCCGTCCTCGAGCAGGTGCAGGTCATCGATCGTGGAGTTGCCCGTGATGTTAAAAATCACGTGCAGGCCGCGGGAGTCGACGCCCACAATGAGGCAGGTGACGATCTCTTTGATGATCTCGCCAAAAGCCAGGGTCACGATGGCCAGATAGTCGCCGCTCAGGCGCAGGACCGGGATACCAATCAAGAAGCCCAAGATGGCAGCGGCGATAGCGCCGACCACAATGCTGATGATCAGACGCATCGGATCGGACGGAACGGCGCTTTCCAGCGCGACGGCGGTGACGATGCCCGTGTAGGCACCGACGCTCATAAAGCCCGCGTGGCCCAGCGACAAGTCGCCCGCGATGCCGACGACGAGGTTGAGGGAAATGGCCATGACGATATAGGCCGTGATGGGAACCAGCTGACCGGCGATCATGCGCGGAATCATGTGGTTAGACTGCATAAAGAACACGATGGCGAAGGCCACGATGCACATGGCGTACGTGACAAAGTCGTGACGCGTCTGCTTGTCTTTAAGAAACTTCATAACGCTCACCTACACCTTCTCGGGGACGTACTTGCCCAAGAGGCCGGCAGGCTTGACGAGCAGGACGATGATCAAAACACCAAAGACGATGGAGTTGGCAAGGCTCGTGGAAATGTAAGCCTGCGCCATCGCCTCGATGATGCCGATGAGAATGCCACCGACAAAGGCACCGGGGATGGAGCCGATGCCGCCGAAGACGGCGGCGTCGAAGGCCTTGATGCCAGGCATGGCACCCGTCGTGGGCTGCAGCACCGGCGAGTAGGAGCACAGGAGCACGCCGGCGATGGCGGCAAGCGCCGAGCCGATGGCAAACGTCATCGAGATGGTGCGGTTGACGTTGATGCCCATGAGCTGAGCGGCGGCCTTGTCCTCGGACACGGCGCGCATGGCCTTGCCCATCTTGGTCTTACCTGTAAAGAACATCAGGCCGGCCATGATAACCAGGCAGGCGACGATGGTGACGAGCGAGACGGCGCTTACGTTGAACTTGGCCAAGAACTCCGGCACCTGGAAGGTGACGAGCGAAGTGAAGTTCTTGGGCGTGGCGCCCCACAGAAGCTGCGCGGCGTTCTGCAGGAAGTAAGACACGCCGATAGCCGTGATCAGAACGGCCAGCGGGCCTGCTTGGCGCAGCGGCTTATAGGCCAGACCCTCGATGAGAACGCCGAGAACCGTGCAGACCACACAAGAAAGAATTACAGATACCCAGCCCGGGAGGCCGAGATACGACGTGGCGCAGAACGAGACATAGGCACCGACCATGATGACGTCGCCGTGAGCGAAGTTCAGCATCTTGGCGATACCGTAGACCATGGTGTAGCCCAACGCGATGATGGCGTAGACGCTGCCCATGGACAGGCCGTTGACCAGGTATTGAATAAAGACCGTCATGTTCCACATCCCCCTTTCGAATAGGTTTCCAGTTGATGTATGAAACAGGGACGTTACACTGTCCCTAGATACCAAGCAAGCAGGGAAGGCCAAAACCTCCCCTGCTTGGGATCAAAACCGCTCTATGTAAGGCGGCCAATTAGGCCTGTACGTACTTGCCGTCGGTGATGACGTACGCCGTGGGCTCCTTCTGGACCTGGCCCTTATCGTTCCAGGTGAGCTTGCCGGTCAGACCGTCAACGGTAATCTTGAGCATAGCCTTGGACAGCTTCTCGGCGGCCTCGGTCGGGTCGGCGTCGACACCAAGACCGGCCTCCTTGAGGGCCTCGGCCACCGCGTGCACGCCGTCGTAGGCGTCGGCGGCAAACTGGTCGGGGGTATCGCCGTACTTATCCTTGTAAGCGTTGACGAAGTCGGCGTTCTTCTCGTCGTCGGCGGAGAACGGGGTCATGAGCAGCAGGCCCTCGGCAAGAGAGGTATCGAAGCCCTCAACGCCCAGGATGCCGTCCATGCCGTCGCAGCCCATCATCTTGACGTCGTAGCCCATGTCCTTGGCGTTCTTGAGCAGGACGGACGCCGGCGTGTAGTAGATCGGCGCAAAGATCATGGTGGCACCGGCCTGCTTGGCCTTGGTCAGCTGGTTGGTAAAGCTCGTGGCGGAGTCGTCCTTAAAGGTCTCCTCGTCGACAATCTCGAGCTTGGACTCAGCGGCCTGGGCCTTAAAGGAATCTGCGATGCCCGAAGAATAGGCGTCGCCGGAGTTATAGAACAGCACGAACTTCTCGTCCGCATACTTCTGCGCCAGGAACTTGGCAGCGTTGACACCCTGGTTGGGGTCGGTGAAGCAAACCTGGAAGACGCAATCCTTGCCGTCGGTGACGTCCTCGGAGGACGCGGACGGGGTGATCATGAACGTCTTGGGGTCGTTACCGCACTCTGCGGCAACGGCAACCGACGCACCCGTGGTGGTCGGACCGACGAGGGCCTGCATGCCCCAGTCGAGCAGGGTGTTGAAGGCGTTGACGGCCTTCTCGCCATCGGCCTGGTCGTCCTCGGCCTTGCTGGCAAGCGGCAGCTCCTTGGTCGAGAAATCCTTGCAGCCAAGCTCGACACCCTGGGTAACGGACTTGCCGTAGGACGCGTTGGCGCCGGTCAGCGGGCCGATGGTGCCGATCTTAAACGAAGCGTCGCTCGAAGCGGAACCGCTGTCGCCGCCGTTGGAGGAGCAGCCAGCTAGAATGGACATCGCCCCCAGACCTGCTGCGCTCGCGATAACGCTCCTGCGATTCATAACAGGGTTCAATGACTTACCGGTGAGGCTCGACATGCGGCTCTCCTCTCAAATCTCGTCGGGTTTCGGTTACCCGACAGGCCATCCTTCGCCGTGTTCGGCGTTCGCAAAATAGTAGACGCTTTAGTTGAGAAAAGTGGCGATTATTTCAACTTTTCTTTTGTTTTGCCCATTTATCCATAATTCTGCGTATTCCTGTCGGTTTATGCAGTTTAGCCACTTTATTGTGTGAAAGTAATGTTTCCGTTCTGTTACAGGCGTCCTTGCCCTGAATAAAACGGCCCCACCGGTGTCGTTATATGCACTTAGGCGGCGATGTACTTGCCATCCTGAATCACATAGGCCGTAGCGGGCTTTTCGACCTGGCCCTCGTCGTTCCACGTGAGCTCACCCGTCAGGCCCTCAATCTTGATCTTGCGCATGGCCTTGGCAAGATCGTCGGCAATGTCAGCACCATCGGCCGTAATATCGATGCCCGCCTTGTCGATGGCCTCGGCGATGGCGTGGACACAATCGTAGGCGTCGGCGGCAAACTGGTTAGGCGTCTCGTCGTAGACATCCTTATAGGCCTTGACGAAGTCGGCGTTCTTCTCATCGTCGGCAGAGAACGGGGTCATGAGCAGCACCCCCTCGGCAAGAGAGGTATCGAAGCCTTCCACAGAGAGCAAGCCATCCATGCCGTCGGTACCCATGAGCGTCATGTCGTAGCCCATGTCCTTGGCGTTCTTGAGCAAAACGGACGCCGGCGTGTAATAGATCGGGGCAAAGATAAGCGTGGCGCCGGCCTCCTTGGCCTTGGTGAGCTGGTTGGTAAAGCTCGTGGAAGAGTCGTCCTTAAAGGTCTCGGTATCGACGATATCGAGCTTGGACGCCTTGGCCTGCTCGGCAAAGGCGTCGGCAACGCCCGAGCTATACGTATCGCCGGAGTTGTAGAACAGGGCGATCTTGGCATCCGCGTACTTCTCGGCCAAGAACTTCGCGGCGCTGGCGCCCATGGTGGGATCGGTGAAGCAAACCTGGAAGACCGTGGTCTTATCCTTGGTGACGTCGAGCGACGAGGCCGAAGGCGTGACCATGAGCATATCGTCGGCGATCTCGCCCGAGACGGCGACGGCGGCACCGGTGGTAACGGGGCCGACGAGTGCCTGCATGCCCCAGTCGCACAGGGTATTGAAGGCGTTGATGGCCTTCTCACCGTCGGCGACATCGTCCTCGGACTTAAGCGAGAGTTTGAGGTCCTTGGTCGAGAAATCCTTGGCGGCGAGCTTGGCACCCTTCTCGGCCGAAACGCCATAGGTTGCCGCGGCGCCGGTCAGAGGGCCGATGACACCGATCTTGAAGGTCTTGCCGTCATCGGCGGAGCCGCCATCCGAGCCACCCGACGAGCAACCAGCGAGTGCGGCGGCGGTGCCGAGCGCCGCGGCGCCGGCGAGAAAGTTCCTACGGCTGAGCGTGCTGTTGATGTTGAACATGGTGTCCCCCTTTTTTCGCTGGCCGCGGTGCGGCCGTCTTGCGGTACGGGGCAAACCTTATGGCGCAAACGTTGACAGTTTGTTACGGAGTTTCGTTTGTAGCGAGCATGTTTCCAATGTTTCCGCAGCGTTTCGGGGGTGCCGTTTTGTGCGACTCCTGTTGCCTGGCGAGCACGCGCCCTCGGTTCACGCTAGAATGCACTCAACCTTTAAGCGGTTAATCCATCCATAAGATGCACGAAGGAGCTATCTATGAGCGAACCCCTGCGCACCGTGAACGTCGGCCTCATCGGTCTGGGAACCGTCGGCGGCGGCGTGGCCCGTCTGATCAAGAGCCACCACGATGAGTACCTGGCCGCCTACGGCATCGACCTTAAGCTGACCCGCGCCTGCGCGCTTGCCTGGGAGCAGGCCGAAGCTGCCGGTATTGAGCGCGAGGCCTTTACGAGCGACTGGCACGACGTCGTCACCGACCCCGCCGTCGATATCGTCGTCGAGCTCATCGGCGGCGAGCACCCCGCGACCGAAATCTTCACCACCGCCTTCGAGAACGGCAAGCACGTCGTCTCTGCCAACAAGGCCCTGCTGGGCCGTCATGTCGAGACGCTCGCCGAGAAGGCGCGCGCGTGCGGCGTGCAGATTAAGTGCGAGGCCAGCTGCGGCGGTGGCATCCCCATTGTCAGCACGCTCGAGCACGACCTGGTGGGCAACAAGATCCTGACCATCGCTGGCATTCTCAACGGCACCACCAACTACATCCTGTCGCGCATGGACGCCGAGGGCGCCGATTACGCTGACGTGCTCGCCGACGCCCAGGCAAAGGGCTATGCCGAGGCCGACCCGTCCGCCGACGTCGACGGCTTCGATGCCGCCAGCAAGACGGCAATCCTCGCCTCCATCGGCTTTGGCACCCGCGTTACCACCGACGATGTGTACCAGCAGGGTATCCGTACCATCGGCGCCGAGGACATCGCCCAGGCCCGCGAGCTCGGCTACACCATTAAGCTGCTCGGCATCGCCCGCAATACCGACGCCGGCGTCGACGTCCGCGTGCATCCCACGCTGATCCCCGCCGACCACATGCTTGCCAAGGTCAACGGCGCCATGAACGCTGTCTACGTGGTAGGCGACGCCGTGGGCGAGACCATGTTCTACGGTGCCGGCGCAGGCTCCTTCCCCACCGCGAGCGCCGTCGTGGGCGACATCCTGTCGCTCTCCGAGCAGATCAGCCGCGGCGTGGCTCCGCTGCCCGAGATTGAGCCCTATGGTCACAACCTCGCCTTTAAGCCCATGGACGAGCTCCAGACCAAGTACTATGTGCGCCTGAAGGTCGCCGACCGCGTGGGCGCCCTGTCCGAGACGGTCGACATCTTTGCCAAGCACAACATCTCGATCTCGCTCATCAACCAGGTCGAGGACGGCAAGTCGGGCGTCAACGATGCCTGCTCGGTCATCTTCCTGACGCATCGCGCGCTCGAGAAGGACGTCCAGGCTGCCGCGGCCGAGCTTGCCAGCGTCGGCTGTGTGGCCGAGGTCGCCAACGTCCTGCGCATCGAGAACGTCGAGGCCTGGACCGAAGGCGTCATGGCCAACTAGTCCACTACTTCGAACCTCAACGAGGCCCAACGCAAAAGGCGCGCTGCCTGCATCAACCGCAGGCA
>CAJMRP010000019.1 GCA_905215765.1 uncultured bacterium
GCGACCTCATCGCGTTCATCACCTACTCGATGGTCATCATCATGGGCTTCCTCATGATCGGCATGCTCTCGATCATGCTCCCGCGCGCCGACGTCGCAGCCCAGCGTATCGAGGAGGTGCTCGAATGCGAGCCCTCGATCTGCGATCCCGACCCCGCCGTCTCCAAGGATGCTGAACTTTCGGCCTCTTGCGTGCCCGGTGCCGAGGTCGCGTTCCACGACGTGTGCTTCCGCTACTCCGATTCCGCCGAGAACGTCCTCGACCACGTCGATTTCACGTGCAAGCCCGGAAAGACCACAGCCATCATCGGCAGCACGGGCAGCGGGAAATCGACCATCGTGAAGCTGGTGCTTCGGTTTTACGACGTCAGCCAGGGAAGCGTCACCATCGACGGCGTCGACGTTCGCGATGTGAGCCAGCACGCGCTGCGCAGGCAGCTCGGCTACGTTCCCCAGAAGGCGTTTTTGTTCAGCGGCACGATTTCGAGCAATATTGCCTACGGGGCAGAAGGCGCCGACGACGAGCGGATTCGCCGCGCGGCCGACATCGCCCAGGCAAGCGAGTTCATCGGCGAGAAGCCCGAAGGGTTTGAAAGCCCCATCGCTCAGGGAGGCACGAACGTCTCTGGCGGCCAACGGCAGCGCCTCGCTATCGCGCGTGCGCTTGCGACCGACGCGCGCGTCTTCCTCTTCGACGACAGCTTCAGCGCGCTCGACTACAAGACCGACGCGCGCCTGCGCGAGGAGCTCGCCAAAAACGTCACCGACGCCGCGCTCGTGGTCGTGGCCCAGCGCATCGCGACCATCATGCACGCCGACCAGATCATTGTGCTCGACGACGGCCACGTGGTGGGCACCGGTACGCACGAGGAGCTGCTGCGCAGCTGCCCGGCGTACCTGGAGATCGCACAGTCGCAGCTTTCCGCCGAGGAGCTGGGGCTTACCCAAGAAGAAATTGCAGCCGTCACGGAAGGAGGCGAGCGCTAATGGCAGACGAGACCAAGACTCAGATTCCCAAGCCCACCCGCCAGCGTGGTCCCATGGGCCGCATGGGCGGCATGCGTCGCGGCGAAAAGGCCAAGGACTTTAAGGGCACCATGAGGCAGCTGCTCGGCTATATCGGCCAGCACAAGATTGCCGTGTTTACCGCCGTCGCCTTTGCCGTGTGCTCGGTCATCTTTAACATTGTGGGGCCCAAGGTGCTCGGCCAGGTTACCACCAAACTGTTCGAGGGCTTGGTTGCCAAGGTCAACGGCACCGGCGATGTCGACTTTGCCTGGATTGCCAAGACGCTCGGCTTTTTGCTCTGCCTGTATCTGGCGAGCTCTGCCTGCAGCCTGATCCAAGGCTGGCTCATGACCGGCGTCACGCAAAAGATTTGTTATCGCATGCGCAAGGAGATCGCCGCCAAGATCGCTGTCGTTCCGATGAGTTACTTCAACGGCCACAGCAAGGGCGACGTGCTCAGCCGCATCACCAACGACGTCGATACGCTGGGTCAGTCGCTCAACCAGAGCGTGACGCAGCTCATCACCTCGGTGACGCAGATTATCGGCGTGCTCGTCATGATGCTTTCGATCAGTCTGCCGCTTACCGGCGTCACCGTGCTCACGCTGCCGGCCGCCGCGATTATCCTGATGGTGATGATTCACTTCTCGCAGCCGTACTTCCGCGAGCAGCAGCAAGTCCTGGGCGCCGTCAACGGCATCATCGAGGAGGACTTTGCCGGCCAGAACGTCATTCAAGTGTTCGACCGCGCCGAGGCCTCAATCGAGGAGTTCGACCGTCAAAACGACCGCCTCTTTATTAGTGGCTGGCGCTCGCAGTTCCTGTCGGGCCTGATGATGCCGCTTATGAGCCTGGTGGGCAACATGGGCTACGTGGGCGTCGTCGTGGTGGGCGCGCAGCTCGCGCTGACCGGCAATGCCACGCCCGGCGACATCCAGAGCTTTATCCAGTACGTTCGCAACTTTACGCAGCCCGTGCAGCAACTGGGCAACGTGAGCAACACGATGCAGTCGATGGCAGCCGCCACCGAGCGCGTCTTTGAGTTCCTGGCCGCGCCCGAGGAGGAGCAGAAAGCCGACGCGCAGATTCCCGAAAAGCGCCCCGGCCATGTGGAGTTTGATCACGTCAAGTTTGGCTATACGCCCGACAAGACCATCATCCACGACTTTAGCTGCGAGGCGCAGCCCGGCCAGACCATCGCCATCGTCGGCCCCACCGGCGCCGGCAAGACCACGCTCATCAAGCTGCTGCAGCGCTTCTACGATGTGGACGGCGGTTCGCTACGTGTCGAGGGCGTCGACGTGCGCGACTGGGACCGCGCGGCGCTGCGCGGCGAGTTTGCCATGGTGCTGCAGGATACCTGGCTGTTTAACGGCACCATCCGCGAGAACATCCGCTACGGACGCCCCGATGCGAGCGATGCCGAGGTCGAAGCCGCCGCGCGCGCCGCACGTTGCGACCACTTTATCCATACGCTTGCCGGCGGTTATGACTTTATGATCAACGAGGAGGGCACCAACCTGTCGCAGGGTCAGCGCCAGCTCGTGACCATCGCCCGTGCCATTTTGGCCGACCGCCCGGCACTGATTCTGGACGAGGCGACTTCCAACGTCGATACCCGTACCGAGGAGCTCATTCAGCGCGCCATGGATGCGCTGATGCAGGGCCGCACCAGCTTTGTCATCGCGCACCGCCTGTCCACGATCCGCAACGCCGACGTGATCTTGGTGATTCGCGACGGCGACATCGTCGAGAAGGGCACGCACGACGAGCTGCTCGCCCAGGGCGGTTTCTACGCCGACCTATACAACTCGCAGTTCGACGAGGCGGCGTAAATTCGGCCGCAAGGAGCGAATAACGCCCGAGAACGGGGGCGCAGGACACCCTGCGCCCCCGTTTTTTCGTCCACGGCACTCGAATTAGCTCTCTTGGGGCCCGATTGACAGCCCCTTCCGGACCCTGTGGCCAAAAAAGGTCAAATATGAGTACTGTTACATTTTTAGTAGCAGCCAAAACCGCCTCAAATGACCTCTTTGCGGCTTCTATACGCCTTCAAATTAATCAAAACGCCCGTTAGCATGCTTCTGTGTGCCAACGTTAATGAACATATTTGCTGTTGTGCCTATTATCTTGTAAGCTCGATATGAGACTACGCCAGCAACAGTACTCATATTTGCCATTTTTTGCCCACGGGGTATGCCGCAGAAGATCCAACTTGCTCCAGCGTGCCGTACGCCGACCCCCCTTCCGGCGAGTGCCGACATTTTCCCAGATAAAACCGACCAAAATAAACCTGTCCCTTTTTGGTAGGTTTCGGGGTGACAAGGGCTTGCACTTTAGCGTGCGACAGCGGATAATGCCGAGCATTCGACAAAACGCTTATTGCTCTTTCTATAGATTGAGGAGGCCCCTATGGCCATGGAATTCAAACGCAGGCTGCCGATACCCATGGAGATCCGCGAGGAAATGCCGCTTTCTGCCGAGCTTACCGCCAAAAAGCAGGCATTTGACGCCGAGGTCGCCAAAGTCTTTACCGGCGAGGACGCACGTAAGGTGCTCATCATCGGCCCGTGCTCTGCCGACCGCGAGGATTCGGTGCTCGAGTATATGAACCGACTGGCCAAGACCGCCGAAGAGGTCAAGGACAAGCTCATCATCATTCCGCGCGTCTACACCAACAAGCCGCGCACCAAGGGCACTGGCTACAAGGGCCTGCTGCACAACCCCGACCCCGAGGCGCCCGATGACCTGCTCGAAGGCGTTAAGGCCATCCGCCACATGCACCTGCGCGTCATCGAGGAGACCGGTTTCTTTACCGCCGACGAGATGCTCTACCCGTCCAACTACCAATACCTCGTTGACCTGCTGAGCTATGTGGCCGTGGGCGCACGCTCGGTCGAGAACCAGGAGCATCGCCTGGTGTCGAGCGGCATTTCGGTACCCGTCGGCATGAAGAATCCCACTGCCGGCTCTACCACCGTTATGCTCAACTCCATTTACGCCGCGCAGGCGCACCAGAGCTTCATCTTCCGCAACTGGGAGGTCGAGTGCGACGGCAATCCGCTCGCGCACGCCGTTATGCGTGGTTACATCGGCCTCGATGGCCGCACCTACCCCAACTACCACTACGAGCACCTCGAGCGCCTGGCCGAGCGCTACACCGAGCACGCCGGCTATGCCAATCCGGCAGCGGTCATCGACTGCAACCACGACAACTCGGGCAAGCGTCCGCTGGAGCAGTATCGCATTTGCAAGGAGGTGCTCGACAGCTGCCGCCGCAACGAGTCCATCTCCAAGCTGGTCAAGGGCTTTATGATCGAGTCCTACCTGGAGGACGGCAACCAGCCGGTCGACGGCGGTGTCTTTGGCAAGTCGATCACCGACCCGTGCCTGGGCTGGGAAAAGACCGACTACCTCATCCACGAGATCGCGGAGCGGGTTTAGTTACGCGGGCCGCATTTGGACAATCTGACGTTCAACTTCAAGGGCGCGACCAGAAGGTCAGCGCCCTTTCGTTTCACGTCACCTTGTCTCAAATGCGGCCCGCTCGCTGTCCGTCCTCTACCTGCGGCGTTGTCTTACTCCGGATGCGGCAGTTAGGGACGTTCCTTTTCTGCCGGCAGTTTGGGATGTTCCTTGGGGTAGTCATTGGGGACGTTCTTTAATGACTGGTCGTTTAAGAACGTCCCCAACGACTACCCAGAATGAGAGTGGATAATCTCCCGTTTTTGGCCTATACCAGCGCTAAAAGTGGGAGATTATCCACTCTCATCGAGCAAGTGTCCGAAAATCCGCCCTCATTCCTTCTTAGGACCCTCCGTCCCCGAGGATTCGAGGCTCGCCTGCCGAATGGTCGATGCGGCCGTCCTGCGTCCATGTCACACTCAGGGGTGGCCTGACCCAACTTGGAAGGAGCCCCCATGAGCCTTGACAACGTAACTCTGCGTGCCGCCACGCTCGATGACCTGGCCGGCATCGCCGCCATCTACAACCAGCTGTGGTGCAACACGCTGCGCAACCGAGGCGACGTCGAAGCCGCCGATTTCTGTGCGCGCTTTAACATCGCCATGCAGCTGCAGCGCTCCCCCATCGCGCTCGTTGCCGAAGCTGAAGGCCGCATCATCGCCGCTTGCTGCATCGGTATCTTCGAAGACGGCAAACCACGCACCAATCCCACGTGGGAGCCCTGCTACAACGAGATGTTCGTCCAGGCAACCGAGATGGCAAAGACCGCCGATGCCAAGCTCGAAGGCTCGCTCTTTGGCGATAGCCGCGAGAAGGCAACAGCCGACCGCTTTGCCGCCACGGGCAACGAATATGCCCAAGGCCAGCTCAACCTGATCATCATCGTGCCCGAATGGCAGGGCAAGGGGCTCGGCCGTGCGCTCATCGACCTTGCGCGCGCCGAACTCGCCAAAGCCGGGTGCACCAAATTCTTCCTGATGAGCGACTGCAACTCCGACTGGCAGTTCTACGAGCACCTCAACATGAAGCGCATCTTGGAGGATCACAGCCAGGACACCGGCGACGGATTTATCGTCTATATGTACGGAGGCGACACGCAGGATTAACTTGCATGTCGCCTCACGGGCTTTCTACAAGACGGCCCAAACCATCAACCAAGACGAGTCAACAAGGCGCGCTCTCCTCGGCAGCAAGGGCATTCGTGCTGTAACGAGTGGTGGAGATGGCCACGCTTGCACACAACTGTCTCGGATAGATAGCGGTCGAGCAGGCGCGCCCATGTGCGTGCGTCAAGACGCTCCTCCGCCCTGCCATACAGCGATCGACGGAGTGCCTCGCCCATAGTGCCGCTAAAATCATCGAGCTCAAGAGCGTACTTTGGGACAACGTATCCGACCAACGTCCCCACAAACGGGCTGTGCCCATTACACACGCAGCTGTTTATCAATGGTGCAGGCGGAATGTCATCGTCGTCCAGGTCAAATATGTCCAAGTCCAGCTCACCAGAAGCGTATGGGTGTATTCCGCGGTTAAGCATCTTAAAGATATGGACCGCGAGTCCAAAGTCATCCGTCTGTGGCGTAAACACGGGGGCATTCGTGGACGCTGCCAAGCTCTCGAAATCGCTGATGCCGGCTATCTCCATGAGTTGAAGCACCTCGGGGGCAATATAGCCGGGAGCGGCGCACGCAGTCCTATGTGTCACATCCGAAAGCGTAAAGCTATACGAGCGCCTTGATGGTATCCATGCCCGCATGCGCCGAAGCCTCGCAACCCTTCTGCCCGTTGAGCACGCACTCGAGCAGCGTATCGTATGCGCGCTGGGCTTCGGGGGCCAGGTACGCCCTGTTAAACATGCCCTCGGGTCGCACGTTTCCCTTCGAGTCGATCATATAAGGCCCCAATCTGTTTGGTTTCCCCAGATTGTGTGCCCGCACACCCAAGCCGCACGGCCCGCCGTTCAGCTGAAACCACCACACAAAAAGTCCGCCGACCATTGAAGTCGGCGGACTTTCGCGTGCGGACAATCAAGCACTGTTCACCATGGAACTGCTATTTACAGCGCGCCTTGGGCTGCTGCTGGGTGATGCAGTGGATGTTGCCGCCGCCGTAGATAACCTCGCGAGTCATGATACCGATGACTTCACGGTCCGGATAAGCAGCCTGGATATCCTTGAGCGCCTGGGCGTCATTGGGATCGCCGAACTGCGGTACAAGCACTGCGCCGTTGATGGGCAGGAAGTTGAGGTAGCTCGGCTCGAAAGCATCCTCGGGGGTACGCGGCAGCACGCCCTCGACGGGGTCAATCGTGCTGGCCTCCTCCTCGGTCATATATACCGAGGTCGCAGGCATAATCACCTTGTGGATCTTGAGCTTGCGGCCACGGGCATCCGTCGTCTCGGAAAGCGTCTTATACGCCTCTTGGCACTCCTTGTAGAACTTATGGTTGGGATCATCGGTCCACATGCAGCAGACCTCGCCGGGCGCACTAAAGCATGCGACGTCGTCCACGTGCCCGTTGGTCTCAAACGGGTCGATGCCATCCTTGATCCAAATGACCTTCTCGATGCCCAGGTACTCGGCAAGCTTCTCCTCGATCTGCTCCTTGGTATACTGGGGGTTGCGGTCCTCATTGAGCAGGCACATCTCGGTGGTCACCACGGTGCCCTGGCCGTCGCAGTTAAACGAGCCACCCTCGAGGATATAATCCTCGGGACGATAGCGGTTAACCTGCTCGAGCTGTGCCACCTGCAGGCCAATGGAAGCGTCCTTGTCCCACGGGAAATACAGGCCGTCAATGAAACCGCCGTAAGCATTAAAGTGGAAGTGCGAGAGTGCCACGTCCCCCTTGTCGTTGACAAGAAACGCCGGGCCGGGGTCGCGAATCCAGCTGTCGTTGTACTCCATGTGGATAACGCGCACGTTCTCAACGCCGTCGAAGATCTCACACACCGCGGGGAAGTCTTCAGTGTTGACGCCCACAGTGATGGGCTGAAAACGTGCAACGGTCTTAATAATCTCGGTAAAGACCTTTTGCGCCGGCTTGGCACCACAGCGCCACACATCCGAGCGATGCGGCCACAAAATCCAGGTGCGCTCCTGCTCTTCGTACTCGCCGGGCATGTAGAATCCGTCCTTCTTTGGCGTAGACTCGCTCTCGTAAATGGTCTTCATTTCAAGCTCCTAAATCTCGGTGCTTTTGCTTGACGAGACCATGATGCGGCCGCACCGAGATGTTCTCAATGGTCCCTCGAGCCCCTTTCAGCGACCGACGGTATACCATTCGCTGACCTAAAGTTCTATTCAGGCCGAGAACATGACATACTGGGTTCCACAATGGAAAGGATGCCCTATGCCCCCATGCAATAATCAGCAGACTATTGAGTTGGACAGTACGACCTGGACTGCTCTCAACGAGCTCGCGCTTGCAATCCACGCATCACACGGTGTCGATAAGCTGCAAAAGGAGACCCTCGAGGGAACGACAGGGCTCGTGCCCCATCGGATCGCCATGTTCGACCTGATCGAGGCAGCGGGCAGTGATGCCCCACGCTACGTCCACCCCGCAAGCAGCGGAATGGACGACCGCGCACTGAGCGACTACTACAACCGCTACGCCGCGATGGACTATACAACATGGAGCTTTGACTTACATAAGGTCGGCGTCTACCGCGACCTCGACCTCGTCGACGTCGAGCGACGCGATGCCACGCCCATCTATCGCAAATGGATGGAACCGCAGGGCGTCTACTTTGGCTGTACGGCCACGCTCGCGCACAACGACAGCCCGCTAGGAAGCATCACCCTGTTTCGTGAACGCACGGCCGGAGACTTCACCGACACCGAGCTCGCAATCCTGCTCGAAGTCGCTCGGCACGCGAGCCTCGCGCTCGCCAACCTCTATCCTCGGGGCATTAAACTCACCCAGACAGAAGACACAAACCAGCTAAATGCTTTCATTACAGAACACAATATCCAACCGCGCGAAGCCGAAGTCATGCGGCTCATGCTCGACGGCAAAACGAACAAACAGATGGCAAACGAGCTATTCATAAGCGAGTCAACCGTCAAGAAGCATGTCAACGCCATCTATCGCAAGCTCGGCGTCAGCAACCGCCTGGGCCTCATGACTGCCACGCAAAACATCCCGCGATAAAAAAGGGCGCCCTCCATGCAGAGAACGCCCTTTGATTTCGCCATTTGAATTAGTGTCGGCTCTGGCTCAAAGAGTAGACAGGTTTATTTTGGCAGGTTTTATCTGGGCAAATGTCAGCCGCCGCGAGGGAGCTGCCTTCCCTCGCGGCGGTCTTCTAGCAGAAAAACCAAGTGAGTAGGCTTTTTGCAGGAGGTCAAGCACGCCCCAAAACGCCACAGCTCTGACCTGCGGTTTTATTGAGTATTTGTTGCGATGTGCTCGGCATATCCAAATAAGTCTACTCACTTGCATCTAAGACGCACCAGATAGGCAAAAACCGCCGCAAAAAGGGGGCCGGTTCCCTTCGCGGCAGCCGTTAATACGCCGAGCTTGTTATCGTAAAAGCCAATCACGCGCCGAAACCACACTACAGTCTTTCGACTCATACGTTGAGTCCACGCGGGCCACAACATAGCGCGCATCTTTTGCAATGTCGATCTCATCGCATACAGTCTGTAGATGGCGGGCGTACTTATCGTGATACGTTCTGGATGATTTTATTTCGATAGCCTTGGGACTCCCTGAGTTTGTACAGTCGAGCAAATCGATTTCACGCTTGCTGTCGTCCCTATAGAAATACAGCTCGGGATTCTCGCCCACGTTGAGATGGCTCTTCGCCGTTTCGGAAACGATGAGGTTTTCGAAAACGGCCCCCAGATAAGGGCTCTCCAATAGTTGCTCCAGTGATCCAATTTTGAGCAAGTAGCAGAGCAGCCCCGTGTCGTAAAAATAGAGCTTGGGCGTTTTAGTTAGACGCTTCTTGGCATTTGCATAATAGGGCTGCAGCGAAAACGTCAGGTAGCTCTGCTCCAGAATGGACAACCAGCTTTTAATGGTCGATACGCTCACGCCCGTATCTCGAGAAAGCGAGGATATATTGATGAGGGCACCGACGCTCTGAGCAATTATGGACAGAAACTTATGAAACTCCGCCTTATTGCGCACATCAAGCAAGCCCACAACATCGCGCTCAACATAGGTATCGATATAGCTGGGAAAATAAACCGAGGACGGCATTCCGGCGGAACGCAGGCGAGGGTATCCCCCTTCGAGCGCGAACAAATCCACTTCCAGCTGCCCCTGCTGGCCCCTCTCCGCTTCTCGAAACGATAATGGCAGCAATTTTAAGATCCCGACTCGCCCGGCAAGAGACTGCCCGATGCTTTTCATCATCAAAAAGTTTTGCGAGCCTGTAAGGATGTATTGACCGGCGTCTCCCCGCTCATCCGAAACAACCTGGATCATTGAAAACAAATCCGGGGCGTATTGCGCCTCATCGATGATGAGTCCGCCCTTTCGGTTGCGGATAAAACTCACCGGATCCTCCAAGGCCGCGCGCCTCGTTTGAGGGTCCTCAAGCGTGACGTAGGAATAGTCGGGAAAGGCATGCCGAACCAGCGTAGACTTACCACTCTGCCTAGGCCCTGTCAACGACACAACAGGAAACCAGCCTGCCATGCGAATGAGCAACTCATGCAAATCCCTGTTAATGAACTCAGCCATATCAACGCCCCTTATTACGCTGTTACCATAATCGAATAGTTTCATTCTCCATAATCTTATAGTAGTGTTTACCATAATCTTATAGTAACCCAGTTCAAAAGCATTATTTATAGAGCCGAAATCTCAGACCCTAAATAACAAAAGCCACCACAATGGGGGCTGTCCCCATTGTGGTGGCTTACAGGCGAGTTAACTTGTTCGACTATCGTACGCCAGCCATGTCCGAGCCTAGAGCGTGGCAAGGCGCTTGGACTCGTGCGCGGCGAGCGCAATGGAGATGATGCCAGTAATGGCATCGGCCACCACCAGGGCGATCCACACGCCCTCGACACCCATCATGTTGCCGAGGAGGTACATAAGCGGCACCGAGCAGATCACATAGCGAAGCAGGCCCGTAAACGTGGCGACACCCACCTTCTCGACCGCCTGGAAATACATCGACATGGTCATGGCAAGATAGCCCAGGGCAACAGCCAGGATGACAGTACGCGTGGCGTTGGCGGCAACCTCAACGAGCGCAGGATCGCTGCCGGCAAAGAAGGCGCACACCGGGGTGGCGGCAAGCCAGAGCGCGACGGTGACCAGCGCCAGCGTCACAACCTGGTACTTAAGCGTGCAGGAGAGCGTCTCCTTAAGGCGTGCCCAAGCCTTTGCGCCGGCGTTGAAGGCAGCGATGGGCTGCAGACCGTAGGAGAAGCACTGGGCAACCATCATGGTAATGTAGAGGATGTAGCCGTTGATCACGCCAAAGGCTGCGATGTAGAGCGAGCCCATGTCGCCGCCGAGCGAACCCAAAAGCGAGTTGGCAACGGTATTAAAGATAAAGGTCGCACCCTGGACCAGGAAGAACGGGAAGCCGATCTTGAAGATCTGGCCGCAGATGGCGAGGTCGAGCTTAAGGTCGGCCAGGCTAATCTGGAGCTGGGACTTTTTGCCCCCGATGAACCAGAAGATACCGATGGCCCAGATACCGATGGAAAGCCCGTAGTACACGCCGGCGCCCATAACGCCAAACTTGAGCACAAACGTGGAAAGCGCGAGCCAACAGATGGCGACGATGGCCGAAACGGTCATGAGGTTGGCCTGGATCTGAACCTTCTCGTCCACACGCATCACAGCGGTGATCATCTGGCCAATGACCGTGAGCGGCAGCAGCACGGCGAAGGTGCGCACGCCGGCAACGGTATCGGCCATGATGTCGGGCGTGGCGCCAAAGAATGTGCAGATGGGCTCGGTAAACACTGCCATCACCACAGCAAGCAGCACACTCACGATCGTGGTGAGCCAAAAGCCCTGGCTAAAAGCCTTGCTTGCGCCCTTGATGTCGCCGGCACCCAAAAGGTTGCCCACCACGGCGGGCACGCCGGTGCCAAACAGGTTGCCAAAGGCCAGGTTGATGTACTCGACCGACATAATGATCGAGACACATGCCAGGCCGTGGGCACCTAGGCCCCAACCCATCACGAGGCCCTCAAGGACCACCATGATGATCTGGGCGAGCATGCCCTGGCCGGTGACGATGGTGTACTTACGCACCAGACCGGGAATCGGTTGGGAGGCGAGCTCGCGCTCCTCCTCCACGGCAGCGGTTACTTCTTCTGCCATTGTTCTCCCCTTTCCTTGAGAGAGTAGTGCTGAATGGATGTCAGGCGGCTGACAACTGGCACCAAGCCGCCCAATCAAACGATGGCGCTATGCCTCAAAGACCACCTTGCCGGCGATCATCGTGAGGGCTGCGGTAGCCTCGAGCACCTCGGCCGGCTCGCAATCAAAGAGATTGCGGTCGAGCACGCAGATATCTGCCTGTTTGCCGCACGCGAGCGTGCCGATGCGGTCCTCGGCATGCATGGCGTAGGCGCTGCCATAGGTGTAGGCGCGCAGAGCCTCGGCCATGGTAATGCGCTCCTGGGGGAACCAGCCCTCAGGGTTGGAACCGTCCTCGAGCATGCGGAAGACCGCGCCGTACACCTCCTCCATGGGCTCCAAGCCCACAACGGGGAAGTCACTGCCCAGGTGCACCACGGCTCCGCTGGCAAGCAGGCTATGCAGGGGCCACGAAAGCGCGGCACGCTCGGGACCCACGGCTTCGTCCTTGGCAAGGTCAGCCATATCGAGCAGCATGTGCCACGGCTGCATGCCGGGGCAGACGCCGAGCTCGGCATAACGCGGCATATCCTCGGGTTGAACCGTCTCGTTGTGCTCCATGGAGTGGCGACAATCCCGCTTGCCATGCAAGCGCTCGCCCTCCTCAAAGCAATCGAGCACAAAACGCACCGAGCGATCGCCGATTGCATGGATGCGCGTGTCAACGCCCCATTCCTGCGCCCTCAGGATGGCAGCACGGATGCGCTCCGGCTCCTCCGCGGGCTCACCACAGGTGTCGGGTGCGTTGCTATAGGGTTCAAGCATCCAGGCGGTATGGTCGGAGCACACACCATCAAGGAACTGCTTAAAGCC
The DNA here is from genome assembly GCA_905215765.1 of uncultured bacterium. Taxonomy (GTDB): domain Bacteria; phylum Actinomycetota; class Coriobacteriia; order Coriobacteriales; family Coriobacteriaceae; genus Collinsella. The sequence continues at coordinate 12,628 of CAJMRP010000019.1, forward strand.
GTGCCACTCCACCTGCGTACCCGGGAAGGCGTATTTCTCCTTGATCTGCTCGAGCGTCAAGGACTCGTTTTCGAACAGGTCGGTGTACAGGAACACGCGCAGCGGCAAGTCGCCCTTGGCATTAAGACCTGCCAACACCGCATACGGGTTTTCCATGCTCACAAACGTAGGATTGACCATGCCGACCGTAGTGATTCCCAGGGCATTGGCGCGCCGGGCGGTTTTTGCAAACGACGCGTCAACAACCTCGGGCGCTGGGTCGTAGACCTCGTCCATAAAGAAGGCGCCGGCGTTGTTGGAAAACACGCCCGTCAGATTGCCGTCGGCATCCTTAAGGATCTTGCCGCCTGCGGGATCGGGCGTCTGCGAAGTTACTCCCACCTTGTTGATGGCGCAGGTATTGGCACTAAAGGTATGCAAGTCAACCTGCTGCAGAAATACCGGGCGGTCGGAGATGTACTCATCGATCATCGCGGCCGTGGGCATCTCGGGGACATCCCACTGGAACTGGATAATCTGGCAGCCCAGAATCCACTCGTTATCGGGATGGTCGGCCGCAAACGCCACGACACGTTCCATCGCCATCTCAAAACTGGTGCAGTCGATGAGGTTGACGGCAAAATCGGGGTCGGTCATAAACGCGCCCTGGGCAAAATGCGTGTGCGAGTCGATCAGGCCGGGCATGACGAGCTGGTCGCCAAAGTCGCGCACCTCGGTATCGGGACCGATAAACGGTGCCAGGTGAGCATCGTCACCGCAGGCAACGATTTTATCGCCCCGCACGGCAACGCCGCCCTTAAACGGCTCGAGCCCATCGCCGGTAAAGACGGCGTCGCTCTTGATAACTACATCAGCCTTGTCCATGCGAGCCTCCTCAGGCATCTTTGGTTGTAACGCGGACGCACCGCCCGCGTGGGCACTCGGTTGGGAGCGTAGCGCTCCCGCATCGGCGCGTGCCTACAAGCCGTGCTCGGACGTCTGTCCCACGTCCGCGGCTTCGCGCTACACCCATTGATACACAGGGGCAAATCCGTGCCAAGGCCAGGGACCGCAAACGGTCAGTTTAAGCAGGTTTACACGCTTTACCTGCAGGTTTATTGTCTGAGATTATTACCGCTTCATTACGCCCAACGGTGTGGCCGCCCACACAGCAAGACCCGCATGCGAGGAAGAATGAGGCTAGGAACGCCAAAAGGTATCTATAAGGTCATCTCGGTTGGAGACGCCGCTTTTAACGTAGATGCGATGCAAGTGTGCCTTGACCGTGCCAGGGCTGATGACCAACTCGCTGGCGATGTTTTGGGCGTCGTTGCCCTTCAGCACCAGCGTGAGCACCTCCTGCTCGCGCCGTGACAGCTTATGGGCGTCGGCATAAATCACCACACGCGATGCGAGATCGTCCTCAGAGCTTGCGCTCTCGGCTGCCACGTCCTCATCGGCACGCGGATGACGGGCATACACACGCAGGATATGGCTAAACTGGCAAAAAAGCTGAGCCGCGCATACCACGAGCAGCACGTTTTCGGAGATATTGCGCTCGGACAGACACCACAAAAAGAGGCCGATGACGGGGTTTTGGGAGTCGGGGCGGCAGAACAAGATCATGTAGGTGTCCTCGGCGATCACGCAAAACACAAGAACGAAGGCCACCTTCCAAAAGAGCTTTGAGCGGTCGAGGTCGAGTTTCTCAACACGCGTTGCTCTGTACCGGTAATGCCAGGCGGCATAGGCAAGACATCCTACATTACCCAGGTCACGCGTGAGCCAAAAGAGATACTGCTGCACCTCTCCGGCAGCGCCGCTGCGAGGCACCAGCAGCAATTGCAAGATTGAAAACGGCACGATAGCGAGTCCAAGCATGCGCGACGTCGGTCTTTTGCGCAAGCGCGCAAACATCCATAGCACCACGCAGGCATAGATGGCAATACCAAGCACGCAGCGCAGCAAGGGGTGCTGCAGCGGCTCGCTAAAGGTAACGGCGTAGTCGTATTTGAGCCGATTGTACTCGTCAAAAAAGATGACCGACATATCGAGCATATAGAGCAAAAAACCCGCCGCGGCCACGAGGCTGTCGCGACGGCGCGTCATGAGCCAAACCACCAATGCCACGGCACTGGTCACCAGAGCCACACCCATGATAATCGTGGTGTAGATATAGAACGCGAAACTCATGCCCGCCTCCCCTGTCTAGATGCTGTGAGGATGTTGACAGATTCTTTGCCGCAAGATTAGACTCACCGATTAAACGTACTGTATCGTTTAGATAAACAAGCTGTGTCTCACCGATGAAAGGAGATGCCATGACACCGATCGCTCCGCTCAAGATGCTCGTCGCGCCCGCCGCCAAGGCCATCACCCGACTCGGTTCTTCCATGACCTACGACAATGTCCCCTGCGCCGTTGAGGCGCGTTCGGACAGCTGCCCCTACCTGGGCCACGTCCCCTACTTTGCACCCAAGCTCGCATCTGATCCCGAGCAGCGTGAGCAGTAATCCAAGATGCATCTAGCACCGCACAACTCGCGGCGCTACTGTTTTGGTGCAAAGCGACCTGTCCCCCTTGCGCCAACGCCGGGATTGTCGATGCTGCGGCCGCGGCGCGATATGAGGCGCGAAACCTCGCCCAGCAACACGCCGATCACCACACCCATAAGGATCGGCAACTTTGACATCTCGGCGGGCGAGCTGTTAAGCGGCACGATTGTCGCAACAATCGAAAGCACGAGTTCTACCACCGGCACCGCAAGCGCTACCGCAAGCACCTTGCCCTCGAAGGGCGCGCGAAACACGCGCGGGCGGTCGTCGTATTTACGCAGGCGCCAAAACGCCGGGAACATCGGGATATAGCTCATGAGCAGAAAGACGACGTTCATCGAGAAGAAGACCCAAAAGACGTCGGAACCTTCACCCAGCGGAATCTGAAGTAGCAGCACCAAGCTGGCAAAACAACCGTTAATGAGTGCCGAGCCGTTGGGCATGCCGGTCTTCTTGGACACCAGCGCAAAGGGACGCGGCATGTTGCCATGGCGCGCGGCATAGCTCGCCACGTTGTTGACGCCAAAGCTCCAACAGATCATGTTGGCAAACAGCGTTACCAGAAAGGCCACGCCCACGACCATCGTCAGCGGGTGAGCGCGCCCCACCATGGCGGCAACCGCGTCCACAATGCCCGAATCGAGTGAAAGCTGCTCGGTGGGAACCGCGGCTCCAATACCGATGCCACAGATAATGTAGATCGCCGCGATGGCAACGCCACCGGCGATAACCGCCTTGGGGATATCGCGCGATGGGTTCTTCATCGTGCTGGCAAAGGTCGCGACCACCTCAAAGCCCATAAAGTTGAATAGGATGATTGAAAGATACGTCAGTGAGTTAGTGTCTCCCAGATCGGGGACAAATGTCTTAAACGACATATCGTTGGCAAAGCCGTTGTTGCAGGCAAACCAGATGCCGATGATTCCCACCACGGCGGTAATGAGCACCTTGATGACGGCGCCGCCATCCATGACCCAATCGGCCTCGGCCACCGGCTGCATTGCCATGACCGTGACGCCCCACACAAAGGCAAGCTCGATGGCAATTCGGACCCCAAGCGAAAATTCGATGCCCCATACCGCATTGATGACACTGGGGAACATGCAGGCGATACTTGCCACCCACAGTGGAAAGTTGACCCAATAGCACCAGGAGCAGCGTGCACACCAACGGTCTCCCAAGCCCAGGCGAACCCAGTCGTACAGGCCGCCCTCGGAATCGAACGCCGTACCGAGCTCGGCCACCACCAGGCCATAGGGAAGCAAAAACGTAATGATAAGGAAGATCCACCAGAAGAACTGCACGTTACCCATGGCAGATGCCGGAGCAGCCGCCTCGATGGTAAAGACAACGCAGATAACCGAGAGGATGACCTCGAACAGGGAGAACTTTTTACCTGCCATGGCACGCTTCCCCTACAGCAAAAAGGATGGCATCTGTACCGAAGGCGCAGCCCAAGGTAGGGTTGCAGGCCGCGTCACCGGTGCAGGTGCCATCCCAAAGAGAAGAGAGGATGCAATTGTTGGACCAACGCTCGCGGAACAGGCGCGTGTAGATAACGATACGCTGGTACATAGATACTCCGATCAAAACGGCCGCGATTGCGACCGGAATCTTTTGGCAATTGAAGACGCGTCTGACCTGGGATATTCAAGCGAACAATTGGCCTAACCCGCAATAAATCCCAGATCAGACGCGTACTCAATCAAAGAGGCGGGCACTCCGAAGTGGAGGCAACGGAGTGCCCAAAGAAAAACCCAGCCGACCAAGACATCGAATAAACCGACCATCAATGCCCCGAGATGGTCACGGTGCGATTCACCGACTGTCCGATTGATCGGCTGGGTTTCTGAGGTGCGGCAGATTGCCCTGAAAGAGGAGGGCATAGACCTTAAGGGTCATGCCCGACGATTGAAAGGCAAGGTGCCGTGCCTCGGGAAGACAGACAATTACGCGGACGGCTCCTGCTGAGTAATGCAGTGGATGTTGCCGCCACCGAAGACGACCTGCTCGGACTGAACGCCGACGCACTTGTAGACGCCCTCGCCCCAGACCTCGTCGTAGATCTTCTGGAGCGTGTCGACGGCCAGCTGGTCGTTCTCGTCGCCGTACTGCGGGACGATAACGCCGTGGTTGGTCACGAGGTAGTTCATGTAGGAGGCGATCAGCGGCTCGTCGGGGACGCGCGGCTCGGCGTTCTCGTCGGCGTCGATGGTGTCGCAGGAAGCCTGGTCCATGAACAGCGGGTTCACGGGCATGCAGAGCTTGTAGACCTTCATCTTGCGGCCCTTGGCGTCGACGGCGTTGGAGAGGGTCTCGTAGGCAGCGTGGCACTGCTCGTAGAACGGATACTCGGGATCGTCGGTCCAAATGCAGGCCATGACGCCCGGCGCGATGAACGTGGCGACGTCGTCGATGTGGCCGTTGGTCTCCTCGGGGTCGATGCCCTCCTTGACCCAGATGACCTTCTCGACACCCAGGTAATCCTTGAGGTGCTCGTCCATGTAGGCGCGAAGCTCCTCGCTCCAGGGCTCAAACTTCTTGCGGTACTTGGGCCAGATGGACTCGGGATCCTCTTCCTCCTCCAGAACCGCAGAGCAGGTGCGGCCCGGGGAAAGCAGGCACTGGTCGGTCACGACAAGGGTGCCCTCGCCGTCGACGGTGATGGAGCCGCCCTCGAGGATCATGTCGTCGGGACGATAGCGGCGGCAGCCGGAGAGCTCAGCCATCTTGAGGGCGATCTGCTCGTCCTTGTCCCACGGGAAGTACAGGCCGTCGACGAGGCCGCCGTAGGCGTTGAAGTGCCAGTGGTTGGCGCGCTTCTCGCCCTTGCCGTTGATGACGTAGGTGGCGGCAGTGTCGCGGAACCAGGCGTCGTCGGTGGTCATCTCGATGACGGTGACGTTCTCGTCGTTCTCGAAGACGGCCTTGCAGTTGGCGTAGTCGACCTGGTTGGCGCACATATAGACCGGGGTGAACTCGGAGATGGCGCGGGCGATGGCGGCATACTGCTTCTGGGCCGGCTTGGCGCCGTGGGCCCAGGTGTCGGTGCGGTGGGGCCAGCCCATCCACACGCGATCCTGCGGGGCGAACTCGGCGGGCATGAAGAAGCCGTCGGCCTTGGGGGTGGACTCGGACTCGGTGATCGTACGCATAAGATTTCCTCCAAATCGAACGATCGCTTGCTGCGGGCGGGTTACCCGCAGCCTAAAACCAAGAGATGGTAGGCGCCCGTTCCCCGGCAAAGGTCGGGGCGCCCGGTGCCGGTTTTCACGGAATCGCACCGGCAAGCGACGACGTAACCAAGTGCGCGGAGACAAAACGCACGAAGGATACGGAAGAGAGATTGGGGTGGGCGGTGGTTACCGGAGCTATCGCTCACACCCACCCCGGGGGAATGGTTAGCAAACCTGTCGCTTGGACACGCCTCCGAAGAGGCTAGAGTGCCCGGAGTCGGGAGCGACAAGCCCGACGAAGCGCGCGTTGGTACACGAGGAGGGTTGGAGCCCCAGAACCGGGTGCTCTAGTTCTCCTCGGCCTCGGCGGCCTCCTCAGCGAGACGCTGGGCTGCGAGCTCAGGGGTCAGACCCTTGTACTCGGTCTCGCGGCCCTTAGCGCTGACGACGCGGACGACCTCGCCGATGAGCACGAGCACGATGAAGATAACGATCATCGGGACCTTGTCGCCAATTTCAGCAGCGGAGAACGGGATCAGCGTGGCAACGATGGCAAGAACCAGCTCGATGCAGGGGATGGCCAGCATGACCTTCATCATGGCGCCCTTAAACGGGAACGTGAAGATGCGCTCACGGTTGGGGTCGTTCTTACGAAGGTTGAGGAACGCCGGGAACATCGGGATGTAGGTCAACAGCAGGAAGACGACAGAGGTGCCAAAGAGCATCCAGAAGACACCGTTGGAGATGGCGTCGATGGGAACGAGCTGCAGGCACAGCACCAGGGAGGCAACGACAGCGTTGACCAGGTTGGCGCCGTTGGGCATGTCGTCATCCGAGATCATCGAGGCGAAGACCTTGGGCATGTTGCCGTGCTCGGCAGCGTAGCGAGCAACGGAGTTAACGCCGAAGGACCAAGCGGCCATGTTGGCGAACAGGGTGATCAGGAAGGCGATGCAGATGACCTTAAAGATCATGGAGTCGCCCACCATGGTCTGGACTGCGACGATCATGCCGTAGTCGGGATCGATGGAGTCGGCCGGCACGGCGGCGCCGATGCCAAAGCCAGCGAACAGGTAGATCACGGCGATGGACAGGCCACCGACGATGATAGCCTTGGGGATATCGCGAGCGGGATCGGCCATGTCGTCGGTCATGGTGCAGATGACCTCGAAGCCCATGAAGTTAAAGATGATGATCGACAGGTAGCCGAGAGCGTTGGTGTTGGTGAGCTCGGGCAGGAAGGTGGCAGCGGACATGTCGTTCGCAAAACCGTTCTCCATGGCATACCAAATGCCCAAAGCGCCAACGATAACGGCAACGGCGACCTTGATGATGGCGCCACCGTTGAGGACCCACTCGGAGTCGGCCGCCTTGGAGCGGCCCATGAGGTAGACGATCCACACAAAGGCAAGATCGATACCCATCTTGGCGATCAAGTTGAACTCGACGCCAAAGACCATGCCCAAAATGTCGGGGAACATGGTAGCCAGCGAGGCGATCCACAGCGGGTAGTTGACCCAGTAGTAGTACGAGATGCGGGCGCCCCATTTGTCGCCCAGGCCATCGCGTACCCAGTCGTAAATGCCGCCCTCGCCGTCATAGGTGGTACCGAGCTCGGCGACAACCATGCCGTAGGGAAGCAGGAAGGTCAGGATCAGGAAGATCCACCAGAAGAACTGCTGGTTGCCAATGGCAGCAGCAGGAGCGGCGGCCTCGCAAACGAAGACGACGCAGATGATGGTCGAAATGACCGTCAAGAAGGAAAGCTTTTTCTTTCCGTCGCTCATGATGAGCTCCTTCGCTCAGTCTTGGACAGATCCGAGGCCCTAAGGTATTAAGGCAATTGCTTGGGCCTCGGTGAGCGGGCGACAGGAGACGAGCATCCGCCGCCCGCAAACGTGCTTTTAGAAGCCTTGAGGCTTAGAGCTGCTCGAGAGCCTCGAGAGCGGCGTGGAGCTCAGCCTTGGCGGAGTACTCGACACCCTCGTCGTTGAGCGGGGTGCGCTTGTCCAGGGCGGCAAGGAGAGCACGGATGGAGTGCTTGCGGTTCTCGGCCTCGACCCAGCACAGGGAGCGCTCGGGATCGTCCATGACTTCGTCGACGACCTCCTCGTTGCGGGTGGCCGGCAGGCAGTGCATGAACTTGGAGTTGGGGCCGGCAAAGTTCATCATGTCCATGGTGACCTGATACTTGGGATAGAACACGTCCATGTAGTTCTCGCCCGAGACCTCCTCGTCGTACAGGCCATACCACACGTCGGTGTAGATGAAGTCGGCGCCCTTGATGCACTCGATGTCGTCGGAGATGACGACAGAGCCGCCGGAGACCTTGCAGTTCTCCTCGGCGATGGCCATCATCTGCTTGCCGAACTCGGCGCGCTCCTCGACGGTGCCAACGTGCAGGCCGCCGTCGGGAATCTGGTGGCCCTTAGGTCCAAACTGGACAAACTTCATGCCGACCTTGGAGGCGATGAACATGAGGGAGACGCAGACCTGGGTGGCGTCGCCGATGAAGGCCAGGGTGCAGTCCTCGATCTTCTTGCCCTCGGGGAGGTTCTCGAGCATGGTCATGAGGTCGCCCATCTCCTGCGTGGGATGGTTGAACTCGGACATGCCGTTGATGACGGGCACAGCGGAGCCCTCGGCGAGGCCGACGACGTCCTTGTGACGGTCAACGCGAGCCATCATGATGTCGAGCAGCGAGCCCATAACGCGAGCGGTGTCGCCCAGGGACTCGTGACCGCCGAGCTGGATGGTGCCAGGGCCATAGAACTGAGCATGGCCGCCGAGGTCGGTCATAGCGGTCTCGAAGGAAAGACGAGTGCGGGTGGAGACCTGCTGGAAGATCATGCCAAGGCTCTTGTTGCGGAGCAGGTGCGGATAATAACCGTCAACCTTGATGGCCTTCTTCATTGCCAGACCAAGATCCTCGATAGCCAGGATCTGCTCTTTGGTGAAGTCGTTGGTGTCGATGAAATCCTTAGGCAGTGCCATGTCGATTTCCTTTCCGCCGGTCTTGCCGACTATTACTATGAGGCGCTCGAACATCACGCCTCGTGTTGACAAGACCATCATTCACCCGTATGCAATTTTTACCTAGTTTATTCGGGATTAAAGACCGTTCATGGAGTTACACCCCCTCTAAACCAATATAAACCCGCAGGTCAAGAGTTTACAGGGGGTTTACCATCTAGAACCGCGAACGGTATACGGCTATGCTGTATCTCGGCGCCTAATCCGCAATGAAACGAAGGGTTGAGACGTCTATATCCCACAAGGTATACAGAGCTCGGCCATAGAATAAATGAGATGGGACGGTGACAGATGAACACCCTGATGTTCTTCTATACCCTAGCGATACTCGTGATCTGTATTGTGACGGCGGTGCTCTCGCTTGCCGCCTATGCCTCGTCTCGTCGACGCTTCTTTATCTATGGCAGCGGCGTATTTATCTGCTATGCCATCGAGATGACCGAGATTTTCTTTTTTGAATACACGCTGCAAAACCAGAGTTTTCCAGCCAGCGACTATTACTCAATTACCATGCCTGTGTTGCGGACCTTTGTGGCGACCGCTTCGCAGGCTTTTATTTGGCTCATTGCCATGGATTTGCTCGACAAGCATTCAAAAAAGCAGTTTGTCATTCCCGTCGCAACGTTCTTGCTGAGCGAGCTGCTGATTATCGTCGCTGTCCCCTACGGCCCCATTCATCAATGGCTCTACTACACGATGCGTCAGGTATTCCTTGTTTTCGTGGGGCTATATATCTTTTGGACGGCACGCAAGAGCACGCAAGTCGAGCTGAAGGCACGCGTTAACAACCAACGAAAGCACCTGATTATCGGCGCTATTCTGGTCGGTTGCATCGTTGCCGAGGATTTCTACAACATTCTGATTGTCCCCATGAGTCTGGCGCCCTCTTGGCTGCAACTATATCTGTCCGAGCGCAACTTTAGCGAAAACGTCTTTGCCTGCTACTTTGCGATTCTGCTGATCATCTACTCCTACCACGTGCTTTCAATCCGCATGCAGGAGGCGCCCGAGGAAAAGAACGTCAGCGATCTTGATCGACACATCGAAGAGCAGATGCCCTTCTATCGCAACGCCTACAAGCTCTCCAACCGTGAGACCGAAGTTATGCGTCTGGTCGTACTGGGCAAATCGAACCAAGAGATCGCTGACGAGCTATTCCTTGCCGTGGGCACCGTCAAGACCCACATCCACAACATCCTGGTCAAAACCGAACAGCAAAACCGCACGACGCTCATCCTCCACTTTTGGAAGCGATAACCTGCCAAAAAGGGACAGGTTTATTTTGGCAGGTTTTATCTGGGCAAACGCCAAAAACCGCCGCGAGGGAGCTACTTTCCCTC
>CAJMRP010000020.1 GCA_905215765.1 uncultured bacterium
GCAGGCTGCCCAGGCGCGAGCCCAAGACCTTCGAGGGTTTCGACTTCTCCAGGATCCAGGGCCGGGACGCGGCCGCGCTGGGCAAGCTCCCGTCGCTGGCCGACCTCTACGCGCACCGCAACGTCGCCTTCGTCGGGCCCGGCGGCATAGGGAAGACGCACCTCGCGCAGGCCTACGGGCGCGAGTGCTGCATGCGGGGGCTCAAGACCTACTACATAAAGGCGACCGAGCTCAGGGACAGGTTCCAGAAGGCCGTCCAGCGGGGAAACACCTCGCGGGTCGTCTCCTCGCTCGTCAAGCCGTCGTGCCTCATCGTTGACGAGGTGGGGAGATGCGTCTACGACAGGCCGTGCACCGACCTGTTCTTCGATGTCGTCGACAGGCGCTACGAGAAGGAGGGGCCGAACGCGATGGTCCTCACGAGCAACATCGCCCCGAGCGGGTGGGATGAGTTCTTCACGGGCGACGACACGCTCCTCTGCGCCCTCGACAGGCTGTTCGACAAGGCGTCGGTGTTCGTGATGCGGGGCCCGAGCTACCGCGGCAGGGAGCTTGACACCTACTCGGTGGAGGCCGTCCCCCAGGCGGTGAAGGTGAGGGGGATCCAGCCCGAGGGGATGTAGGAATGCGATAGGAAAGTCATAGATGCGGGCGTGTTGGCTAAAATGGGTCGGCCGGGATTGGTCAATCTCGGCCGACTATATTTGGCTAAATTATTCCGGCGCTAACAGCGATTCCCCAACAGCTTGACACCGTCATTAATCTTTGCTCGCAATTACTTTACTCTTTAACGAAGCCCCGCGCCTGCGAATGCGATGTCGATATACTGGCAGACCTTCTAAGCGAACTTCAATCGCTCCGGTCCACCGATTACTTCCATTCGCTTTCCGTAATTTCACATGGGTCTTTTCAGCAGCCGCCAGAAGGAGTGTCTGAGGGAGAGCTATCCAGGCATCAAGAGTTTATCCATCGCTACGGGCCCCTTCGCCGCGCCGCGCTCAATAAATCACAGGGGCTGCTCGTCCGCAAAGCGGCGCTGAGTGACCACGACGCGGCACTCAAGCAGATAAAGAGACAGGCCATTATTCGCCATGCCGAGAATACATGTCTATTGGAGACGGAATGGTCCTTTTCAAAGTTCTATGCAAGGCTTCTTAGCGAGTTACTCAATTGCGGCAAGATTCCCATTAGATGCAAGTCCTGCGGATCGCTATTCTTTCCAACCGGATCAAACAGCCAGTACTGCAACCGCTTTGACCCAGCCACAAATCGTTACTGCAACCCCCGGCTCAATGAAACGAAGCGCTTGGGTCGCAAAGCGCCGCACGGCACGGCCATCAACCTCCATAAGAAGGCTGAAACTGCTAAACAACTCAATGAAAAAAGACGTTTCTCATACTTTGCGGAACTCGAGGAATTTGTCGACCATGAAATAGGGCCCGTTTACTTCAAGAGCACCCTGATAACGGATGAGCTCTATCAGTCCTGGAGAGCCGCAATCAACGGCCCGAAAAACCAGCCTAGAACAAAGACGCCTGAGCGCCTTGCCTTCCCCCATCCCGTAATCTGGGAAGAACAGGTCATCAACGGCAATCAGGAAATCGCCGTTTACCTTAATCAATATGCCTATCCTGCACTTCGAGACAAGCTTGCCCAAAGTGCTAAATCATCAAAATCGAGCTGCATGACAATAGACAAGCCGACTATTCGTTTTGGCGGCTGGAAACTGCGCCTGTTTGATCTCCTGCGTCTTATTGCTTCTATCAATAGCGACAAGGAGCAAATCCAAGATGGCCCCATCCCAGTCCCAGGCTTAGGTTCAATGGACGTATTCACCCCCGACAGAAGCCCCTTAGAGCCTTTGCCAGAAGGCAGGAAAAGACTCCTGCACTTCCCACCCAGCGGAAAGGGAAGATTAATTCTCTTTGAAATCATAGACGAGAAGCGCAGCGAGCAACTACAGCGGGACCCAACGCAAACCACGCCCCCGTCTCAACCAGAAGAGCGTCAACAGCGCTATCCACATGAACGCCAAGATCAAGACTTAACTGATCCCCTCTCCAGCTTCCTTTTATCAAGAAAGGAGGTAGGGAAGAGATTGCTTCCGTCCTTCTGATAGACCGGCAGAAAAACCGTCGAGCTCGAAGAATGATCCCGGTGAAATTGTAGATAGATGAGGGCAACCAGACGGCGACGTCCTCTCCCTATTTTTAATCGATGGACCTGAATACGTCTCGATCGATTCGACCGTCCAGAACACATCAAAACCACCTCTAAAAGGGGTGGTTTGCTCTTAGGGTATAACCCTTGGATTGCCGGCACGCGTCTAAAGGCGCCGGCCCTCACGGCGTTCGGGCCGCACTGCAGATTGGCCCGTAACGAGCCGGTCAAACCGGCGCTATTTCCGCTTCGGCCCCCTATCGAAGGGGTCCTCGTACTCCTTGACGCTCAGCCGGTCGAGCGCGATGTCGGCCCTCTCCTGCTCCCGGATGCACCTCGCGATCGTCGCCTCGTTCAGGCCGACGGTGGAAACGCAGTGGCCCTCAGCCCAGAACTTCCTGTTGCCGAACTTGTACTTCATGTTCTCGTGCCTGTCGAATATCATCAGCGAGCTCTTCCCTTTCAGATAGCCCATCACGCTGGACACGCTGCACTTCGGCGGTATCGCCAGCAGCATGTGGACGTGGTCGGGCATCAGGTGCTCCTCGATGATCTCTATCCCCTTGTACTGGCAGAGCTTCCTGAAGATCTCCCCAAGGTCGGACCTCACTTGGTTGTAGATGACTTTGCGCCTATACTTCGGCGTGAACGCGACGTGGTACCTGCACATCCACTTCGTGTGCGACAGGCTGCAGGCCTTCTGGGCCATACGCCATCACCGCCCTCTCCACTCGGATTCCTTGCGGCCTGAACAATCGCAAGTGTCCGGCGAGGGGGCGGCTTTGTAAAGCCGGTTAGCCCCACCCGCGTAGCGGGTGGTTTCTGATGCGCCGCCCTGCGCGCGACGCACAGGCTAAAGCCTGTAATAAGGTGCGGAGAGGGGCATGCCCCACTCCGCACCTACAGCGCCCAATCGAGAGAATCGCGTTAAAGGCCCAGGATATCCTCAAAACTCTTTCTTAGCATTGACACCTTCTCGGCGATGGATACATCGCCATCCGGAATTGCCTCTGTGGGGGTCTTTACCGTTAACTGCTTCAGACGCCCCTTGATAGACATTCGTCCATAGAAGAACCGCCATCTTTGAGAGTTAATTTGTGATGCAAACCAAATCAACTCATTCAGAGTCATCCTGTATTTCGGCGTTAGTACCCTAACGGCAGATCCGCCATTTCCTCGTGCCATAAACGGCCACGGCTGAACTCTTGCACATCCGAAGCAAGTAACAGTAATTCCACCATCGCAATAAATCTCGTCATCCACTCCTTGGACAAGTCTGACTATGCTGTTGTTGGGGTCTCCGCTCGAGATATAAGGACATGCACCATCTTGATAGTTCTTCTCACCCTGCGATTTTCCGCTTCCGACATAAAACAGCTCTTCTATCGGCAGGCTGACGTCATATGGCAACGAAGGCAAATCATTCCATTTGCAAGGAAAGCCATCAATTACTTCCGATGATAAATCGGAATAGTCGATACAAGTTGAAAGCATTTCGCGTTCAACATGGCGCCGAATGACCGACAACTCAACAGTGAGGAATGAAGGCTGCGAAAGATATTGCTCGGGAGAGAATTCCGCACCTTCTTGAAGTATCAAACTTCCGTCTACAACGGTAGCGAGATCGCTCGTAAAATCCTTTCCTTGCATGAATGCATTGAAGCAATCTAGGACTTCTGGTAATTGGTTTCCCGAGCATTCGACCCTTTTGCCCTTTAGCTTTTCGTAACCGTCATTCCAAATCTTGGCCATAAACACACGGTCCTCTTTTCGATGCGGGCAATGCGCCTTAAGAACCATGATTGTGGTATCGACGGCGGTTGGGTAAAAGAGATCGCCCGGAAGACTAATCATCCCCAGAAGGACATTGCTTTTCAGGAGCTCTGTTCTCCATGAAGAGTTGTCTCTATCCGCGAAAATACCGGACTTTACAACTACGGCAAGAAGACCCTTCGGTTCGAGTGCGTCAATTCCGGCTGAGATAAAATCCCTTTCGGGTTCATCCTCTTGAGAAAAAGGCGGATTGAGCATTACCTTGTTGAATCTTCCTCGAACTAGCGTGCGGCTACCGTCCTCAAAGCAGCTACTGTTCTCAATATGACTCTTCCCGTCTCCTCGGAAGAACATGTTGAGCGCCGCCAGGGACCATACCGTTGGATTTGTATCAAACCCGTATAGTGACTCCCGGATTATGTCGGTGGGAATATTGTTCTTCTTTCTCGTTCGCATCATTCTGTCGAACGCTGCAACAAGAAATCCCCCGCTACCACAGGCGAGATCGAGGACCTTTTCACCAGCTTGGACATCAATCAGTTCTGCGCAGTACTTCGTAATGTGACGTGGAGTAAAAACAATTCCTAGTGCGTTATTGTCGTAGCCATACCGAATGAACGCTTCATATAGCATCCCAAGAAAGTCAGTGTCCGTTTGAAGTACTGAACGAATGTTTAACGTATTCAACAGCGCGACTAAATGAGCAATTTTCGGGGCGAGCATCTTATAGTCGGCCTGAGTCAACGTCAACGCTGTAATCAGTTGACCCTTTTTTTCTTCTGAGAAATGATCTGTTGTTGTGATAGCCTCAGAAACGAGGGCATTAATGGAATCAAGTTCTTTTCCTTCGGAAAGGTCGATATCGCCCCAATAGAGCGCAGTAATCAGCGAGCCTAATACTTTTGGCCTTAGTTGGGGTTCGATTTTCGCAGAGCGAAGAACGGCGGATATCGAAATCGCCGCAGAAATGAAATCTTCGCTTTTCGGAATAGATAGTTCCGTTGCTCCATTTGTAGTCAGTAGTGCGTTTTCGCATTCGGAGTAAGAAGGGAAACTAGTAATCGGATACCCATTTGCCTCTAGCGAAACCCAGATGTTTTCGCCTGACTGACCGCTTCCAAGGAGATATTCCGTTCGGAATACATAGCCGTAGTCCTCTTCACCGGCTGAACCGACAATGATGCTTATCTGATACGGATTGTGGCTAGAATTAATCTGTTCGGCATAATTCCTCGCTTGGGACATCGCTTCATCAATTTTGTTGTATTCATTTTTACATTCGACAACCACTAACGGGATGCCTTTTGCACATACCAGAAAATCAGGCTTCGTCCCATTCAACCCAATATCGGGAAAAGCATCCTCTATCTCTTGTTCTTCGAGAAAATTGCCTCCTTTTGCAACGTGAGAAACATTCCATCCGCGCTGTTTTGCAACAGTCCGAAGCAGATAGCGATTTCTCGCCTCTGTTCTTTTGCTCGTTTTTTTTGCCATCTATAGTAACCCCCTCAAACTTCAGTTGAGCACGCCTCTGTTCGTTAACCAATAACCGCAATCCTTAACTTGGGAGACCCAATTTATCGAAAAAGATGCCATTTCTCATTTTCGCGTCGTTGACAATCTTGCTGAAAGACAGAACTTCTATGTACGCGTTGGTTTTGTCGTTGAACACACATCTCACAAGACCGTCCGTCGTTTCGGAAAAATTGAAGTTCTCAAGAACCGGTTCGAACGATCGCGTAATGTCGCAGACTGCATATAAATGCGGCCTTGGGGTCGATATCGGGGAAAAGTCCAGGTTCCGCCCGATCCACTCATCGTCGCGGGATGCGTAGACAACAGAGCACTCTATACCCTTCGCGGCGAGTTGGTCAGCGACAAGGTGGCTCGCGAGATTGCAAAGGCCTCTCGGTTCAACATCGGGCAGATCTTCATCTCGATACCAACGAACGATATGCTGGCCAAATTTCCCGTAGGACTCGTCCACGTCATTCAGGCATTGCATCGTGAGGCCGCCGAGCTTTTCGTTCTGGTCGTATATCCAGTCGAAGGCATCCTTGACCGGCATACAGTCGAGCTCGGGGTCGAGCCATTTTCGGACGCTTGAGACGCGAATGTCGAGGCCTCGTGCAAGATCTTCCGGCTTGAGTCATAGGTTATCGAGCTGGACCTGCATCGAGCATTTGAGATCGAGCATGATCATTCCTTCCTGTAACGGGGTTGCACGACTCATTGCAGTCGTGCATTTCGCCTAATTCTATCAGTGCGACGGTAAACCGACTCCGCTCGAATAGGCGTTATAGATCAAATCAAATGGATAATCCCACGGGGAACCGTACTTGCTGCCTTTTCTCATTCGTCGGCGAATGGTTGAAACAACGGCGCTTCCCCGCGCTCCTCGTACCCGCGCTCGAGCTTCCTCCCAAGCTCCGCAGCACAGCGCTTAGTCTCCTCGGCAAACAGGTCATCGATTGCCCTGTCAATTCGCACGCAGGTCTCGAAATGCTCGTCCTTCCAGGGCAGGTCGAGTCCCAAGCTTGCATCCCAATAGCCGCCGAGCTTTGCGTTGATTACTTCCTCGGGATACAGCACATCGTGACGAACACCTTCGATTGCCTCGTCCTCGTCCATATCGCAGGCTGCATCGTCCTTCTCGAGGCACTTGCGCAGCTCCTTTTGCTCGCGGATGCGATTCAGCGCGCTGGCGCACACCACAGCCAAAAAACGATAGCGCTCGTACAGGTCCCATTCGCCGCCAAGCCATACCCGATAGCCCAGAACGACGCTTGCGGGCTCCTCGTTCAGCAGAAACAGTTCCCACGGATATACTTCAGCGCACGCGTCCTCTCCCAGCTTTTGCGCGCCACCGCGCGTAAAAGCGCATGGCTCCACGTCGTAATAGCCAAAGCCGTGGCCCGCATCGCGGCGATTGACGACATGCTTGGGCAGCAAAACAATCTTGTCGCTGGACTCGGGGTCGATCTTCCGCAGCTTTTTGACCTTGCGGCGAACGCGCTTTAGGTTGCGCTCGTTATCGACACGGCCACGGTCGTCCGGCTTGCCGCCGTATCGCAGGGCAACCTCGCGTGCCAGGATCTTTGTGTCCGCAGCGTACAGTAGGTCGCTCACGGTGGGCAGATCTTCCCACTCAATACCGTCGACATCCCAAATCCTGCTCATGTTCAACCTCTTTCTGGCTGTGAATTTACGCACCTGTTCGCCCTGCTCAACGTACTTGTAGGGCATATGCCCCGCTAGAGCGCCTTCTTACTCGGAGCAATTACCTCGTCCACCAGACCCAACTCCAGTGCGCGCTTGGCGTTGCACCAACAGTCGCGCTCGGTGAGCTCATGGAACTCCTGGGCGCTCAGGTTGCCGTGCTCGGCCAGTAGCTCGTCCAGCTCGGCGCGCATGGCCGCTGTATGCTGGGCCACAATCTCGATATCGGTCTGCTGCGCCATGCCCGTGCCGCCCATCAGCTGGTGAATGAGCACCTGCGTGTGGCGGTACACCTGACGGTGGTCGCCGCAGGCCAGAATCACTGCGGCCATCGAGGCCACGACGCCCTCGCCCACCGTGATCACGAGGCAATCGAGCGACTGTATGGTGTCGATGAGCGCCAGCCCCGCCGTAACGCTGCCACCCGGGCTGTTGATGATAAGGGTGATGGGCTCGGTTGCGCTTTGATGTTCCAGCACCAGCATGGACTTAATAAGGCCGTTGCAGGTCACATCGTTGACCTCACCCTCCAGCAGCAGCACACGACTGTTGAGCAGTTCACTTGCCATATCGACAGCGGCAACACGGCCGTCCTTGGACTTCTTTATGATGCTGGGCTCACGATACATAACGGGCATGGTAATTCCTTTCTAAACGGAATCGGTAAGGAGGCAAAAACTGGACCGCACGGCTTACGACTAACGGAAGCCGTGCGACAAAACATGCAAGATGGGATACACAAAGCTGCAGGGACTAATCCCTCAGCCACTTGGCAGCATTGGGATGGTCGTCGCAAAAGTACTTCTTGGCGCGGAAGGGGCGCATACCGGTCACCTTGACCAGGCAATCGGTGCGAGGCATAAGCCCCACCTCGCCTGGGGTCATCACGCAACCGCGCACATCTACGGCAGTGCGCTCGGCACCCACGTACTTGGTGCCCAAAACCGACTCGCCACACAGTTCGCTTATGTAATTCTGCGTTGCGATGTTGCTGCCGCCGCCCATATAGACCAAACTATCGCAGTTATCGAGGATGGTCAGCGCCGTGGATTTGCCGTACACGACATCGAGCTGGCTCAGCGATTGCGCACACATCAAAAAGCTAATGCCGCGACTTCGCACGGTCGCAATGCTGCGCTCAAAATCGGGGATGCGACCCACATTGGGAAACTCATCGAGCACAAACTGCACGCGACGCTGCAAATGGCCGCTGGGGCTGGCATCGGCGCGGCGCTGGGCAAGGTTAAACAGCTGCTTAAGGGCAACGTTCGCAAGCCATGCATTAGCCGAATCGTTGTCGCTCACCTTAAGATCGATTACGCGCTTGCCCTCGTCAATACGATCAAGACGCATCTCGTCATTCTCAAAAACGCGCATGAGCTGAGGCGTCTTAAGCCGCGAGATAGTTGCATTGAGCGTGATCAGAATACTCTTAAGCGTCCTATCTGCCGCACCTCGAAAATCGCGATACTGCTCAACGCCATACAGATCAGCGTTCTCCGCACCAAACTTATCGAGAAACTCCCTGGACTCCACCTCTTCTACAAGGTAGTCCAACGGGAATCGCCCCTCACCATCTCCCGTAACCTTGATGAGCGCAGCCAGTTTAAAGACGTTGTTCATCTTAAGGTAGCGGCGCAGAGCATTGGGGTCCTCGCCCGGCGCAAGGGTGCCGGCAAGACACTCCAGGAGATACAGGATTCCAACAATTGCTCGAAGCAGCAGATCGTTTGCGTTATCCCAGAACGGATCATACCTACGGCTACGACCGTCAGGATCGACCCCCTCCATGATTGCCGCCACTGTGGTGGGGATATCCTCGACATCCATCACGTAACGCAGAGGGTCGTATCCGGCCGACTGCTCGGGATTAACAGTATCGAGAACCGTTACCTCGTAGCCGTCCTCTTCAAAGCCTTTCCCCGTACGGCGCAGCAGCTCACCCTTGGTGTCTGTGACCACATAACAGCATTCGTGGTGATTGAGCAGGTTGGGCAAAATGAAACTCGCCGTTTTGCCGCTGCCGGTACCCCCAAAGGCAAAGACGTTGTTGGACACACTCGTCTCCCAATGCTTGTCGTCCTCGTAGAACGCCACTGTGGCACCCTGCGCCAGGATCACATCGCGCTGCTCATCGCCAGACGACAGCGCTTGCATCTCCTCCTTAGTCGCCCACTTCTTGGTCTGATACTCCGTTTGCTGCGCGGCCTCGTAGCCGTACATCTTGATGACTGGCATGGCGTGACCCCTTTCTTGTCCGTAGTGTTGGTGGTTGTTAGGCAATGCGATCGACACCGTCGCCCTCATTGAGCTGTGCCGAGTGCGGCGACTTGGTCGCGTGGCCGATCAGACGCTCGGCCTGCGCTAGATAACTCTCGCGAGCAGCAGTTGAGACCGTTGTGTCTCCCAGGTACGCAAGCAGTGCATGGATCATCAGCTCGTCAAGCAGGTCGTAATCTTTATGATGCTTGATATTGAGGAGATAGCGATTTTCGAGTCCGTGTACTTTGTTGGTCAAATTGATTTCCATCTTTTCCTCCATGTAATAAAAAGTGTGTCGTTCGTCCAAAAGTGCCTCAAACGGACGTTTGACGCATAGCTCAAAGTTGAAACGCGGACTCGTATCGAACACGCGTCGTTGCACCTTGAGGTAGCGCTTGTAAAACATGACGGCATCATCTTCATCCGCCGTAAAGCCACGCGATCCATCGCGGTGCAGCCGGTCGCATGGCTTTCTGCCGTCGGTATAGCGTACGAAGAAGGACGGGATATAGGCACCCTGCTTGGTGCTGTACTTCATCCCTGTCGCAACTTCCTCGAACAAGAGAACGCCAGCCGATTTGAAGCCCACAGTACGCCCGTGCCTAAACATGCTCACTACAGTCGCCACGCTTTCCATGCGACTATCGCGCGGGGGGAAATACAGTGGCAGCAAAGCGAGTGTCGCGGCAGTCAAAAGTTCGCGGGCCCCGTGTACATCGGCTCGATACTGCTCGGGCACCAGCCCGGGAATATCGGGCGAGCGCTCTTCCAGCACGCCAACGAGCGATTTAGCTAGGCGCTCGACGTTCTTCTCGCCGCAGTACGGACACGGAAGTAGCAGCTCTGCCTTCCTGTTCACTTCGCACATACCACGGAGATCCTCGTCGATCGCACTGAGGAGTGCCTCGTAGATACTGTCCCGTTTCTTCATGAATGCTTCTTTCTATCCGGTTGCAGATGTTTGTCGATTAGTTTGTTCTAAGTTTTAGAATGCTCTGACGGTAGAGCGATGATTGTCGGTCTAGCCTGTAGTTTCATAAGCGAAATCGTCCTGTTCGATAGCATTGTTTGTCTAAAGACTGTATAGCGGTTGCATCGAGCAGTCGGTATTGAGTTGGTTTTGGATTGATTCGAGAATAGCATATCGTGCTGTTCTCGTCATTAGAAATTTTCAAATTTTTCTGCTAATATAAACCCACTAAGAAGAAAGGGCTCTATACATGCGTGAAACTACATCATCATTGCCACGCCTCACTGCCGCCGCCCTCTCGCGCGCGCTTAACCTGGAACAAGACAGCCGTCTGCTCACCGTACGTCTACCTGGCGCCGTGGATGCCGAAGATCTCGCTAAGTGCTTTACCCTAAACGGTAACGGCGTGCCCAATATTTGTGAGCTTGAGCCTGGTGAGCGAGACGCAAACGGCAACGACCCCGCACCAGTGTTCATCGACGCCGCAACTTGTGCTCGCAAACGCTTTCGCGAAATCAACAGCGCATGCGAGGCGCTCATTAATGAACTAGAGCCTGGTTATCTGGGCTTTTGCGACTGGGAGGCTTATCTCTGGTGCCTATACGCACTAGCCCTCTCCAGTCGAACACGAGCTGCCGTGCTACTGCCGCTCGGATTATTGGACGATGCCGAGCAGGCGCGCACGATTCTGTTGCGTGAGGGGCTGATCGAATGCGTCCTATACCCGTCACTCACCGAGCCGAGGGCAAACTGCATGTGCGCGCTAGTCGTGCTATCAACGGGCAATCGCACCGTTTCGTTCCATAACGCCGTGGAGCATTTGCCTCGTTTTCGTTTTCCCGACGAGATTAACTACCCCGACCTTTCTCTGGCCTTCTCCGCTAACTGGAGTAGCGTTGAGTTTGACTCGGACAAAACGCTGGATATCCACACCACCGCAGTTGAAACGCGCAAGCTGCTGCAGCATCATGCGGCGCTCTCTAAAGGCAGAGTCGAGCTCATCGCCGTCGCCCAAAACTACAGCGCGACGCTTGGTGACAGCTTTATGCGCGTGGTGCCGTTTATGCCCCGAGACAGCACCACCTCGAACGACATCGACGCAGTCGAGGTGCGCCGCATTTCATCTCAGGACTTCCGCAACGGTTATCTGCTGCCCCGAGATGTTGTCGAAGGTGCCTCGGAGCCCGATTCGGAACCCGTAAAGGTAAATCCAAGCATCTTGGAGCGCTACGAGCTTCACCCGGGCGACATCATCATGCCTCGCATGCTCGGCCGCTATGGCGCATCCAACCTACTTGTGGTTGGCGTTGACGACGCAAAGCAGCATCTGGTCGCCTCACATAACACCACCGCTATTCGCCCGGCGGTTCCAACCATGACCGACGAGGAGCGCATGGTGTATTCGGAAATGGTCGCGGCGTACCTCACCGATGGCCATGGATCCAAGGTTATGCGAGTGCTGTCCGAGAACCAATACACCCGCGCCGTCCGCCCCTCCGACCTGCTCGAGATCGAAGTCCCGCCGGCGCTCGACCCGCGTACGCGCGAGTACAGCGAATCCATCAAGCGCTTTGCCGAGGTCGTAAGGGCAAAAAAGCAAGCCGAGATCTCGGTTGCTCAAGCTCAACGCAACCTCAAGGCTGCAAATAAGGCGGTCGCCGAGGCGCTCAAACAAGCCGACCAGCAATAATCGTCAACGACAGCGTCCCAACCCGGTAGCAGGACCAGCTCCTGCCGCCGGGTTAGTTATCTGGGCTGCTCCCATCTCATGGTTTGATGATTCCATTTGCACACATTCATCGAATGGTCAAAGCATGGCGCATATAACCGATTGACGACCTCTTCCGCCCCGGCAATATTCCCCGCGAGTTCAAACACTCCCGCCTGCCTCGCCATCTTTGCGTACTGCGCAGAGCCATTTTGCTTCCACCAAAGAGGCGCTACGAACTCTTTCGGCATTGTTATCTTGCGAGCAGACGCTTCTTTCTCAACTCTCTCAGCAAGCGTTGCCCCATCGACGGAGCAAGTTTTCGCGTACACCAAGATGTCGACTATATCCTTGATTCGCGAAGAGGCGCGACCCTCGTGTATCTCTATCATTGCGAGCAATTTATCTGCAAGGGCGCTCTCCACTCGGCATACACGATAGCCGCAGACTGGGAGCCCCTCGATATTCAAACGATCGATCGGCGCAAGAACCTCAGGCTCAAGTCCCCGCACTTCATCAATTACCAAGTCAATTGAAATTGGCTGTAGCTTCTTGGTTCCCATAAAGGGGGTGAACCACACCTTCGCACCGCACCGATACTCATCTTCTTCTTTGATCTGCTCTGCACGATCAAAGACAAACGAAACGAAATCCTCCAGATCAATCGAAGCCGCCTGCACCAGATCGGCAATAGCCTCTTCGAGACTTTCCCCTTGAGCAACCAAGTCAATATCTCTTGTGACACGTGCATCGAGTGTTCGCGCCAGGACGCTTTGGCCGCCCTTGAGCACAAAGCGGCCGTCATCTTCTGAAAAAACGCGACATAGGAAGCGATGAAAGTAGAAACCGACGATCGCCCGATTAGTATCCATCGGCGATTCTCTTGCGGCATCCCTAACAGCCATCTCCAATGCGGCAGGCGTTTTGTACTTCACCATGTCCTCCGTTTCGCATTACCCGTCCAGTACCATCAGCAAAGGCCTCATTAGCTCGCGTCGTTTGGCGGTTTTAGAGTTCTCCTCTACAAGATCTTTCAGCCGCTGTATATCGAGCCCTCGCCCAAGCGCGTCGTTATAGGCATCGATAATTAATGAGGGGTCCTCGCAATCGAGGCAAAGATCGACAAGCGTGCGCTCGGGTTTAGTTATCGGCAGACCGTCGAGCCAAACGATGTCCTGCTCAGCAATCTCGCGCTTTGCAAAAGAAAGGGATTCGTTTCTCGTATTGATGCGCATGGGCGCGGTCATCCTGTAGGGGGACAGATGGAAATCGCCCATTTGCTGTAGGCTCGCCGCAGTCGTACCGCTCACTGCAATGCCGTCCCACTGGCGTTTTCTCTCCCACGCGCAAAGGGAGGGATTGGTGAGCTTCCAAAAAGCGTTGAGCTCGTCAGTGTCTCGGCGCTGTGTTCCAGACATCCGGTAGGCGCCGTGGCATATCCGTTCAAGACGCCCTGCGCGACATGAGTGTGCCAGTGCATCTCGAGAGATGTCCATGCGAGCCGCCTGGGCTGTGGTAAACACACCCTCACTCTCGGAAAGCTCGCTTATCGCCGCTATGTTGCTAAAGTACTTCATGTTGCAATTGTAGGATATTTTCATACTTTTGCAACGTGATTCTGATTCGTATGAATCGTTCGCCCTGTTTATCCCATTTCTGTCACCACTTTGCTACCGGCACCCCATCCTCTGCTATCGAGGTCTAATACTTTTCCGCGAAGTGAACGTCTGTTTTTGGACCCCTGAAGCATCCACATTTTTCGTCGGCAAAATCGCAGGATTCTGGCAGTAAAACCGCAGGAAACGGCGCACTCAAAGTGTCGATGTTTCGGGAGTCCGATTTCACTCGTTCACTTCACGGAAAAGTATTAAACCTCGCTGTCGGCCGCCCCAAAGACCTGTCCTTCCCTTCCCCACGCCACGCAAAACCGGCCTTCCCCTTGCCTGCGCGCCCCGCGTCACGCGCTTCGCCGCCCAAAAACTCATCCAACATTAATCTTGGCTCAAGAATCGCTTAATCTATAACCTGCACTATAGAGTTCGACCAAGGGCGGGGCGGCGCCGCGCAACGCAGGCCGCCGAACGCATCGCTCGCGCCCGGGCAGATCGCCCGGCGTCGCGCCCATCGAACGAAAGGACAGGTCATGGACGACCTCGAAAAAGTTGAAACCATCCGCACCAAGTGCAACGTGAGCTACACCGACGCCAAGGCAGCACTCGATGCCGCCGACGGCAACGTCCTTGATGCCATCATTTGGCTCGAGTCGCAGGGCAAGACCCAGACCACGTCAGCGCACGCCGCCACCGAATCCACGCCGGTCGACGAGCCCTCGGCCGAGATGGTCGCCGCACAGGCCGCCTACGAGAAGTCGAGCGAAAAGACCGATTTCTCCAAGAAGATGGACAGCGTGTGGGAGTACCTCAAAAAGCTCTTCCGCCTGAGCCTGGACACCAAGTTTATCGCCACGCGCCGCGATGCGATAATCCTCAACATTCCCATCCTGATCCCCATCGTCGCCCTGTTTGCCTGGGGCGCCACGATTTGGCTGATGCTGCTTGGCCTGTTCTTTGGCATGCGCTACCGCATCGACAGCGACGGCGACGTGCCTGGCAGCATCAACAACCTGATGGATCACGCCGCCGATGCCGCGGACGGCATCAAACAAAATCTGAACGACGACAAGTAATCACAGACGGGGGCACGCATGGCACGGATCCTGATCGTAGAGGACGAGGAGAAAATCGCCCGCTTTGTGACACTCGAGCTGGAGCACGAGGGCTACCAGGTGGAGCACGCCGCCGACGGCCGCACCGCCGTGGACCTGGCACTGGAGCGCAACTACGATCTGATTCTGCTCGATGTGCTATTGCCGCAGCTCAACGGCATGGAGGTGCTGCGGCGCGTACGTAAGCACAAGGACGTGCCGGTGATCATGGTCACCGCGCGCGATGCCGTGATGGACAAGGTGGCTGGGCTCGACGCCGGCGCCGACGATTACCTGACCAAGCCGTTTGCCATTGAGGAACTGTTCGCACGGATCCGCGTGGCGCTAAAGCGCTCGGAGGCCGTGCGGGCGGCCTCAGGCGTTGGGGCCGGGGAGGGCGTTACGGGTGCCGCCGCGATACCCCCAGCTGGTGACTCGGCCAAGACCTCTGCCGTGCCTTCCCCCGCCGCGCTCACCGTGGGTTCGGTTGCGCTCGACCCCAACCGCCGCGAAGTCACGGTCGGCGGCTCGCCCATCGCGCTAACCGCCCGCGAGTTCGACGTCCTCGCCCTGCTTATGGCACATGCCGGCACCGTGCTCACGCGCGAGCGCATCGCGCACGAGGCGCTGGGCTACGACTACGTAGGCGACACCAACAACGTCGATGTGCACATCGCGCACCTACGCGCCAAGATCGAGGACGGCGGCAGCGCCCGCATCATCCAGACCGTGCGCGGGGTGGGCTATGTCTGCCGCGCGTAACGCCGAGACCAAGCGCGTCACCTCCATCGCCCGTGCCATCAACTGGAGCTACATGTGGCGCCGCTTGGTGAGCTACGTCTGGCTCGATCTGTTGCTGGTGGTGATTGCGGCGGCGATCCTCGTCTATGGATACAACCAGACGCTACCCGACGGCGCGTTTACCGCAGGATGGATTCCAGGCGCCACCGTTCACGGCATGTCGCTGACGCCCGCGCGCAGCTGGGCCCTGACAACGCTCACCTATACCGTCGAGCTTGCGCGTACCACCAAGACCTTCCCCCTCGCACAGGACCTCGTCGCGCTATGGCCTCTCTACCTTGTCGTTGTGGGTTGGCAGGTCATCAGCGTGCTCAACATGCTCGGCGGCGCCCGCCGCGTGCGCCGCACCATGGCACCACTCAACGACCTGGCCTTACGCGTGGACGAGCTCGGCCGTATGCAGCTCTCCGGCGGCAAGATGGAAACGCTGGAGCAGGCCATCGAGCGCGCAAGCGTCGACTCGCCGAGCGTCACCACCGGCGACGCCGACCTGGCGAGCATCGAGGTCGCGCTCAACCGCCTGCTGCGCCAGATGCAAGAGGCCAAGCTGCAGCAGATGCGCTTTGTCAACGATGCGAGTCACGAGCTGCGCACGCCCATCGCGGTGATTCAGGGCTACGTAAACATGCTCGATCGTTGGGGTAAGGACGACCCGGCCGTGCTGGCAGAGTCCATCGCCTCGCTCAAGGCCGAAAGCGAGCACATGCAGGAGCTCGTGGAACAACTGCTGTTTTTGGCACGCGGAGATGCCGGCCGCACCGTGCTGCGGCGCGTGAATACCAACCTGGCTGCACTGGTCGGCGAGGTGTGCGAGGAATCACAGATGATTGATGCCGGGCACACATATCGGCTGGCTTTTGACGCTGCGTTTGCCAGCGACCCGCGCTGCGACGCGTCCGTCGATGTCGCGCTCGTGAAGCAGGCTCTGCGCGTGATCGTGCAAAACGCCGCTAAGTATTCGGACGCGGGAACGACCGTCACATTTGGCATAACACCCGATGCGGGCATGGGCACGATCGACATAAGTGTTGAGGACGAGGGTATCGGCATGAACCAGGAATCCGCAGCTCACGCGTTCGAGCGGTTCTACCGTGCCGACAACGCGCGCGATGCCGGCGCGCAGGGCTCGGGTCTGGGGCTCGCCATCGCCAAGTGGATCGTCGATAGCCACGGCGGCGTCATCGGCGTGACCTCGGTCGAGGGCGTCGGCAGCCGCTTTACGATTCGCCTGCCGCGGTAGGGGCGCCTCTCACGAATCGAAGGTGAATGCTTTTCCGCGAAGTGAACGACCTATTTTGGACCCCCGAAGCATCCGCACTTTTTGGCGCCAAAATCGCAGGGAAAACCTGACAAAACCGCAGGAAACGGCGTCTCCAAAGCGTCGACGCTCCAGGGGTTCGATTTCACTCGTTCACTTCGCGGAAAGCCATTCACCTTCGATTTACGGCAGCCCGTCAGTCACCCTCTCGGTATTAAAAATGGGGCAAGGCCACGCGCCTTACCCCATTTTTTGCTAACTAAAGCAGCTTGTGCGCTACTCGCGGCACAGATGCACGGCGAAGCCGGCGAACTCGCGCTTAAAGTACACGAGCTTGGTGCTACCGTCGGGCAGCAGCGCGCGCGACTCCTCGTTGACCTCGAGCCCGCGCTCGGCAAACCACCTCTCGGCCGCATCTATGTCGTTGACGGCAAAGCCAATGTGGCCCTTGGTGCCACGACCGTTCTGCTTCATGACCTCGACCAGCGAATCGTTAAAGTACGAAACCGGGGTCTCGATGACGGGCAGGCCCATCATCGTCGAGAACAGCTCCGCGATCTCCAGGGCATCGGCCGGGTCGGTGGCGTTGATGCCCACGTGAGCGACGCGCATGCCAAAGAGCTCTACCGGATTGGCGTTCTGCTCACTCATGAAGTCAGCGCCTACTGTGCCATGACGTCGAGAACGGCCTTCTCGGCAGCGACGCGGTTCATGCCGGTCATGAAGGGCACGCCGCTCACGTACGGGCAGGTGAGGCCCTCGGGGGCAACGGTGGTGGCGATCAGCAGGTCGGCGCCCTCGTCGCAAACGTCCTTGGCCTCGGAGATGGCGCACTGCACGATCTCGTACTTGTCGGCGTAACCGTTGGCGTCGAGCAGGGTAGCGACCTTCTGGGCAACGAGCGTGGAAGTAGCAGCGCCAGCACCGCAAGCCAAAACGATCTTCTTCATAGGTAATGTCTCCCTTCGTGGTTTACTTTAGGTAAGTGTACCGCAGCGAGCGATGGCACTCAGCCTCGATGAGCTTTTATGCCAGTTTGCTTGCGCGCTGCGTATAATACATCTAGTACGTGTTGTCATACCGCTCGCTTTATGAGCGACTAAGGACCCCAATATGCCCGATTCCCGCACCCTCTGGACCGCCGTCGTCATCATCTGTATCGCCGTGTCGGTGTTCTTTAGCGTCAAAAAACGCACCACGTTTAAGCGCCTGCAGCAGCTTATGGCTGCCAAGCAGTGGGACGAGTTCGATCGCTTGCTCGATGGCAAACTCACCAGCATGCTGTACCCGCGCTATAACCGCGACTACCTGCGCCTGAACTCCTATCTGCTGCGCGAGGACCACAAGCGCGCCGACGAGATGTTCGATTTGCTGCTGGGACTCAATCTGCCCAAGATGCAGCGCGTCGACCTGGTGATTAAGGCCTTTAACTACTACGTTGGCCAGGAGGACCGCAAAAAATCCAAGGAGCTCCTGCACGAGATCAAGGGCTTTGAGGGCGGTCAGGCCGAGGCAGTCGCACACGAATGCCAGCTGATGTACGACACGATGATCTTGAAGCGCCACAACGACATTCCCGAGCTGGAGCGCATGCTCAAGGAGGCCGGTGACGACAAGGTCAAGAGCTGCCGCCTGGAATACCTGCTGGCCCTGCAGTACAAGAACAAGGGCGACGAAGCCAAGTTCCAGGAGTTCCTGGAGAAGTCGGGCCAACACTCGATGGCCGTCAACGCGTAACGGACGGCTTGTGCTAGACTTCTAGTCTCACGGGGGCGTGGCGGAATTGGCATACGCAGGAGACTTAAAATCTCTCGCCGCAAGGATTGTGGGTTCGAGTCCCACCGCCCCTACCATATGGAGCTTTCGAGCCCGTGTTCCTCAGGGATGCGGGCTCGCTTCTTTTAGATGCCGGTGGGACTCGAACCCGCGAGGGGGCGAGCGTTAAGCGGACGCGCAGCGTCCGAAGCGAGCCGGCGAGGGCGCCGACAGGCGGCCGAAGCCGGTGCGTATTTGCGCAGCAAATGCGCGGACGTCCCACCGCCCCGCGCTTCAGAAAGTCAACTAATTTAGGACGGGCTAAAAAGACAGCTTCGGTCCCTTAGAAGTTGCGGTGGAATAGATCCTGTTTATACCGTTTACCAGCTTATTTAGGAACTATTTCACCGCAACTTATTTAGAGGGTGCTGAGCTCTGGGGTCCAGGAGATGGTGGGGGTCGCGCCGTCGAGAACCTCGTTGATGGTGGCGGCCATGCCGGCGAGGAGGCTGTTCTCACTTACGGTGAGCGACTCGTAGCTACCGGCGCGCATGAGCTCGCGAACCACCACGGCGCCGGCCAGAATCACGCCCGCGCGCTTGGGCTGCACGCCCGGCAGCGCAGCGATACCCTCCACATCCAGCGTAGACATATGATCGATAGCGTCCGAGATCTGCTCCATCGAAAGCTCGCGCAGGTGCACAAAGCTCGAGTCGTACGGCTCCAGCTCGTGGACCAGCGCCACGAGTGTGGTGACGGTACCGCCCACCGCGACCAAGCGCTCGGCGCGCTCAAAATCGCTCGGCAGGCTCTCAAAGTAAGCCTCGAACTGCTCGCCCGCCCAGTCGGCAGCGGCAGCAAGCTCGCCGTCCGAAGGCGGCAACGCCGAGAAGAAACGCTCCGTCACACGACGGCAACCAATGTCCAGCGAACGCGTTCCCTCCAGCGCGAAGACCCCGCGCTCCGGCGCGTATACGCCCGTCGCGAGCTCCGTGGAGCCGCCGCCCGAATCGGCAACAATGATGCGCTCGCCGGCAAAGTCGTGCGCCACGCCAAAAAACGTCAGGCGCGCCTCGACCTCTCCTGGAATCACCTGCGGCTCGAGACCCAGCTCGCGCAGGCCGTCCAGCAGCAGCACGGCGTTGGACGCATCGCGCGCGGCACTCGTGCACGTGGTACAGATGCACACGGCCCCAAAGGCACGCGCCTCGTCCACAAACATGCGGCATGCGGCGAGCACGCGCTCGACCGCCGCCTCGCAAAAGCGGCCCGTCGCGTCAACGCCCTCGCCCAGATCGGTAATCTCGGTATGCTTGGACGATTCCACGATCGCCCCGGCCTCGACCTGCGCCAGCACCAGTCGCGACGACACCGTTCCCAGGTCGATCGCCGCCACCTTATATCGTTTGCAATCTGCCATTGCGGGCTCCCCTCCGGGCGCTACTCGCCTACTCGCCGCTGGACGCGACCGTCTGACCCTCGACGCCGTTAAATCCAAACAGCATGTCGAGCGCCTGGATGTACCACGACGCGTCCTTGCCGACTTCTTCGATCTCCTTGGCCACCTCGCTGGCCTTCTTGGCGTTCGACGACTTCTGGCTCGACGAGGCATCCGAATCGCCGTCCAGGCCCTGCACTTCAATCCTCTTCTCGCCGGGCATCACCAAGCCCAGGTCCTCGGATGCCGCATCCTTGATACCCTCCTCCGAGAGCAGCTTGTCGACGCTTTTTTGCAGCCCATCATTGTATTGCTGGCGAATCTCGACCTGCTTGGCCAAGATATCGCTCGAACGCTTTGCCACGTACAGGTCGCGCACGGGGAAATACAGGCTCACGAGCACCAGGGCAACGACGATGCCGATGAATAGCCCTCGCTGAGGACCGTGGGTAAAGTCGTAGATCGCCTTGACCACCGCGTTGTCGTTGGCGTAGTGCATAAAGTCCGAGCCCGAAAAACGGTTCGAGGGCCTGCTCGACCTATCGTGCGTTTGAGCCGACGAGCGCTGAGCATGCGACGAACGTGCCGGGCGCACTGGTCCATCTGTCGAAGTATTCACTTGAGCATTGGGGCGCGAGGTACTTGTCGGGCGCTGCATGGAGCGGTCGGCGCCGGCGTAGGCGGACCCACCGAGCTGCACCGTGCGCGCACGGCGAGGCGACGGCTCACGCGAACCGGCGGAATAGTACCTGTTGTCGTAAATCTGATCCATGTGCGCCTTGTGCGGTTGAGGTTTGTTTGCGCTAAGTATTCTAGTTATAGCACGAGCGCCCGCACCGCCTTCGCCAGCCTTTGCTCGACATAAAAAAGGCGCTGAGCCGTATGGCCCAGCGCCCATAGCGCTTTGCGGTATCCTGCCAAGGCGAGGCGGAACCGAGTCAGCCTCCCCCTCGCCAAATTCGCCCGTTTAGCGAATGTTGTAGAACGCGGCCTTGCCGGCGTAGCGCGCGCTGCCCTCGAGCTCGTCCTCGATGCGGATGAGCTGGTTGTACTTAGCCATACGGTCTGTGCGGCTCATAGAACCGGTCTTGATCTGGCCTGAGTTTGTAGCTACAGCGATGTCTGCGATAGTTGTATCCTCAGTCTCGCCAGAACGGTGAGAAGTTACGGTTGTGTAGCCGTGACGGTGAGCCATTTCGATTGCATCGAGAGTTTCTGTGAGCGAACCGATCTGGTTAACCTTGATAAGGATAGAGTTAGCAGCGCCCATCTTGATTCCCTTCTCCAGGAACTTAACGTTTGTAACGAACAGGTCGTCACCAACGAGCTGGCAACGGTCGCCGATAGCTGCTGTCAGTTTTACCCAGTTGTCCCAGTCGTTCTCGTCGAGACCGTCCTCGATAGAGTCGATAGGATATTTAGAGATGAGTTCCTCAAGATACTTGATCTGCTCGTCTGCTGTCAGCTTCTTGCCGTTAGGATCTTTCTTCTTGCCGTCCTTCAGCTGACGATAGTCGTAGAACCACTCGCCGTTCTCGCATACAGCGAACTCGCTGGCAGCGCAGTCCATAGCGATCTTAACGTCCTTACCCGGCTCGTAGCCAGCGTCCTTGATAGCCTGGCAGATGCTCTCGAGAGCGTCCTCAATGCCGTTCAGTGCCGGTGCGAAACCACCCTCGTCACCTACTGCTGTAGAAAGACCACGTTTCTTGAGCAGTTTAGC